>JAQVIX010000001.1 GCA_028695495.1 Candidatus Cloacimonadota bacterium | reverse complement strand
TGGACGCACCGTGGCGCTGATGGCAGAGGAAATCTATTACTATCTCAAAGGCGAACTAAAGTATCCCGTGCTCAGCCGTATCCCCTTGGTATTTTATGCCAATAAGGACGACTTTCAGGTAACCAATATCATCTCCCCGCTCTTAAGCGAAGGGGTGGGCGGTTTTACCGAAAGCATGCGCATCCGCGTGGTAATGCCTTTCGACGGGGACTATCGGGCACTGGAAAAGCTAATGATTCATGAGCTTACGCATGCCTATATCAATGGGCTGGAGAGCCGGATTACAAACCGCATCGAAGCGCTGCGTCCCATCGCTTTTCCTTTCTGGTTTTCCGAAGGTTTGCCAGAGTATTATTCCGCGGGTGCCAAAGACCCTTACAATAATATGTTTGTGTTGGATAAGGTGTTAAACGACAAGCTGCCCGGGCTGGAATATCAGGATGGCTATTATGCCTACCGTTTGGGGGAAAGCTTTCTGGGCTATATCGCCGAGACCTACGGGCGCGAGAAGCTGAGCGAATATTTCTATACCCTGCGCTCCATGAACAGCCTGGATGAGGCTACCAAGCGGGTCTTTGCCATGGATTTTGCCAAGCTGGAATCGCGCTGGAAGTTTCAGCTAAAGCGGGACTATTACCCCTATATCAATAGCCATCAGATTGCCCTCGAGGCGTATGAGAAGCGAACAGAGCGGGATAAACAAGGCTCTTACTTCAATTTCTCCCCCCGCTTTGCGCCAGATGGCATCCGCTATGCGTATTATTCGGATACTGGCGCGCGATATAGCATCTGGCTGGGGAGCAGCCTGGGTTTGGAAAAGCCGCAAAAGCTTATCACCGGCGAAAATAGCGGTAAACTGGAGGAATTTCACTACCTGCGCAGCAATATAAGCTGGTTTCCAGATGGTAATAGCCTTGCCTTTGTAGCCAAAAGCGCTACCGGGGATCAAATCCATATTTTGGATGTGGAAAAGAGGAAAATCAAGCGTAGCATTCAGATAGCCGGCTTACTAAGCATTTACGAGATCGATGTGGCGCCAGATGGCAAGCGCATCGCCCTCAGCGCCCAAAAGGGGATGCAGACGGATATCTTTGTTTACAATCTGGATACGGGAGATTTGCAGGCTATTACGGCAGACGCCTTTGCAGATAAAAGCCCGCGCTGGCATCCAGATGGCACGAAGCTTGCTTTTACCAGCCAACGGGGGGAAGCGCTTCCGGAAGCGGGTTTTGGCTATTTTAGCAATTTAGTATATAACGTTTTTGAGTATGATCTTACGAGTGGTAGCTTGTATCAGGTTTGCAATGAGCCTTTTGATCTGGCAAGTCCCTTCTATACAGAAGGCGGCAAATATCTGGGCTATATCTCTTATCGCGAGGGTATTGCGAATCTGGAAATAGTGGATAGAGAGGAAAACCGTCGCGCCACCTTGAGCAATATCCTCTCTGGAGTATCCACGGCGGATATTTCTATGGATGGCAATTATATCCTGCTCTCAAACTATTTTAACGATGGCTGGGACATTTATTTAGGGCATAACCCTCTGAAGGATCTGGAGTTTGAGGATTATCCCGCAGCGCAGCTATACGAAGGCAAACATGTATTTGGGGCGGGGATAGACCTGGAACAGCTCAGGCTCTTTGGTCCGCGCAAGCGTAAACCCGAAAAAACGCCGCCGGCTTCAAACTATTCGGATGCACGGCGTCCCAATTTCAGTGTTTACGAGCCCAGCTATCCGGATAGTGCGCTTATTTCCCTGCACTATGCCTGGGATGAGCGTCCGGATACACTTGCCGCCCATCCGCCCAAAATCAAGCGCTATCGTCCCCGCTTTAGCCTGGATAGCATCTGGGGCGGAGCAGCCTATAGCAGCGGCAGCGGCATGATGGGCAGCGTTGAACTGGGCTTTAGCGACCTGATGGGAGATCATAGCCTGGGGCTAAGTTTGGGGCTATCCGAACGCCTGGACGAAAGCAGCATCTTTATGAGCTACCTAAATCTCTCCCGCCGTTGGGATTGGGGCATTGGGCTATATAATCTTTACGACCGCAACTACTACCGCGCCTGGACTCAGGAAGGCTTTGATTACTTCCGTTTGCACGAGCGGCAGGGCGGCTTGTATCTCTTGGCCCGCTATCCCTTTAGCCGCTTCAGCCGCATCGAAAGCGACGCCATGCTATACTATTATCAAAGAAACTGGGACTATCTGCCCCATGAGGATATCGGGCAGAATCTCTGGCAAAATAATGTAGATAAGCTGGATGATACCGCCTTTGTGCCGGGCATCTCCTTGGTGTTTGATAATGCGCTCTATGGTTCCACAGGGCCGCTTACCGGGCTTCGAGCAAATTATACCCTGCGTAAAGGCTTTGCCCGTGAGCATTTGGATTATCTTACGAACTATGTGGATATCCGCAAATACCATCTGTTTAATAAGCGCTATTCGCTGGCAAGCCGCTTCAATGGCGCCATCAGCAGCGGTAAATATCCGGATCGCTTCTCTTTGGGCGGCTTTTACGGCGTGCGCGCTTTACCCTATAATATATCAGGACAAAAGATGCTCCTGGGCAGCGTGGAGCTGCGCTATCCGCTTTTGGATAAACTCAGTATCGCTTTCCCCCTGCCCCTTAGCATCAGCAATATCCGCGGCTCTGCCTATATGGATATTGGTGCGGTGTGGGATGAGAATAAATACTTCCGCGGTGCGCATGAAGGCGTATTGGAGGATATCAAGCTGGGCTATGGCTTTGGACCGCGGCTCTCTTTGGGCTACTTTGTGCTAAAGCTGGATGTAGCATGGCTTACAAACCTCTCGCAGATCTCCAAACCGCAGATTTACCTCAGCCTTTCCGATGATTTTTAATGAAAATAGAGATAAATAAGGAGTACACAATGAAAATCGATGTAACCCGCAAATTGCCCGAACATCTGGATACCTTGATCCTCATCCACGAGGAAAATGGCAAACTCAAGGGTCTGGAGTTCCTGGATCAAGACACTATCCAAATGCTGGAAAACTTCGTAAAAGAGGATGACTATAGCTTTGGCTATGGCAAAATAAGCACTTTTGCCTGCATTAAAGGCAAAAAAAGAGAGACCTTTATCCTGGTGGGCGCTGGAGCTAAAAGCAAATTGGATAGCAACAAGATGCGCGATCTCTTTGCCATGGGCTGGCGTGCGGCGATGGCGGCAAAGGCGAAACAGGTGCAGGTAATGCTGGGCTTTAGCTCTGCCTTGGGCGACGTGAATCTGGGGCATGTATTAGCCGAATCTGCCCTCTTATCTGCTTATAGATTCGATAAATACCTCAGTAAGCCGGAAGCCAGCACCATCGAGAATATCCACCTTCTGCTCTCTACCAAAAATACCCGCTATCTGAACCGCGGCATCCTGGCAGGCAGAATCTTTGCCGAATCTACCAATATGGCGCGCGACCTGGTAAATGAACCCGCCAATATCATCAATCCCGAAAGCCTGGCGGAATTTGCCAAGAAGACCGCCCTGCAATACGGCTTTTCTATCGAGACACACTCTGCGGACAAGATTAAACGCCTCAAGATGGATGCGCTTCTGGCAGTGGGCAAAGGCTCCAAGGTGGATCCCCGGCTCATCATTATGCGCTATACCGGCAATCCAGACAAGAAGAACCAGCTTATCGCCCTGGTAGGTAAGGGACTTACTTACGATACCGGTGGCTATTGCATAAAGCCGGCAAACTCCATGATGGGCATGAAGAGCGATATGGGCGGTGCCGCAGCGGTAATTGGTACCATGGCAGCAGTGGCAAACCTGAAGCTGAAGGTAAACGTGGTGGCAATCATTGCGGCGGCAGAAAACATGATAAGCGGCGAGGCTTACCGCCCCGGTGATATCATCACTTCCATGAGCGGCAAGACCATCGAAGTAGTAAATACCGATGCCGAAGGGCGGCTTACCCTGGTGGATGCCATTCACTACGTATTGGAAAAGGAAAAGGCGGATAAGGTATTGGATATTGCTACTTTAACCGGTGCCGCAGCGGCAGCTTTGGGGCAGGATTACAGCGTGGTAATAGGCAATAACGAGCCTTGGATAGAGCAGCTGAAAGAAGCCAGCCGGGATTCTGGCGAATTGATCTGGCAAATGCCTCTGCACGAACCCTATAAGGAACTGATCAAGTCTGAAATGGCGGATATGAAAAACGTGGGCGGCCCTCTGGCAGGCGCCATTACCGCAGCGCTCTTTATCCGCGAATATGTGCAAAATAAACCCTGGATTCATATTGACATCGCTGGCAGCACCATGAAAGATAAACCCAAAGGGATTTACGGCGTTGGTGCCACGGGGGTAGGCGTGCGCCTGCTTACCAGCCTCTTGCGCAATATGGAATAATAGATTAGAATGGGCGGGGGCAGGCGCTCCCGCCTTTAGCCCTGCGATAGGAGATATGATGCGAAAGATTGCCCTGATTGTATTCACTATTTTAGTCTTACTGGCAGCTGCCTGCGGTAAACCCAAAGAAGCTGAAGCCGAAGCTAAACCCCTGATACTATGCAGCATACACCCTTATGAACTGCTGCTACAGCAATTGGTAGGCGATGGCATCGAAGTAAAAAGCCTGATTCCGCCAAATGCCTCGCCCCATACCTTTAGCCCCACTCCGGCAGATTTGAAAGACCTACACCGCGCCGAACTGGTAATATCCAATGGCTTGGGGCTGGAGCACCTGATAGAACAAGCTTTGGGAAACCTGGAAGCCAAGCAATTGGTGGCAGCAGATTTGCTGAAAGATTTAATCGCACTGGATTCGCTTAAGCAGGTGCGGCATCATCAGCTTAGCAGCGATATAGAGGAGGATGACCACGGGCATCAGCATGCCTTGATAGACCCGCATCTCTGGACATCCCCTCAGCTCCTGCAAAAGCTCACTACCAAGCTTAAGAACGAATTAGTGCTGCTGTTCCCAGATTTTGCACCGCTAATAACCCACAATCATGACATCATCCAAAAGGAGCTAAGTGATCTGGATAGCCGCATCAGGCACGAACGCACCGCTTTTGAAGCGCCCGCAATAATAACCTATCACAATAGCTTCCATTACTTTACGCGGGATTACAATATCCACTATGCCGGCTGGGTGCAATCCTCCCCTGGCAAAGAGCCTTCCGCGCGCGAGCTTGCCGCTTTGGGCACTACCATTCGCCAGCACCGGATCAAAGCCATCTTTATCGAGCCGCAGCAAAACCCCAAATCTGCCGAAATATTAGCCAAAGAATATAAACTGAAGCTGGAAACCCTCGACCCCCTGGGCGGAACTTTACCGGTAAAAAGCGTGGCAGAACTGATGGCGGCAAACTGGCAAATAATGAAAGAAAGCTTTAGCCCCAAACCAGATACACCATGATCCAAATCAAAGACCTGAATTACCAGATTGCCGACAAAGACATCCTGCAGAATATCCAGCTTGAGATACCCAAGGGGGTGTTTGCGGCGATTATAGGTCCCAACGGTGCCGGCAAATCCACTCTGATCAAGCTGATTATGGGTTTGATCCCCTTACAAACAGGAGAGATACACATCTCCGGCAAAGCACAGGCAGATTGGCTAAAGGAGCATAACTTTGGCTATTTGCCCCAGCGAGAGGAGTTTGACCGCGATTTTCCCGCCACCGCCTTGGATATAGTATTGATGGGCATCGCCGGCAGCATCCCTCTGGGAAGGCGCTGCAAAGCCAGCCACAAAGCCAAGGCCCTCGCCGTTATGCAAAAATGCGGCATCAAAGAGAAGGCGCAAAGCTTTATCGGCACCCTTTCCGGCGGCGAGTTTCAGCGTGTAATGCTTGCCCGGGCAATACTTTCGGATAGCCCATACCTGATACTGGATGAACCCGAAGCCGGCATCGATAAAGTAGGCGTAAAGAGCTTTTTCGCCCTCCTAAAAGAGTTAAACGAAGAGGGTAAAACCATCATCAGCATTTCCCATGACCTGCATACCCTTTCCGAATATTGCAGCTTCCTGATTTGCCTAAATCGCAGCCTGCATTGCCATACCGAGATGGACTTGGTAAATGCTGAAATGATCCAAAAAACCTTTGGCGAAACCATCCGCCTCATTGAGAAGGATTACTAATGCCCGGCTTTCTGATTACCGCCCTCTGGGGCGCCATCCTCTCCGGCATCTCGCTGGCTATCTTTGCGCCATACGTTACCTTACGCAAAATCTCCTATCTGGGTGAAGCGCTTTCCCACGTGGCATTTGCCGGCATCGCCATCGGCATTATTACGGGGATGAATCTGAATCTGGCAGCGATGATCTTTGTAAGCGGCATTGCCTGGGGTATTTCCTGGCTTTCCCGCCACCAAAAGCTTCAGGAAGCCAATACCATTACCATCTTCCTCTCGCTCTCCATGGCTTTGGGCATCATCCTCATCTCGCTTTCGCGCTCTTATAGCTTCGACCTCCCCAGCTATCTCTTTGGCAACGTGCTACTTATTCAGAAAGGCGAGGTATGGGCATTGGGCGCCCTCAGCATTATCAATACCCTTTATGTGCTTTTCTTTTACAAAGAGCTTTTTTACCTCAGCTACAATCCTGAAATGGCAAAGGTCTTTCGCATCAGGACGGCATTGGCAGAACGGCTCTTTTACCTGCTTTTGGCGATCAATATCGTATTGAATCTTAAAAGTGCGGGAATCATCCTGGTAACGGCACAACTCATTCTGCCGGCGGTAATTGCCTTCAATATCGTGCGCCGGCTGCATTTTGCCATTTTGATGTCAATTGCCACCGCCATCTTTACCGCACTCGTTGGTTTCGGGCTTTCATACCAGCTTAATCTGCCTACCGGCGCCACCATCGTTATCTGTCAGGGGCTGCTGTATGGCATCAGTTTTTTCTTGAAAAGGAGAGTGTAAATGTCTCGCAGGTTCGTACTTATCCTATCTGGCGTTTTGGCGCTCTTTACCGTGAGCCTCATCTGGCAATTTGCCGAAACCGACGTGCAGCTTGCCGCCGAAAAGGTGTGGGGGTTCCTTACTGGCAAACCCATCAATCAAACCAGCAGTAAGGACTTATCTGGGCTGCCCATGCAGCGCTATAGTGATGGCAAAAAGCATTACAATCCGCTATTTATCTCCCGCGATGCCAAGGAAGCCTTCTTTTTGCGAGACGACCCCAAGATGCAGAAACGCTTTATCCAATATACGGATTGGCTCTTGCAGCATGCGGTGGAAACAGATAGCACTCTGGATATTTATTATGAGTTCGATTACCCCAAATATGGGCAAAAAGAACCCTGGCAATCTGCACTGGCGCAGGCATCGCTGATGAACGCACTCTTACAGCGCGCCGGTTATGAACGGGATTTGGATATCTATACCAAGGCGTATAAGGCGCTTAATTCGCTGCGCCCGGAGCTGGGAAAAGTAGCGGTAGCGCTAAATGACTCCAGCTATTGGTATATGGAGTATCCGGCAGAGGAGCCATATTTCTCGCTAAGTGGTATGATTACCACGCTTTTGGAACTCAACTACTATTACAAAAAAACCGAAGACCCGCTGGCGCTGGAGCTTTTTGAAAAAGGCTATAACAGCGTTATCTATCTTATTCCGCTTTATGACTTTGGAGGGGGATATACATATTACAATCTGAAAGGTGTAAAAAGCGGCAGAATGTATCACCAAAAGCTGGTGAAGCGCGTGGAAGCGCTAAACAAGCTCAAACCGGCAAATGAGCTACGCTATTATGCCGATCGCTGGACAATGGCGGATAGCTATCCCGTGCTCTGGCAGCTGATACGCAATCCTAAACCGAAGCGTATATTACTATTTAGCTTTACTTTTATTCTGCTTTGGACAGGCTACTTTCTGCTTTTGGGCGGAGCGCATAATAAGGCAAAAGACGCTCTGGCATATAGCTAAGCTTTGCCTGGCGCAATCCTTCCAATCCAATATCCTGCTCGCGGTTCATCCACTTGTAGCGCCCCTGCAAATAGCGCGCCGTTTCCCAGTTGATCAATTGCGCCGAGCCTTTTTTATCCGGATCAAACTTCTCAAAATGCTCCGTAACCATATCCACGGTTTGCGGGCTAAAGATGCTATAAGCAGCAATCTTTTGGTCTAAACAGATGATGATACCCTCTACTGGTAATTTATTCCAATACTTTACGGTGTTTTCAATTGCTTTGTATTCGGTATCCAGATAGCTGCCGCCGGCGCTGCGTTCTCTCCGCCATTTCTTGGTAAATTGCAAGATTACATCCAGGCGGTCTTCGGTAATCTTCAGCACTTTATATTGCGGATAGGCGCGGGTAAATTGCGAAATCAGGTTCTTCTTTTTCGCCAGTTTCTTGCCGCTGAGATTTACCAAACTATCAATAGAATACACATAATCCGCCCAATCCCGATCTTCATAAATCTCATAATCATCAATAAGATAGGGATATTTATCCAAATACTCTTCCGGCATCGCAATCACTTGCGCTTTGGGATAATACTGCCGGAAGCTATTTACCAATTCATTTAGTTCCATGGGATTAAGCTCTTTACCAATGGGAAATAAGATGAATTGATATTGCAGATTGAAGATTACCAGGCGCTCTTTGAACATGAGATAATGGTTGTTGTAAATAAAGCCCCACGCTATGAGAGCGGTAAGGGAATAGTCGCTATTTTCTCGGGGGTATTTTAGCAAATACTCGCGCAGCAGCAGGTTATCGGTTATTTGTAAGGGCTTTAGCCCCGGCATTTTTATTTGGTTTTCCATAATTTAAAGTTCCAACAGGAAGGGAGTATAATCCTTCATTTCTCCAAACCCCAACGAACGATAAAAGCCCTGATAACCGGGTTCGGAGATCAGCCCAATCCATTGTATTTTACGTTCTTGCAAATATCCAATCAGTTTTCGGATAAGGGCTTTGCCAATGCCCTGCCCGCGATAGCGTTCAAGCACCGTTACATCCTGAATATAGGCATCGCTTACGCCATCGGAAATAGCGCGCCCCATGCCGATAATCTCCTTGCCTTTTAGGGCAATTACAAAGGCGAGGCTATTGGCAATAATGCCCTTAACGGTTTCCAGATAAGCGGAGTTTTCATCCATCTGCCACCAGCCAGCGGCACGATAAAGCCCCAAGATAGCGGCAGCATCCGCTTCTTTTACTACTTTATATGTAATTTCCATTATTATATTCCTTGAACAAAAGTTATATACACATTAAGCAATATACATATTTTGGCAAGGAGATATTTGCCTGCGCCGTTCTGAAATGCCAAAACATAGATAATATCCAATGAAATAGGGATCTAGGGATTAATGACCAAACATTCTCTGGAAGGCATTCGTGTTAATTCGCGTCCCTAATTTGTGTCAATTCGCGGTAGAAGCTCCTGTTTTCCCCCTCCTAAATGCTGAACCAAAAACAGATAAATCTGAAACGAGCGCAGCTTCATTCTACACTCTACATTTTGCATTCTACATTGCTGCGCTTGCGCGGCATAACTCGTCTGTTGCCCTCACAATGCCCTCGCCTCTCCCCACAAATTGCCGGTAGAGGCGATGGCATTGCGAGGGAGAGAAACGGGGAGCGCACCACATACACAAGACCTCATCTCAAAATATTATGAACTAAAACTCAATAAAGCAAAAAATAATACTTGACAAATAAGCCACAAATATTTCATATATCCAGATTAACCCTGATAGAGGTGAAAAATGAGAAGTCTCCAATTGATCTGTATTCTGCTATTTTGCAATGTGCTCTCGGCACTGGTGCTGCCTTATTCTTCCATTCCGGTAATGGGAAATGACAATATGATCGAGGATTTTACCCGGATTGACCCCGAAGATGGCAAGGGCGAAAGCCTGAAAACCCGTGCCTGGCTTTGGCAGGACGACCAGGCATTGGTAGTGCATTTTGAGGCGGAGATCAATGAAGATTTTCGGGTGGGCACACCCAAAATGCGGGATGAGGGCGGCAATTCGGATTACTTAAGAGTGCAGCTTGTCACCTTGCCGGAGCAGTATTTCGCCTATTACTACCTGTTTTTCCCCCAGGGTGGCGAAATGGATGGCACCCGCAATGCGGATTCTACCGTGAATTATGCCTGGGATAGCAGCTACAGCTACGAAAGCCGCTACGACGAAAATATTTGGCGGGTAACGGCGCGCATCCCGCTATCTGAGCTGAGATTTAAGCCCCAAGCTCCTTACGATTGGAAGATCATTTTGGCGCGCTATCATCATAGCAATCTTGAATTCTATTCCAGCCCTTATGCCGTAGGCAGTATGGGCAAAAAGTATTTTAGCGTGGGGCACGATATCCGCCTGGAACAGCCCATCCAGCGCAAAAGTAATATGCAGATAAAACCCTATTTTGTAAAAAGCTACGACCTTTTGGAAAAGACGCAAAGCTTTGATCCCGAAAATCTGGGCTTGGATATCAGCCTGAGCGCCGGACAAAGAACGCGGGTAAATCTGAGTTTCAATCCGGATTATTCGGATGTGCCTCCGGATTATGCGGCAGATAATTACAATAGCCGCTATCCGGCATATTACTCCGAAAATCGCTTTTTCTTTGCCCAGGATATCCAGGCATTTGGTATATCCGACAACATCTTATACACCAGAAATATAGCCAAACCGAGCTTTGCAGTTAAGGCTACCGGCGCTACCCAAAGCCTCAAATGGGGCATGTTGGGCGCTTTGGACAAAAGGATTAGCGATGCCGGCATGTTGATCAACGATAACGACTACTTTCAGGTGTTTTCCTTGCGTCCAAATTGGGATAGGCTGGACCTTGACTTCAGCACTATCAGCAGGATGAATAAAGGCTACTATAGCCATGTGCTTTCAAACTCGACGAAATGGGAGTTTGTGCCGGATTGGTATCTAAGCTATGGCATAGATGGCAGCACGCGAAAGCGGGATAGCGAGCAAGATACTGCTATGCAAGGATATCAGAGCAGATTTGGTCTGAGTTTTTCCCCGGAAGATTTGAGTCTATCTGCCGGATATGAAAGGGTCTCTCCGGATTTTCAGGCAGATGCGGGATATTATATGGATACGGATTATCAGGTAATGGATTTCTATCTGGGCTGGGAACCACCAAGCCGGGACCGCTATCTAAAGACTGTAAATGTTTCTGCCTGGGCTACTTATACGGAGAGTAACCTAGATAATAAAGTGCCAGATAAAGAGTACGATATTGGCTTTAGCAATATCTATACATTTCGCCCCAAATACAGCCTTACTGCTTTCGCTCGCGTGCATCAGGTTTTGGATTTGCAAAATAAGCCGCATCAGGGATATCTGGGATTCATTTCAGCCGGATGGAACCTTAGCAATGAGTTCAACACGCATCTTACTGCCAATTATGGGAAAAGCCTGGTGTATCTACTGGAAGATACTTACCCGCTGCAAGGGCTACAATACGATATTTGGGGCATGATTGCCAAAAAAATGCAGTGGAACCTCTTTCTGGATTACAAGGAATACGGCTATAGCAAGCTCTTTTCCCCCGCGGATAGCAGCAGTGTGATATTGGACGATCGCTACCTAATTGGCAATAGTAGCATTAGCTATTATCCCAGTGGCAAAGCAATGCTAAAAGCAGGCGCCTCTTTGGATACTTACGAGCAGGGGCATTCCCATGGGAAGCTCTCCTTTTATGGCTCGCTGAGATACGAAATAATGAAAGAAAGCTATATCTATATGGGCTTTAGCTCGCACCAACGCAAGCGGGAAGACTATCAATTTGCCCAGCCCTTTGACGATTTTGAGCTGAATAGCTCCACGGCGTATATCAAGCTGGCGATAGGGCTGTAGCGCTTCGCTGGCTCGCAAGCTCGCAGGTGGCAGGTCGCAGGTGCCAGGCGCTGCGCTCGTTTCGGACATAGAGGGAGGGCTTTATGACCAAGAGACTGAGAGACTGAAAGACTGAGAGACATAATACTACCACTAATTTCCACGAATAAAAAAACGAATGACCACGAATCATCCGGAGCCAAGCAACTAAGAACCAACCAAGCAACAAAGTAACTTACCGTCGGCGCCAGCTTCCTGACACTCGACACCTGCGACCGGACACCTTGCAACGCAAAAAACCTTGACATATTGAGCTTTGATAGTTTTATGGTTATATAGGTGGAAATAGTAATGGAAATTATCAAAACCCAAAGCCTGATCAAAGATTATCTGCTTGGTAAAGTAAAGGTTAGAGCCTTAGATGGCATCGACCTGATTATCGAAACGGGGGAATTTGTAGCTATTATGGGGCCTTCCGGCTCCGGTAAAAGCACCCTGATGCATATCATCGGCTGTTTGGATAGCCCCACGGGCGGAGAATATTATCTGGATGGAGATTTGGTAAGCAATTTGCCCAAACGCGCTTTGGCGGGGATTCGCAACCGCAAGATCGGCTTTGTATTTCAATCCTTTAATTTACTTCCCCATTTCAATATCCTCAAAAACGTGGAATTGCCTTTGATGTATGGCGGGATGTCGTTTTCAAAGCGTAAACGCCGTGCCGAAGAGGTTTTGGAAAGCGTGGGGCTTAGCGACCGCCTGAAGCACCGTCCGAATGAGCTTTCCGGCGGGCAGCGGCAGCGCGTGGCGATTGCACGGGCGATTGTAAATAAACCTTCGATACTTTTGGCAGATGAACCCACCGGAAACCTGGATTCTCAGGCGGGGGGAGACATCCTGGAAATCTTTAGCGATTTGCACGCCGCGGGTAATACCGTAATCATGGTAACCCACGATCCCAATGTGGCGGCGCGGGCAGATAGAATCATCCAAATACGGGATGGGCTGATATATCATGGCGATCTCAGTGCTTGAATCCCTGCGGGTAGGCTTAGCCGATATTGCCATGCGCAAAGTGCGCAGCATCGTCACCATTTTGGGCATCGTATTGGGCGTAATGTGCATTATGGTGGTGCTTGCGATATTGGCGGGGATGAATAAAAGCACCATGAGCTGGATGGAAGAGCGGGGCGGCTTAAGTAAAGTGGAGATAGGCTTTAACTGGCAATATGACTTCAAAAAAGGGGGCGAGGCAAAGCTGAATCTTGCTGAATTGCGCACGATCAAAAGCCTGATACCCGAAGCCAGAGCCTTCAACCCGAATATCAGCTCCTGGGATGCCCGGCTGCGCTATCGGGATAAAGAGTATTCTGCGCAATGCTTTGGCGTGTATCCGGATATGCAGATAGTGGATAACTGGTTTCCGGATAAGGGGCGCTTCATCAGCGATATCGACCTGCGCGAAAGCAGCAATGTAATCGTATTGGGCAGCAGCGTGGCAAAAGAGATCTTTGGCAATCAAAACCCGCTCGGTAAGAAGGTGTTTCTAAAGAATCAGGTAATGGAGGTAATCGGGGTCTTAAGCGAAAAGTATTGGGAACAGCATGGTGGCGGCGGGATGTGGGGCAGAAATGCGCTGGAATATATGAATCAGCGGAGCTTTATACCGCTTTCCACAATGATGACCAAGATTTCCCCTGGCAGCAAGGTAGATCAATTGGAGATATTGGCATATAGCCCGGAAGAGGCTTTGGCTTTGCAGAAAAAGCTGCGCCCCATAATGCTGCACATCAAAGATGGCAAAGAGGTGTTTCGCGTAAGCAGTGCGCAGGAAGATATGCTGGAGATGCAAAAGAATGCGCAGATCTTTAGCGCCATTTTCATTATGATCGCGGCGATTTCGCTTTTGGTAGGGGGTATCGTAATCATGAATATCATGCTGGCTTCCATCAAAGAGCGCACGCGGGAGATAGGGGTGCGCTTGGCTATAGGCGCTCGCAGATGGGATATCTTTATGCAGTTTATGGTGCAAACGGTGTTAATTACCTCGCTGGGCGGGGTGTTTGGGCTGGTATTTGGCTATTTGATCCTGGATATGGTGGGTAAGTACCTGCAAATGCCGATGACTGCCAATAACAATATGATCTTTAGCGCACTGGGGGTTTCGGTGGGGATTGGTTTGATCTTTGGCATTGCGCCGGCGGCACGGGCGGGGAATCTGGACCCCGTGGTAGCCCTGAGGGAGGAATAGATGGGTAAAAAGAAACGCTCCGGCTCTGGTGGCATCTCCGGCTTTTTCAAGGGTTTATGGCAGGCGCTGCTGCTAAGCCTGTACAAGCTTTATCTAAATATTGCTTCGCCGGTGCGCCGTAAAAAGAATTGGCAAAGCGTAACGGGCTTTTTGAGGCTGATGCTAAATCGCATTATCAAAGAGAAAGTGCCGCGAGAGGCGGGCAGCCTGGCATATACTACCATCCTGGGCTTCATCCCTTTCGTTACCTTCATCGTAATGCTGGCGCCGGATTTGCCCTTTCTGAATCTCAAAGATAAGATAGCGGATTTTGTGGCGCAAAACTTTATCCCCGGCAGTGCAGACGCCGTAATGAAGATGATTTCCGAGATGATCGAACGGCGTATGGGACTAAATATCATGGTCTTTGTGATTTTGCTCATCTCCTCGTATCTGCTTTTTGAAAATATCCGCAGCACCTTCGACCGCATTCTAAATACCCACGCCCCGCAATCCACAGATTTCTTTAGCCAGTTCATCAAGTTCTTTGGCACCCTGGTATTTGGGCTGGTAATCATGGTGCTGCTCTTTTCCAGCAGTTCGCTGCCCATCATCTCGCGCCTGCTCAAAATGCCCCTTTTCAACCTGCTTTCCTACGTTTTCCCCTTCCTCATCCAGTTTTTGGCGCTGCTCTTTTTGTATATGCTCATGCCGAGCGCCAAGATCAAGCGCAGCAGCCTGATACGCGGAACCTTTTGGGCTACCCTAATCTGGGTGTTTATCAAATACGGTTTTGATTATTATATCTACAATCTTACCAGCTACCAAGCCGTTTATGGCGTTTTGGCGGCGCTGCCCATCTTCCTGTTTTGGATTTATGTAAATTGGCTCATCATCCTGGGGGGCATCGTATTGGTAAGCGTAATAGACAATCAAAAGAGCGAAGAACTCATCCAGAAAGTGCCGCAAAAGATTGTACGCATCAGCATGGAACTATATACGGATGATAAACTTAGCGAAAGATTAAAAGGATACATCAGCAAAAAAGAAATAAAAGATTTTGTCGAGCTTATCGACGAGGACGGAAATAATGAATAAATACGCCCTGATTAGCGTATCGAACAAAGAAGGCATCGAGACTCTGGCGATGGAGCTTGAAAGCCTGGGCTATGGAATCATCTCTACATCCAATACCGCCCGGCATTTACAGCAGTTTTGCAAGAATCTGGTGCAGGTAAGCGATTACACCGGCTTTGAGGAGATTTTGGATGGACGCGTTAAAAGCCTGCACCCCAAGGTGCATGGCGCCATTTTGGCAGACCGCAGCAAGGAAGAACACCTAAGTAGCCTAAAAGAGCACGGCATGCTGCAGATAGACCTCGTGGTGGTAAATCTCTATCCCTTTGCAGAAGTGCGCAGCAAAGAGGAATCCACCCATGCCGATATAGTAGAAAACATCGATATTGGCGGGCCTGCGCTTATTCGTGCGGCGGCAAAGAACTACCGCTATGTAAGTGTTTTAACTGACCCCAAGGACTATGCCCCCACCCTGGAGCACCTCAGGCAAGGCAGCGAAATCCCCGAATGCTGGAGCAGCTATCTGGCGCAAAAGGCCTTTGCCATGGTAGCGCAGTATGATAGTGTAATCTCGGATTACCTGGCGGAATATCGCGGCGAAACCGAACCGGATAAGGAAATGCCAAAGTATCTGGATATTACCTGCATGCAAGAGCGGAGCTTGCGCTATGGCGAGAATCCGCATCAGCGCGCCGCCTTCTACGTATGTAACAAAGATGGCTGGAATGTATTGCACGGCAAGGATTTGTCTTTCAATAACATCCTGGATATTGATAGCGCCTTGAGGGCAATCCGGCTCTTTAGCGAACCTACCGTAATTATCTTTAAACACTGCAATCCCTGCGGCATTGGCAGCGGCGAAAACCTGGCAGATGCCTATAAGAAAGCCTTTGCTACAGATACAGTTGCCCCCTTTGGCGGCATTGTGGTGGTAAACCGCAGCCTGGATTTGGAAGCAGCGGTAATGATCAACCGCATCTTTACCGAGATCATCATCGCTCCCGGCTACGACGATGGCGTTTTGGATGTGCTGATGAAAAAGAAGAGCCGCCGCCTGATTAGCTACGACCCTTCCTTCCTCATCAAACCCAAGAACTTCTACGAGGTTAAAACCATGCTCTGGGGCTATTTGGCGCAGGAATGGGACCTGATGCCGGAAGCCATTGAAGATTGGCGGGTAGTTAGCCACCGGCAGCCTACTAAAGCGGAGTTTAACGCCATGCTCTATGGCTGGAAAGCGGTAAGTCTCTTAAAATCCAATGCCATAGCGCTTTCTTATGCGGATCGCGTAATCGGCATGGGCATCGGGCAGGTAAGCCGCATCGATAGCACCTCGATTGCCATCTGGAAAGCCCGTAAGTTCAAGCACGACCTAAATATAGCCGTATGCGCCTCGGACGGCTTTTTCCCCTATCGGGATAGCATAGACGAATTGTATCAGGCAGGCGTAAAAGCGATAATTCAGCCCGGCGGTTCCAAAGGCGATGAAGAGTGCATCAAAGCCTGCGATGAGCTGGATATGAGCATGATCTTCACGGGCTATCGCCACTTCAGGCATTAAATGTTTGACAAGAATTGCCCCTATAAAAGATTGGATTTCACGGATGCGGAGATGTGTCCGAGTTGGCTGAAGGAGCACGATTGGAAATCGTGTAAACGTGTGAGCGTTTCTAGGGTTCGAATCCCTACATCTCCGCCATCTTTTATTTTGGCAAAACCCACTCAGTTTTATCAAAATCAATACAATTTATTTGAATATAATTTCAAGAGGAGGCTCAGATGAGCACCAAGAAAACAGTTTTAATCGCAGTCCTCGTTTTCATTGTCCTGATATTTTTCTCACTTTTTGTGAGCAGGGGAGTGAACAAAATGCTTGGCATTAAAGGCAGCTCCGCCACCGTCCTTGCGGGTAAGGATAACTGGCTGGTAATCAATCCCAGCGGGACAGTGCCGGAATATAACGAGATTCAAGCCATGCCCATGTTCCAAAAGCTAAGCGCAAATAGTGTGGAAAGTATTAGCGCCAAGATTCGCTATGCCATTACAGACGTCCGCATCAAAGGCATCCTGCTGGAGCCCAGCGGTGGCGGCTTTTCCCTGCCTGCCATCCACGAAATAGGTCTCGCACTCAATGAGTTCAAAGCAGCCGGCAAGCCCGTATATGCTGCGGGAGACATGATTTCGCAGGCGGATTACCTGCTCGCATCCTATGCGGATGAGATCGCCATGGACCCCAGCGCTTCCGGCGGCATCATGCTTACCGGTGTGGCAGCCAATTCACTATTTTTCAAAGGTTTTATGGATAAATACGGCATCAAGATGCACGTAATCCAAGCAGGGGAATTCAAGGGCGCTGGCGAGCCTTTTAGCCAAACCGGTTTTTCCGAAGGTACGCGGCAAAACATATCTAAAGTATTTTCCGGACTCTTTGAAGAGATGCTTAGCCTTTTGGCAGCTAATCGCGGGCTTACCGTGGAAGATATGCGCGCGGTGTATAACGACCGTCGAGACCTCTTTATCTTGGCGGATGAAGCGCTGGAACTGAAGCTAATAGATACCGCCAGCACGCGGGCAGATTATCTGGCAAAACACAAGATTACCAAAAACCACACCGTAAGTATCGCCAAATACAAGAACCCCGTTAAGCTGGCAAAAGGCGATAAGATAGCTGTGGTTTATCTTTCCGGAGACATCACGCCGGGCACCGCTTCTTATGGCAGAAGCCAGATTTCCTACAACAAGGTGCGCAAAATCACCCAGGAAATAAGCAAGAATAAACATGTAAAAGCCGTGGTGCTTCGTGTGGATAGCCCCGGCGGCAGCGCCCTGGAAAGCGACCATATCTACCGGGATTTGCTTAAACTCAAAGAAGATAAGCCGCTGGTGGTATCCATGAGCGGAGTAGCCGCTTCGGGAGGTTATTACATCTCCTGTGCGGCAGATAAGATTGTAGCAGATTCCGGCACTATCGCCGGCTCCATTGGCGTAATCATGATGCTGCCAGAATATACCCAAGCCAGCCGCAGACTGGGCATCACTTCCGAAACCATCAAGTTTGGCAAGTTCGCCAGTGCAATCAACCCCTTTGAACCCTATTCTCCGGAGCTATTGGCATCTATAAAACGGAGTGCCGCTGCTACCTACGATGAGTTCAAAGGCATCGTAATGGATGCCCGCGGCATTGCCCCCGAAAAGATCAATAGCATCGCCGAAGGGCGTGTTTATAGTGCAGAAGATGCCCTTGCTTTGGGGCTTATCGACGAAATCGCTTCTTTGGATAAAGCCGTGGCTTTAGCGGCGGAACTGGCGGATATATCGAGCTATAGCACCATAAACTATCCGCAGAAGATCAGCTTTTTCGATGCCTTAAGCGAAAGCGATTTCTTTGGCATGATGAGCCTGAAACTCTTTGGCAGCAAGTTAAATAAGTATCTGGACGAATACGAAAGTGCGCTGGAAATGATGGAACCGGGCATCTGGCAATACCGTATGCCCTTGCAGGTGGATAAATTATGAAGAAAGACAGCCTGAATACCGAAATCATCGTAAATATCCACCCTTTGGAAAAGCGAGTGGCGGTTTTGGAGGATAGCCGGCTGGTAGAGCTTTTTGTAGAGCGCAAAGACCGGCAAAACCCAGTGGGCAATATCTACAAAGGCACGGTAAAAGACGTTTTGCCCGGCATGGGTGCCGCCTTTATCGAGATTGGTTTGGAACGCACCGCCTTTTTGCACTATAGCGATATTGTTCAAGATTTCCTGGATATTTACGAGGATGAAAAGCCGCCCAAACAGCTTAATCCAGCAGATAGCTCCCAGATTGGCAAGCTGCTTTCGCCCGGTCAAGAGATTGTGGTTCAAGTGCATAAGGCACCGCTGGGCACCAAGGGAGCCAGGCTTACGGGTCAGATATCCGTCCCCGGAAAGTTCCTGGTACTCTTCCCAAATAAGACCAAAATCGCCATCTCCCGCAAGATTTATGCCCAAGGCGAACGCAACCGTTTGCGCAATATCCTAAACGAAATTAAAGACCCCGGCTATGGACTGATCGTGCGCACCGAGGCGGAAGGCTGTGATGAAGAAGACTTTAGAAACGAATATAAAGCCCTTGCCAAAACCTGGCGGCTCATCGAAAAGCAGCTAAAATATGCCAAGGCGCCGCTTTGCGTATTTGAAGAAAACGCTCTGGAAAACTACCTTATCCGCGATCTCTTTGGCGAGCATGTAGATAGGCTAATCATAGACGACAAAAGCTTTTACAGAAGCATCGTAAGCCAGCTTGAGGATATTTCGCCCGATCTCATTCCCTCGGTGGAGCTATACAAAGAGGATAGCCCCATCTTCGACGCCTGGGCTATTGAAAAGAAAATAGAGACCATCTTCCACTCCCGCATATACTTACCCTCTGGCGGGAATATCAAGATCGAGCAAACCGAGGCGTTGGTGGCGATAGACATCAATACCGGCAGCTTTACCGGCAAATCGCATTATGAAGAAACCGTGCGCAAAACAAACCTCGAAGCCGCTGCCGAGGCTGCCCGCCAAATCCGCCTGCGCGATCTCTCCGGCGTAATCGTAGTAGATTTTATCGATATGAACGATAATAAAGCGCGCAACGATGTGCTGGAAATCCTGCGAAAAGGGCTGCGCCGCGACCGCGCCAAAAGTAAGGTATATCCCTTTACCGATCTGGGGATGGTGGAAGTAACGCGTAAACGCATGCGTGCCACGATAATGGCAAACTTTTCCGAAGCCTGCCCCTTCTGCAACGGCAGCGGACGCATCATTAGCAAAGATGCCGTAACCATGCGCATTTACCGCTGGCTGGTGCGCAGCGAATACTTTATCCGCAATAAGAAGCTGCGCATTATGGTGCATCCCGATCTCATGCGTCATCTCAAGCACCATAACGAAGATTTTATTAGCTATCGGGATCAGGTGGATTTTGGTGAAGATGCCAATATCCGCATCGACCAATTCAAGGTCTTTAGCCTGCCCGGCATGGAAGAGATTACTTCCAAGTTTTCCTAAATATCAGTATTGTGAGCGGAGATGCCTGTGCTACATGCAGCTCCGCTCTTTGTAATAAGCATGAAAACACTTAGCATCTTGGTTTCCGCCTGCCTGCTGGGAGAATATACGCGCTACGATGGTGGCACCAAAGAGTTTCCAGAACTCCTTCAGTATGCGAATATTAACGCAATTTTTAGCCCCATCTGTCCGGAACTGGAATGCGGCTTGCCCGTGCCCCGCGAGCCGATGAATCTGTATTTGGAAGCTGGTGAAACCTATATGAAAGGCGTTCAGAGCGCCACGGATTTTAGCCCTCTGATGCAGGATTATCTCGCTAAAATGATGGATAGCAATCGTATTACAGATATTTGCGGCTTGATCCTCAAAGCGCGGTCTCCCTCTTGCGGCATCTGGGATACTCCCATTTACGACCTGAAAAGTGGCGAAGTATTGCATTTGGGCAGTGGACTCTTTGCCCGCTTTTTAGCGCAGCGCTATCCTGAGATTCCCCTTATTTCCGATGAGGATTATCTGGTGCCGGAAAAGCGGGATGAGTTTTGGGCAAAAGCAAAGAAAACGAAGCCGATCTCAGGTTTGTAAGAGCTTTTCCTTTTCATTGCGACTATTAAAACCGGCGCTTACCCGTTTCTCTCCCTCGCAATGCCATCGTCTCTCCCCGCTTTTTGTGGGTAGAGGTGAGGGCATTGTGAGGGCAACAGACGAGTTGCAGGGTCTGTTCTGAAATACGCAAACAACACAACAACAAGAAATATTCACCCCTGACCACCCAAAGGGCAGACACATTGGCTGCCCCTACAATTCCACGGTGTAATTCGTGATAATTGGTGTTAATTTGTGGACATTCGTTTTTTATTCGTGTATATTAGCGGGAAAAAAGCCAAAAATACAAAGCATCCGAAACATAATCCTTGACTTAAAATGGCAAAGCAAAAAATCATGACATGAGATGCTAAACTAAAGGAAAACAAGGTAAATGGTATATAACGAACCCGCCCGGCTTTCTGAACCGCAGGATTTGATCAATATATCCGAAGCGCGGCAGATTGCCTCTGAGCTTTTGGAAAAGAACGTCACCAACGCCAATATCAGCTATTTGGTGCAATACGGTCGCGTAAAGAAATTTGGCAATAATGGCACTGTGCTTATCTCCAAAAGCGAATTACTTAAATACTATCGAAATCAATACAATACCAAAGAAAAGGCATGGAAAAAGGAGCTAGGCAGCGACCTGAACTGGAGCCTTTCTTTTGACCAATACAAAGAGGCAGAAACAACCAAACACGTGCATCGCCTGCACCCATATAAGGGGAAGTTTATCCCGCAATTGGTGGAGTATTTTCTGGATTCGCATATCGATAAGTTCAAAACTGAAGCCTTCTTTAAGCTTGGGGACATTGTATTAGACCCCTTTTCCGGCAGCGGTACCACCCTCGTGCAAGGCAATGAATTGGGTTTACACGCCATCGGCATCGATGTATCCGCATTTAACGCTCTAATCAGTAATTGTAAGATCAAAAAGTATGACCTCAAGGTCTTGCAAAACGAGATCAAACGCATATCAGCCGTGCTAAACGGTTTTCTTTGGGATTCGCATGTATTGGAATTTGAACAGCATTTGCAAAAGCTTTTGCAAGACTACAATAAAAAACACTTTCCCGTGCCGGATTACAAATATCGTTTGCGCCGCGGCTTGATCGATGAAGCCACTTACGGAGCGGAAAAAGAAGCGGAATTCCTCAAGCAATTTGAACACTTGGTAGCGGTGTATGATATTCATCTGCAACAAGATGAGAAGAGTTCATTTTTGGATAAATGGTATTCGCAACATGTGCGAGAGGAAATCCAGGTGGTGTATGATGAGATTCAAAAGATTGATCAACCGGAGATTAAGAACATCATCAGCGTAATCCTGAGCCGCACCATCCGCAGTTGCCGCGCCACTACCCATGCAGATTTGGGCACCCTCATTGAACCGATTTACAGCAGCTATTATTGTTCTAAACACGGCAAAATCTGCAAACCCATTTTCTCCATCCTGAAATGGTGGAATACCTATAGCAAGGATACCCTCGCCAGACTGGCGGAATTTGAGGTTTTAAGGAGTGATACAGAGCAGTATTGCCTGGTGGGCGATAGTAGGACTATCCAGATAGATATAGAGCTGCAAAAGGCAAATCCGCACCTGGCTGAAATCCTGCGCAATCAAAAGATCAGCGGGATTTTTAGTTCCCCGCCTTATGTGGGGTTGATCGATTATCACGAGCAACACGCCTACGCTTACGATCTCTTTGGCTTTCCGCGCAATGATGAATTGGAGATAGGACCGCTTTTTAAAGGACAGGGCAAAGAAGCCAAAGAAAGCTATATTCAGGGGATATCGGAAGTTCTGATCAATTGTAAAGCCTATTTAGCTGAAGATTACGATGTATTTTTGGTAGCCAATGATAAATACAATATGTATCCCAAGATTGCTGAAAAAGCGGGAATGCAGATCGTAAACCAATATAAACGCCCCGTACTAAACCGCACGGAGAAAGATAAAGGCGCGTATGCGGAGATTATATTTCATCTTAAAGAAAAGACAGTGTGAGTGCTGCTGAGGAAAGAAGAATGCAAAAACAAATAGAAGAAATATTAAAAAGATGCCTGGAAGCGAAGTTTGCAAGCTATAAGCCGGAAACCTCCAATATGCCTTTTCATAGCAGGCTCTTGGGAAAAGACAGATTGGCGCTGTATTCCTTTATCCAATCGTTAAATACTACCTTTGGCACCAGCATCTTTGAGCCGGTGGCGCAGGCATTGGCAGCGCAGCGTTTTAGAGAAGCATTATTGCACCAAAGTGCCGGCAATAGAATCTCCTCTACGGCACAAGAAGTGATCCAAAACATTATGGATGAACTCTCAACGGTAGAAAGAGCGCCCGATAAAATGGCGGAATTAAAGGCTATCCGGGCG
Source organism: Candidatus Cloacimonadota bacterium (assembly GCA_028695495.1). Taxonomy (GTDB): domain Bacteria; phylum Cloacimonadota; class Cloacimonadia; order Cloacimonadales; family Cloacimonadaceae; genus UBA5456. The sequence continues at coordinate 60,393 of JAQVIX010000001.1, read as the reverse complement.
GTGTGCACTGAGGGGCAAATGCGGGATGTAAAACTCACACAGATAGATTTGAAGCTGGTGAGTACCAAAGGCAGCATTTATCTGATAGATATCAAAACTGCCAAGCCCAATATCGGGGGCTTCAAAGAGTTCAAACGCAGTCTCCTGGAATGGGCAGCGGCGGCTTTGGCAGATGAACCTGATGCTGATATCCACACCCTGGTTGCCATTCCGTATAATCCCTACGAGCCCAAACCATATAACAGATGGACAATTCGCGGTATGTTGGATTTGGAGTATGAATTAAAAGTTGGAAAAGAGTTTTGGGATTTTTTAGGCGGAGAAGGCGCTTATGAAATGCTCTTGGACGCCTTTGAAAATGTGGGTATTGAACTGCGCCCGGTGATAGATGAATATTTTACGAGGTTTGCAGAGCGGAGAGATTAGTCTATAAGGATGAGGACATATAATATGGCAAAGTATTACAAAGCAAGACCGAATTTCGCAGTTCCACCCGGAGAATCCATTCTGGAAATGATGGAAAACATGGGAATAACACACTCGGATTTAGCCTTGAAATTGGACATAACAATTGAAAGCCTGGATGAGATAATCAAAGGAAAACAGCCGATAAACAAAGATATTGCAACAAACTTGGAGCAAATTACGAGTGTTTCCAGTGATTTATGGTTGGATCTGGAAACTGGATATAGAGAGCAATTGCGCTATTTGCAAAGACAGCTTAAGGCTGAACATAATAAAGGGAAAATGTAGTCCCCACATAATTGCTAATTGATTGTGTGGCAGTATTGTAAGCATTTGAAGTGGTAAACTTTTGTGCTTATCCATCGTAAATAACTTCTTTGATTTGAGCCTTTATTCCGCTGGCTGAGCCAACAATAAAATAGATATAATGTATTTACCGGTATCTGGAAACCAACACAACGAGCAGAGTTCCGTAGGAACGCTATTTCAGATAGCCCAGGGTGTTCTTGTCCAAAAATGAGCTTGCGTAAATTGGGACACGATCACCCTGGGTGAAAGGCATGTTTTGATGAAATCCTTTTTATCCCCCAGCCCCCCTTGTAATTAAGGGCACAAACCACCTCGGGTTTTGTGCCCTTAATTACAAGGGGGGCTGGGGTTTTATTTCCTTATTTAACCGCTTCCATTTACCCAGGGTGATCTTGCCTTAAACTCGCAAGCTCGTTTTTGGCAAGCACACCCTGGGCTATCTAAACCACTGTCCCTGACGGGACAAGACAGATAGGATGTCATCATTTCGGGAAATAATCGCATCCAATATATTCGATGGCTACCCACTATGTTTGAACTTGAGCCATATATTATCTTGATTTTTGAAGCGGGCTCATAACAATGAGCCCCTACATTTCAGGTGCGAAAATCCCTGTTATTGACCACATTTCGTATTCTTGGACAGCCTCAAGCTGGTAGGCATGCGAGACCGCTTTTGATAAAGTGTGCTGTCGATCTGGGGTATCAAACTCCGATTTGGCAGTCAATAAGCTGAGGACAGACACATTGGTCTGCTGCTACAATTATGTTTCGTAATTCGTGGGAAAAAGGGCTAAGGGCGAAGAGCGAAGAGCTTAGGGCGTGGAGCTTAGCCCTATGCCCTTCGCTCTCTGCCCCTTGCTTTTCATAATAAAAATAGAGATTGACGAGAAATGGAAGTTCAAAAATAATGGGATTATGCTTGAGAGCTTGGATTGATGCCCAAAAGAGAATCTAAGCGCTTCCAGATAGACGCTAAAACAGGATTTGTGATTTATCAAAGCAAGCTACCAGCATAAGGACATAAAAAAACATGGTATATTTTGATGTAAGATTTGCCGCTAAGTTCATGGGGGTATCCAGCGCCACCATCAGAAACTGGATTAAAACAGGTGTTTTGGGGGCGCATCCTCACAATTCGGGAAAGATTCCGATACTGGAGATTTATGCTCTTCAATCCAAGATAAAAAGTGGCGAAATAGACAGGTTAAATCAAAGGGCAAATAAATCTGCAAGCAAAAAAACGATAACGCCAAATGAATACATTCCCAAAGAGTTAGTTGGATTGGTGCAACAGATTATAGATATTTGTGATGATGCAGAACTCCCGGTATCGGGGGCGATGTTTATCACGGCAATTGCGTATCTGATTTATAGTAATGAAATTGCCCTAAGTGATAATGACGCAAAGAATCAGATTAGGATGTCTTTTCGCAGAAGCGGCATAAAAAAGCTAATACTAAAATGGGAAGATGCGTGCCAATCTGAAAAACAATACGCTACAATAGCTGCAATAAGCCAAGCCTTCGCCGGACAGAGTGTTCCCAAGGAACAGGATTTTTTGGGAGCGATATATCAGGCTATGTTGCAGGAAGGAAATAAATCGCAAAAAGGCTCTTATTTTACGCCTATAAACGTGGTTCAAACTATGATTTCAAGCCAATATCAGCCTGGCATGAGATTCCTTGATCCTTGCTGCGGAACTGGTCAGTTTTTGGTGTGTTGCGCACGGCAAAAGGGCTGTAATTACAACGATTTATATGGCATAGACATAGATCAAATATCTGCCTACATTGCTTCCATCAATCTGTTGCTGGCGTTTCCGGACGCAGATTTTGAGCCCAACATATATCACTGCAATACATTAACTGATATCGATTTAGATTCATTTTTAGATGAATATATCTGGATGAAAAACGCCTTTGATTTGATTGCCACCAATCCTCCCTGGGGAGCGGCATTAAATAGGCAGGAACTATCCAAACTATATCCGGAAGTGCAATCTGGCGAGTCCTTTTCCTATTTTGTGGTAAAATGCCGGGATTTTCTGAAAGAGGGTGGCAGGCTGTCATTGGTTTTACCCGAATCCATTATCAACATCAAAGTGCATAAAGACATAAGGAAATATATCTTAGGCAACTATCAAATAGCATCTATCAATGAATTGGGGGCTATTTTTACAGATGTATTTACAAATGTTTACCGGATGGATTTAACTCGCACAGCTACAGGAAAAGATACAGAGAATGCGAGCTATGCTAAGCTGAACAAAATATTTGAGCTTACAAATTACTCCTTTATGAGTATTTGCAATAATGAAGCTAATGAACTGATAGACAAGTTTTTTGCACAAGAATATATTACGCTAAAAGACAATGCAGATTGGGCACTGGGTATCGTTACCGGAAACAACCAGAAATACCTATCAAACACAATGAAAGCTGGTTTTGAACCGATCTATAGAGGTAAAGACATAATGCCCATGCGTTTGGGGGGTGCGGCACAATACATTGAGTTTAAACCGCTTTCGTTTCAACAGGTAGCGCCAGAATGGAAGTATCGGGCTAAGGAAAAGCTGATCTATAGGTTTATATCCGATAAACTGGTATTTGCTTATGACAATCAGGGGGTGCTTACTCTGAATAGTGCCAATATCTGCATTCCCAATATAGCCGGTATGGATATGTGCACCATATCCTCTATTTTCAATTCCAAGACTTATAACCATCTTTTTAGAGCGCTATTTAACACACACAAGGTGCTCAAATCCAATCTTGAGGTATTACCTATCCCAATCGACTTTTTGGGAAGCGAAACTAAGATCAAGGAAATTATAAAGGCAGTATTAAAAGGTGATGAAGATACCGACGCAATAGATGAATACTTGATGGACTATTTCAAACTATCACCCAAAGAGAAGGAAATGATTTGGGACATGAGGATTTAGGAGATTTTGATGGATGTATTGGATAAGAATCTAAATGAACAAATTGCTAAACTAAGTGATAAAAAACGGAAAGGATTGCTGGACAGTTTAGAAACTCTAAGCTCGCTATATCCCTTCAATCAATATGAGTATATTATTGCGAACCTACTGGGACAGAAAAAGATAAGCCTTAGTGATTACAATTCTTTGAGAGACGAATATACCAAAAGAAATGCGAATCTCTATCTATATAAGATTAGCGCTCCGAGGAGATTTGGAGAAGAATGGGCGCATGGACATTTACAAGAACTGGTGCCCGCTTTACAAACAGTGACCAATGAAATCGACCCAAATTACACGGGACAGTATGATCTGATAATGGATAATGAAATCAGAATAGAAGTAAGGGCATCCAGAGCGGTAGAATCTAACAATAAGAAACCCTTATACCAAAAAGCATTGCCTTTGGGTACAGATACACCATTTCGCATGAACTACCAACAAATAAAGCCATATTGCTGTGATGTATTCGTATGGCTCGCCGTGTGGAGAGATAAGATAAGCTATTGGATGCTTGCATCCAAAGAAGTGGAATCTCATGCCAGCTACTCATCTGGGCAACATTATGGAAATGTGGGAGAGGGACAATTGCATATCACAAATAGAAATATAAGGCAATTTGATAAATATTTAGCAAGCCCGGACAATCTGGAGGATGCTATAAAAAACGCCCATATAAGACAGAAAGGCAAAGCAAACTAAAGCACAGAAAAGCTTTTCTTGCACGACAAGAAGCATGGAGCATCCACCCAAAGGGCAGACACATTGCTCTGCCCCTATATTCTCGTTTTGCTTGATATCGTGCTTGGTTTTGGCATTTCGAGACAGCTTCAGGGGTGAACATTTCTTGTTTTGTGGGTTTTATTCATAGCTTTTCGTTTATCAGCAGTTCCGCTTCGCTCCACTGCCTCTGCCAAATCGGAGTTTGGCAGCCCAAACCCGAACCGAGCGCAGCCCAAACATCTAATCCCTATCACCTAAAACCTAACAAAAAAACCGGCAGCTTGCATTCACAAACCACCGGTTTTTTATATCTGAAAAGACTTATCAGGTCTTTATTTATTCAGGTCTTGGGCTTTGATGGCATCCGCCTTTTTGGGGGCAATGGCGGCTTCTTCTACGAATTGGATAATTGCCATGGGGGCGTTATCGCCGCGGCGGAATCCAGCTTTGATTACGCGGGTATATCCACCGTTTCTGTCTGCGAAAGCGGGGGCAATTTCGTCGAAGAGTTTCTTTACCAGGCTGCGGTCGCCGAGCACGCTATACGCCAATCTGCGGGCATGAACGGTATCTTTTTTGCCGTAGGTAACTACACGCTCTACAAAGCGTCTCATTTCTTTGGCTTTGGCGAGGGTGGTATGAATCTGCCCGTGTTCCACCATGGATTTCACGAGGTTTTTCATCATGAGGCGTCTGGCGTCGGTTTCGCGTCCAAATTTTCTACCTTCAACTCTGTGTCGCATTTTTCACCTTCTTTTTGGAGCTTGGAACTGGTTTGCGAGGGGTGGTAGTAGCGGCTTTTTCTACCTTTGCCTTGGGGGCGGGGGTAGCGGGTGCGGCAGCGGGTGCAGGAGCTGCTTCTGGCTCTTCTACGGGTTGCTCTTCCGGCACTTTTAGTTCTTCCTGAGGAGCGATGATGCCGCGGGAGCGCGCTTCCCTTATTTTACGGTAGATGCCATCCACATCTGTGCCGAGTTCCAAATCATATTTTTTAAGTTTTTGGACTATTTCTTCGAGGGATTTCTTACCGAAATTGCGGAACTTCAGCATTTCGGCTTCGGTTTTGGAAACCAAATCCCCGATAGTATTGATATTTGCGGATTCAAGGCAATTTGCCGCGCGCACGGTAAGCTCGATTTCTTTTACGCTCATTTGCAGAATACGCTCTTTTTCTTCCAGGTCGGGATCCAGCTCGATATCGCGGATGTATTCCGGTTCGGTTTCAAAGAGGCTGATCTTGGCTGCCATATCCTTGAGGATTTTGGCAGAGAGGAAGAGCGCAATCATGGGTTCCATGGCGCCATTGGAATGGATTTCCAGAATCAGCTTGTCGTAATTCATGCGTTCTTTTACGCGCTGGTGGGTAACGGAGAAGTTTACCTTCAGGATGGGGGAATAGATGCTATCAATGGGGATGAAGCCCACGGAATGACCTTCCACTATCTGACGGTCTGCGGGAACATAGCCGCGCCCGATACCTACGATCAACTCTATTTTAAGATCAATATCTTCGGTTACTTCCAGTAGATAGAGGTCTTTGTTGATAATCTTGACGTTGGCATTTTCCTGGATCATGCTGGCGGTAACGATACCTTTGCCTTTGTGTTCCAGAATAATGGTGCTTTCTTCTACGGTATTGGATTCTATTACGAGCTGTTTGATTCTGAGGATCAAATCGATATAATCCGAATTGGTACCGGGAATGGGGGTAAACTCGTGGTGCAAACCTTCAATCCGCACGAAGCGTACAGCGGCACCCTGAATAGATGAGAGCAGGATTCTGCGCAAGGTATTGCCCAGCGTGGTGCCAAATCCGGGCTCCAGGGGACCTATTTCAAACTTGCCGAAATTGCGGGAATACGTAGCTTTATCGTGTTCCACGATTTCCGGCATTTGCAAAGGTTCAAGATACATCATATCAAAACTCCTCTGGGGGATTATTTGGAGTAGAACTCAACGATGAGACGGAGATCTACGGTTACCGGGATCTCGCTGGCGGCAGGGATCATATCGAAACTGCCACGCATATTTTCTTTATCTACTGTTAACCAACTGTATGGGGAAGTGGCTTCGCTTTGTTCGAGCGCCTGCACCAGCATATTCATGCCGCGGCTTTTGGGGCGAACTTCGATGATATCTCCGGCTTTGAGGAGATAGGAAGGGATATCCACTTTTTTGCCATTTACCATGAAATGGCCGTGATTTACAAATTGACGTGCTTGCATGCGGGTAGCCGCAAAGCCGAGGCGATAGACTACGTTATCCAATCTGCGCTCGAGGAGCTGCAAGAGGTTGTCGCCGGTAACGCCGGAAGCTTTTGCGGCTTTGAAAAAGTAATTTCGGAATTGCTTTTCCATAAGGCAATAGGTGAGGCGAAGCTGCTGCTTGGCGCGCAGGTGCACCCCGTAATCCGAGTGTTTTCTGCGCGAGGTAGGTCCGTGTTGTCCAGCGGGAAACTTACGTCTTTCCAATATCTTGTCGTATTTGGCGGCGCCGTAGATATTTTCACCGAAACGCCGGCAAATCTTTCCTTTGGGTCCAGTATATCTTGCCATGATTTCTCCTTTATATCCTTCTGGTTTTGGGAGGACGGCAGCCATTATGAGGAATGGGAGTTTCGTCCTTGATCATGGTTACCCGCAGTCCCGCAGCATTGAGTGCGCGGATTGAGGATTCTCTTCCGCCACCGGGACCTTTTACGATTACACCCACTTTTTGGATGCCCATTTCCATCCCGGTGCGAGCCACTTCGGCAGCAGCCATCTGCGCTGCATAAGGGGTACTTTTGCGAGAACCTTTGTTCCCAATCTTGCCACCCGAGCTCCATGCCAATACGTTTCCGGCTCTATCGGTAAGCGTGATAATGGTATTATTGAAGCTGGAATGCACGAAGACCAAGCCTTCATCAAAGGAGAGGCGAACACGTTTTTTCTTTACTCTGGTTTTCTTTGCCATTTCTTAGCTCCTATTTCTTCTTTTTGATGGCGCTACCGCGGGGACCTTTGCGAGTGCGGGCGTTTGTATGGGTACGCTGCCCACGCACGGGCAAACCGCGCTTATGGCGCAATCCACGATAGCAACCTATTTCCATTAGCCTTTTGATATTCATGGCTACCTGGGTTCTCAGATTACCCTCTACCACGTATTCATTTTGAATGATATCGCGTAGGGCTTTTTCTTCTTCCAATGTAAGATCGGCGACCTTCTTGAATTCGTCCACATTAGCCTTGTGGCATATTTCTATAGCGCGGCTGCGACCAATGCCATAGATATGGGTAAGACCAATGAAGAGTCGCTTATTCTTGGGAATCTCAATACCTGCAATATGTGCCAAGTTGGTCCTCCTTTTTAACCCTGTCTTTGTTTGTGTTTAGGGTTTGATTTGCAGATAACTCTTATTACGCCATGGCGCTTGATTATTCTGCAATCTTTGCAGATTATCTTTACGGATGCTTTGACTTTCATTGTTATCTCCTTGATTTCCGCTTAAAGAATCCAAGCCAAAATCAAATCTCTCTTATTTATAACGGTAAGTGATTCTGCCGCGGCTAAGATCGTAGGGAGAAAGCTCCACCTTTACCTTGTCGCCGGGCAGGATACGTATATAGTTCATGCGCATTTTGCCGGAAGAATGAGCCAGTATCTCGTGGCCGTTTTCCAGTTCTACGCGAAATGTAGTATTGGGAAGGGCTTCGGTTACGATGCCTTCCACTTCGATTACGCCGGATTTACTCATGCAAGTTCCTTTATTTAAGCTGGGTAAGTATTTCGGGTTCGCCATCGGTAATGAGGATGCTGTGTTCAAAATGGGCAGAAAGACTTCCATCTGCTACTCTGAACTCCCAGCCTCTCTCTTTTACGCGCGGTGTTCCGATATTTACCATGGGTTCAATGGCCAGGGTCATGCCGGCTTGCAGCCTGGGGCCATAGCCGGCTCGTCCGCTATTGGGTATCTGAGGTTCTTCATGCAATTCTCTGCCAACGCCGTGTCCGGTGAGATTATCCGCCGGATGGTAGCCCATTTGGGCTATATAGGAGCCGATGGCATGGGATATATCTCCCACCCTGGCTTCTGGCGTGGCAGCCGCTATTCCCAGTCTCAAGGCTTCCTGGGTTACATCCAAAAGAGCTTGTGCCTGGGCGCTTATCTCACCCACAGGATAGCTAAAAGCGGCATCCCCATAGTAACTATCTTTGATCACACCTACATCGATACCGATGATATCTCCTGCCTTCAGGATCACCTTTTTGGAGGGTATGCCGTGCACTATCATCTCGTTTGGCGAGGTGCAGAGCGTTCCCGGAAAGGGTTTGAGTCCGGGAATGGTATATCCCTTAAAAGCGGGTTTGCCACCACGCTGAAGGATATAGCTTTCGGCATATTTATCCAAATCCCAGGTACTGATGCCCGGTTCTATCATCTCACCTAACTTCGATAAAAGCTCGGCGATAATACGGCAGGCAGCGCGTATCTTGGAGATTTCGGCAGGGGATTTGATGTAGATCATCTTAGCTACTGCGACCGCGCAGCTTACCTTTCTTCATAAAGCCGTCGTAATGACGCATGGTGAGATGACTTTCGATCTGTTGCAGAGTATCCAGAGCCACGCCTACTACGATGATGAGACCGGTGCCGCCAAAATAGAATGGCAGGTCAAAGCGGTGCGTCATAATCTCGGGCAGAAGCGCAATAAAGGCAAAGAATATAGCTCCTGGCAGGGTGATTCTGGTAAGTACGGTATTGATGTATTCAGCTGTCTTTTTACCGGGTTTTTTGCCGGGGATATGACCGCCGTTTTTCACCATGTTTTCTGCGATCTCGGTGGGATTAAGCACTATTGCCGTATAGAAATAGGCAAAGAAGATGATGAGTCCCACATACAGGATGGTATAAAGCCAGGCGCCGGGGGAAAGAAGGCGCTGCAAGCCTACCCAAAATCCGCTGCCACTGCCAAAGAAGGCGGCAATGGTAGCCGGAAACATGAGTACGCTTTGCGCAAAGATGATGGGAATAACACCAGCGGTATTTACACGTAAGGGAATATGGGTGCTTTGACCGCCATATACCCGGCGACCTACGATGCGCTTGGCATATTGTACGGGAATCTTGCGGATGGCTTCGGTTACAAAAATCACCGCCGCGGTGACAGCCACCATCAGGATCATCGCAAATATTGCCTTCCAGGCATAGGTAGGCTCTGCCAATACCTTTTGGAACATACGTACAAATCCCTGGGGATAGCGGGCTATAATACCAGCAAAAATGATGAGCGAGATGCCGTTGCCAATACCGTGTTCGGTAATCTGCTCACCTATCCACATCACAATCATGGTACCGGTTACCAGGGTGATAATACCGGTAAGGTGAAAGAGAAATCCGGGCATGGGTACCACATTACCGCTTAAGTTTGTAAGCCAGATGGTAATGGTGATGGCATTGAAAGCTCCCAAACCCACCGTTGCATAACGAGTAATCTGATTCAGCTTCTTTTGCCCTTCGGCACCTTCCTTGCGCAGTTTCTCGAAATAGGGAATAATGCTGCCCAATAGCTGCAACACAATGGAAGAGGTAATATAGGGCATTATTCCCAATGCAAATACTGATGCGCGTTCAAAGTTTCCGCCCACAAAGAGATCAAGCAATCCAAAGAGGGTATTTCCCCCTTCTCTGGCTCCTTCAAAGAAGGCTTTGAGGGCTGTGGCATTCACACCGGGGATGGGTATAAAGCTACCCATGCGGTAGAGTACCAGAAACAGCGCCGTAAACAGGATCTTGTTCTTCAGATCCGGTATTCGGAACACGTTACTTATTGTTTTAAGCAAATTACACTACCTCCGCCTTGCCACCGTTCTTTTCAATCAAATCGATTGCGTTTTTGGAGAAGGCATTTGCCTTGATTTGAACGGTTTTGGTGAATTCCTCAGTAGTTCCGGCAAGGATCTTCACCGGAGCGTTTGCTTTTTGACCTTTGGTAGGAATCAAGCCCAGTGCTTCGAGCTTGGCAATATCAAATTCGGTCTCTTCCAGGGGCATCAGGCGAGCAAGATTGAGGGTGCGGTATTCCACCCGGAAGATATTCTTGAAGCCGCGCTTTGGCAAACGGCGGTAGATGGGCATTTGTCCGCCTTCAAAGCCAGCGGGAACGTTTCCGCCGCTACGGGCTTTTTTACCCTTATGACCGCGTCCGGCCTGGTGTCCCCAACCGGAACCCTGACCTTTACCTAAGCGCTTTTTATTCTTTCTGCCGGCAGGTTTGCCGAGATTGCTAAGTGTAAGCATTACTATTCTCCCTGCACTTCTTCTACTTTCACCAGGTAGGATACTTTGTTGATCATACCACGGATTACGGGGTTATCGTCGTGAATCCGGCTGCTATTCAGCTTGTGCAGCCCCAGGGATTTCACCACGCGTTTATGAGCTTCTATTCTATTGATGGTGCTACGGACGAGGGTTACTTTGATCTTTTTCATCGTTTTACTCCCTTCCGGTAATCTCTGCCACGGTTTTATTTCTCAGGCGGGCTACATCGGCTACAGTGCGCATTTGCTTTAGCCCGTTGATGGTAGCCTTTACCACGTTTGTAGGGGTATTGGAGCCTAAGGATTTGCAGAGGATATTCTCGATGCCTGCTACTTCAAAGATGGCGCGGGCGGTATTGCCGGCTATTACTCCGGTACCGGGAGCGGCGGGTTTGATTAGCACGCGGCTGCCGCCAAAGCGGGAGAGTATCTCGTGAGGCACCGTTCCTTTTACGATGGGCACCTTGAACATGTTTTTCTTGGCACGCTCTCTGGCTTTGCGGATGGCATCCACTATTTCATTGGCTTTTCCATTGCCGATACCGATATTACCGGCTTTGTCTCCCACCACCACGATGGCGGTAAAGGAGAAGTTTCTGCCACCTTTCACCACTTTTGCCACGCGTTTGGTATCGATGATTTTCTCTACCAGGGCTTCTTCTTCGGTATTTTGAGTATGTTGATAATTCAAGCTATCCTCCTGTATTAGAACTCAAGCCCGGCTTTGCGGGCGCCATCGGCCAAAGCTTTTACTCTGCCATGATACTTGTATCCGGCTCGATCAAAAGCAATACGTTTGATGCCGGCTGCCAGGGCTTTTTCGCCCAGCTTCTCGCCTACCACAGCGCTAATCTCGGTTTTGGATTTGGCATCGCCAGCCTCAAAACTCTTGGCTTTGGAAGACATCGAAACCAGGGTAATCCCCTTGCTATCATCGATAATCTGCGCATAAATATGCTTTATCGAGCGAAATACCGCCAAACGGGGGCGCTCTGCCGAACCGCTTAAGTACTTGCGGATGGCGGCGCGACGGCGGCTGCGCAATCTATTCTTTTCTTTTTGAACTGATTTTATCATGTTTATCTTACCTCTTACTTGCTTCCGGCTTTTCCGGCTTTGATGGCAACATATTCGTTATGATAGCGAACGCCTTTGCCTTTGTAATTTTCCGGAGGACGACAGCCACGCACTTCTGCGGCAAATTGGCCAACCAATTGTTTGCTGATACCGCTTATTTTGATGATGGTGGTAAAATCCTGCCTGCCGGTTTTGGAACGCGGCACGGCGCTAGCTTCCACCTTAAGCTCCTGCGGGATATAAAGCAAGATATCGTGGGAATAGCCCAGGCTCATCTTTAGCCAGGGGTCTATCACTTCGGCATTGTATCCGGTGCCAAAGATGTGCAAAATCTTTTCGTAGCCTTCGCTTACACCGGTTACCATGTTTTGAATCAGAGCGCGGGTAAGCCCATGGGCAGCGCGCTGGTTTTTGCTATCATCGGCACGTTTTACATGGATAATGCCGTCTTCTATTTCCAGGCTCATTCCGGGCAAAAGCTCATACTTTAGCTCGCCCAGCTTTCCCTTTACGCTCAAGAGGTTGCCATCAAGTTTTATTACGTGATCGGAGCTTAGTTTGATAGGTGCTTTTCCTATGCGGGACATTACATTACCTCCCTACCAAACTCGGCAGATATATTCGCCGCCCACGTGGTTAATGCGGGCATCGCGATCCACCATTACGCCACTGGAAGTGGAGATGATGGCGCAGCCGGTATTGTTGTACACGCTGGGAAGCTTTCCGGCTTTCACATACACGCGGCGGCCGGGTTTGGAAACTCTTACCAATCCTTGCATTACGGGTCGTCCATCATTGGTGTAACGCAGGATTACCAATATACGTTTATAGTTGAATTTGTGCTCCGGATCTTTATCCAAAACTTGGTAGCTATTTACAAAGTTTTCATCTGCAAGGATCTTAACCAGGGCTTCGGTGAGCCGGTTATGGTTTACGATCACCTGGGAATGTCCGGCACGATATGCATTGCGGATCTTGGTCAATGCATCAGCTATCGGATCAGATACGCTCATTAAATATCTCCTTATATTTACCAGCTACTTCTGGTGATACCGGGGATGAGTCCCTCGGAAGCATATTTACGGAAGCAAAGGCGACACATGCCAAAGGCACGCATATAGGCGCGGGGGCGTCCGCATACTTTGCAACGGTTATACTTTCTCACGGCGAACTTGGGAGTTCTTTGTTGCTTATTTATGAGTGATTTTTTTGCCACGTTATCTCCTTATTCTGCTCTTTGGAAGGGCATGCCCAGCTCTGCCAGAAGCCCTTTGCATTCCTCATCCGTATGAGCCGTGGTTACGATGGTGATATTGAGTCCGCGGATGGCATCCACTTTGTCAAATTCGATTTCGGGAAATACGGTTTGCTCTTTAAGACCAAAAGAAAAGTTTCCTCTGCCATCAAAAGCATCGGCTTTGATACCACGAAAGTCCCTGATTCTGGGAATGGTGATAGCGGTAAGGCGATCAAAGAACTCATACATCACTTCGTCGCGCAGGGTTACTTTGCAGCCTATCGGCATGCCTTGGCGCAGCTTGAAGTTCGAGATGGATTTGCGGGCTTTGGTTATCAGCGCCTTGCGGCCGGTAATCTGCTCCAAATCCTTCACGGCATTATCCAATATCGCTTTATTCTGAGTGGCGCTACCCACGCCCATGCTCACCACGATTTTTACCAATTTCGGCACCTGGTGGGGGTTCTTGTAATCAAACTTTTTGGTAAGAGCCGGAACCACCTGAGTGCGGTATTTTTCTTTTATACGGTTCATCCTATTGCTCCTTTACAGCTCGTCACCGCTCTTTTTACACACGCGGATGCGTCTGCCTTCTCTTATCTGAATTACCGGTTTGGATACGGTATTCAGCTTCTCATTGAAGAGCATCACTTTGGAAGCCATAATGGGGGCTTCTTTATTGATGATCCCACCCTGAGGGTTTCTCTGCGAAGGCTTCGCATGCTTTTTGATCATATTTACTTTTTCTACGATTACGCGTCCGGTGCTGGGAAAGGCTCGCAGGATGTGTCCTTTTTTACCTTTATCTTCACCGGAGATTACTACCACGTAATCACCTTTTTTCAAGTTCAATTTCTTTCGCACGGCGCTCTCCTATAATACTTCCGGAGCCAAAGATACGATCTTCATATAGCCGGCTTCGCGCAATTCCCGCGCTACCGGACCAAAGATACGGGTGCCCTTAGGCTCGTGTTTTTCGTCTATCACCACTGCGGCATTATCCGAAAACCGGATGTAAGAACCATCGGCGCGGCGTACTTCTTTGGCAGTTCGTACTATTACTGCTCTTTCCACTGCGCTCTTTTTTACCTTGCCGCCCGGGGTGGCGCTTTTTATAGCTACTACGATCACGTCTCCCACGGTGGCATACTTGCGTTTGCTTCCACCCAGTACTTTGATGCACATGGCTTTCTTGGCGCCGGAGTTATCGGCGATATTCAATACTGTTTCTACCTGAATCATTCCTCGAACTCCTTAGGGTTATTTACTTCTTTCGATGATCTTGTGTAAAGACCAGCGTTTACGTGCGCTCAAGGGGCGGGATTCGCATATTTGCACGATATCCCCTTCGCGCGCTTCATTTTGTTCATCGTGCGCCATAAACTTCTTATGGCGACGTACCGTCTTTTTGTATAGCGGATGGATGTATTGGCGTTGAACTCGTACCACGATGGTTTTGTCGTTCTTGTCGGATACCACTACACCCTGTTTAATCATTTTACGGCTTGTTTCCACGTTCACCTCTGCGCCTTTAGCTCTTTTTCTTTGATAACGGTATTGATTCTGGCGATTTCGCGGCGGGCAAGGCGGATGCGATCGGTGCGATCCAAGAGATTCTTCGCCTTTTGAAAGCGCAGATTGAATATCTCGATGCGCAGCTCTTCCAGCCGGGCATTCAGCTCTTCCGTATTCATATCACGTATTTCGTCGATCTTCATAATTCCACTCCTTCGCGGGCTATCAGGCGGGTCTTGATGGGCAATTTGTGGGCTGCCAGGCGCATGGCTTCTTTGGCAATCTTCATGTCCACCCCTTCCAGCTCAAAAAGCACTCTGCCCGGTCTTACCACGGCTACCCAATATTCCGGAGCGCCTTTACCTTTTCCCATACGGGTTTCGGCGGGCTTGGAAGTAATGGGTTTATCCGGAAAGATGCGGATCCATACTTTTCCCACACGTTTCATGTGGCGGGTAATAGCGATACGGGCAGCTTCGATCTGACGGCTGGAGATAAAAGCATCTTCCAATGCGATAAGTCCATAATCGCCAAAGCTCACTTCGTTTCCCGTCCAGGAAAGGCCAGTGCGCCTGCCCTTCATCATCTTGCGACGTCTTACTTTTTTAGGTGCTAACACAGCTCTCTCCTTCTATTATAAAATGTCGCCCTTGTAGATCCATACCTTGATGCCAATTACGCCGTAGGTGGTATTTGCCTCTACTAAGGCGTAGTCAATATCGGCTCTTAAGGTATGAAGCGGGGTGCGACCCTGTTTATAGCGCTCTGTGCGGGCTATCTCGGCACCGCCCAAACGACCGGATACCTGTATTTTAACGCCCATGGCGCCATCTCTCATTATGTTTTTGATCGCCTGTTTCATGGCATAGCGGAAGGATGCGCGCTTTTCAAGCTGGGCGGCAATCTCTTTGCCTGCCAATCTTGCATCCAGCCACATCTTGTCTATTTGCTCCACATTCAGGGAAACCTGTAGCGGAGTGGGGCGATTCACATTGATCAGGTGGGTAAGCTCTTTGCGCAGTTTTTCGATATCCTCACCCTTTTTACCAATCACCATACCCGGACGCGCCGTATATAGATCGATGGTAATAGAGCTGGTTCTGCGGAAGATCTTGATCTTGGATACCATATGGCTGGGGGGCAAACTCTTGTGGATATACTCGCGAATCTTGATATCTTCGTGCAGGGCATCCACGTAGTTTTTGCCTTGGGCAAACCAGATGGAATCAGTTTCTTTATTTACTCCAATGCGATACAGTGTGGGGTGTATTTTCTGTCCCAAGGTATTCCTCCTATTCCGTAGGGCCCAATTGCTGGATACCCAGGCTAATATGACAGGTGGGTTTCCGAATCATAAAAGCGCGTCCCTGGGCTCTGGGCATGAAACGTTTCATTTGCGGACCCTCATCTGCCGTGGCCAGGGTAACGTACATGGTGGAAAGATCCAAACGCGGGTCTTTTACCTGGGCATTGGCAATGGCGGATTCCAACAATTTGGCTATGGTACCTGCTGCACGGCGACGCGTAAACTTCAGTATATTCTGAGCATCGGTTACGCTCTTGTAGCGAATGGTATCCAATACTAAACGGGCTTTACGGGCAGATCCGCGGGTAAAACGCAATTTCGCTGTTGCTTCCATCACTTATTCTCCTTATCTGCCTTTTTTCTTTTTGTCTTTATGACCACGATAGGTGCGGGTAGGGGAAAACTCTCCCAATTTGTGCCCCACCATGTTTTCCGTTACATACACGGGTACAAACTTGTGGCCATTGTGTACCGAAAAGGTATGACCAATGAAATCCGGAGTAACCATCGAGCGGCGGCTCCAGGTTTTGATCACACTCTTTTTATTCTGTTCGTTGAGGACTACTACTTTTTTCATCAGATGCTCGTCAACGAATGGACCTTTCTTGATTGAACGTGCCATTATCTATATCCTCACACTATCTCTTTTTAGCCGCTTTCACGATATACTTATCGGAATATTTGCGTGCTCTGCGGGTCTTGCCGCCCTTGGCGGGTTTGCCCCAGGGGGATACGGGATGTCCGCCACCGGAGGTTTTACCTTCTCCACCGCCCATCGGGTGGTCTACGGGGTTCATCGCCACGCCACGAACGCCGGGGCGCTTGCCCAGCCAGCGGTTGCGTCCGGCTTTGCCAATCTTGATCAAAGAGTGATCCGGATTGCTTACCTGACCCAATGTGGCAAGACATTCTTTACGAATTAGATGCACATCGTTGGAAGGCATTTTTACATGTACATAATCACCATCTTTTGCTACTACCTGGGCATAAGAACCGGCACTGCGGGCTATCTGTCCGCCTTTGCCGCGCTTTAGCTCCACGTTGTGAACCACGCTGCCCAGAGGAATCCTTTCCAGGGGCAAGGCGTTTCCGATGGCTACATCTGCATTGGGACCGCTCATCACTTTGCTGCCCACTTGCAAGCCGTCGGGAGCTATGATATAGCGCTTTTCACCATCTACATAGTGCAAAAGGGCAATGCGGGCAGTGCGGTTCGGATCGTATTCCACGCTCGCTACTTTGGCGGGGATGCCAAATTTATCCCGCTTGAAATCGATGATGCGGTAATGGCGACGGTGTCCACCGCCACGTTGGCGACTGGTAATGCGACCGCGGTTATTGCGTCCACCCGTCTTCGCTAAGGGTTTTAAGAGAGATTTTTCCGGTTTATTGGTGGTAATCTCTTCAAAGGTATAACCCGTGCGGAAGCGAAGGGAGGGGGTAGTTGCTTTATAATGTTTAATTCCCATTTATCTGCTCCTATACTTCAAAATCCGCGATGCTGTCGCCTTCGCGCAGGGTTACGATCGCCTTCTTCCAATCCGGACGCTTGCCGCTATAACGACCCAAACGTTTCGGCTTGCCCATCATGCGGATGGTATTCACTGCCAATACCTTCACCGAAAAGATGTGTTCGATGGCTTTGGCGATCTCAATCTTATTTGCGTTTATGGATACCTTGAAGGTATATGTATTCTGACTTGCTATTTGATCACTACTCTTTTCAGTAATAATCGGAGCAATGAGGATATTACGCGGGTGTATCATCTTCCGAATACCTCCTCTACTTTTTTCAGAGCATCATCGCTAAAGATGATATAGCTGCTCTTGAGTACTTCATAAGCGTGAATCTGCTCTGCCCGGTCGGTCATCACGTCCGTAAGGTTCTGAAAACTCTTTACCGTGGGGGCGTGATTGCCGTCGGTTACGATCAGCTTGCGTCCACGCTCGGGAACGATTTTGCCCAAAATCTCTTTGGCTTGCTTCGTGCTATGAGCATCAAACTTTAGCCCTTCTATTACGAAGATGCGCTCTTCGCGTGCTCTATCCGTAAGCGCCACTCTCAGCGCCATGCGCTTCTTGGTGCGCGGAATCTTGCGATACCAATCTTTCGGATAGATGGCAAACGCCAAACCGCCGCCAACGCGAATGGGGCTTCTGCGAGTGCCCACGCGGGCATTACCGGTTCCCTTCTGCTTGAAAAGCTTGCGGGTGCTGCCCTGGGTCATGGCGCGGTTCTTCTTTTGTACAGTGCCTTGTCGCTGATTGCCCAAATACATGGTAACCACCTCATGCAAAAGCACTTTGGGAGAGTTTACATCCACGTCAAACACGCTTACCGGCAATTCCACTTCGCCGATCATCTCGCCCTGGATATTGTATTTCTTTGCTTTTACCACTGTCTCCCCCTTAATGTTCCTTCTGGATGAGTACCAGCGAATTGCGGTGACCAGGAACGGCACCTTTTACCAAAATCAGGTTACGCTCGGTATCCACTTTTACCACGTCCAGATGACGTGTGCTTACCCGCTCATTGCCCATCTGGCCAGGAAGCTTGGTACCTTTGAATACACGTCCGGGGGAAGCGCACTGACCAATGGCGCCGGGACCGCGGAAGGATTCATGGCTGCCGTGAGACATTACAAAGCCGCCAAAACCGTGGCGCTTCATTACTCCGGCAAAACCGCGACCCTTGGAATTTGCAGTAACCGTTACCGTCTCGTGCTCACCAAAGATATCCACTTTCAATTCATCACCCTCATTGATGTGATCGATCGTCTGATCAAAACGGGGACGAAACTCTCTTACATGACGGTAATTTGCACTACCGTTCTTCTTAAAATGACCCTGCATGGGCTTTGTTACTTTGCGCTCGGGCACTTCTTCATAGCCCAATTGCAACGCTTCATAACCATTCTTTTCGATTGTACGTTTGCAAATCACTTTGCAAGGACCAGCCTGAATCACGGTAACCGGAATCACTTTGCCGCTTGCATCAAAAACCTGCGTCATACCAATTTTCTTTCCGATGAGTCCGATCATGCTTAGCTCCTGCTATTCGCCTTGATCTCTACATGAACTCCTGCCGGCAAATCAAGCTTTTTCAAAGCATTGGTAGTCTGCTGGGTAGGATTCATAATGTCGATCAAACGCTTGTGAACCAACATCTGAAATTGGTCTTGTGATTTCTTGTCAACGTGAGGTGAACGTAAAATCGTGTAGATGGTACGATCTGTGGGAAGCGGAATGGGGCCCACTACCTTGGCTCCGGTATTGCGGGTGCTCTTTACGATCTCCGCCACAGATTGATCCAACAAACGATGGTCATAAGCTTTCAACTTGATTCTGATACGATTGTCCTGTTTACTCACTGGAACCTCCACTAAAAAAGTTTAGACCCCTGCCAAAGCGCATAGCGAAAACTGGATACAGCTTCGCCGTGCAGCCGTAGGGAGGCGTCTGTTACATTTGCTATTCTTGGCAGGCTGCTGCTCGCACAGCAAGCCCTGCGATACTCATTTCGAGTATCTGTTTTAAAGGATTTCATCCTTCCTCCTAAAGAACTATAAGCCCCTGCAAAATATGGAGCTTGTGCTTGAACGCTCAAGGCGTTTTTACATCGTCTGGTCATAAAATATGAAAGCGCTGTTTTTGTCAATATGTTTTTTTCAGGTTTCAGGTTTTAGGTGTTAGGTGTTAGGTGTTAGGGAAGGTAGCAGGTAGCAGGTAGCAGGTGGCAGGCGCTGCGCTCGTGGATTAGTTATTGTGTTAATTTTTGCTTAGTTTTAAATGCGAGCTTGCACCCAACATCCTGGACTTCTGCCGCTTACCTGCCATGCTTCGCTGCGCTTCGCAGGTTGCAGGGGGCTGGTAGCAGGTGGCAAGCTGAGGTGTCCTGAAATACGCAAACAACACAACAACAAGCAATGTACACACCTGAAATGTAGGGGTTCAATGCCTTGAACCCGCCGAAATCTACACGCAACAGGTAATCATTACGTATTGTGTATCAATTTATTACGGTGTGCCTTGCGCCCCTACATTCTCATTTCGTTGGACATCGTGCTTGGTTTTGGCATTTTAGGACAACCTCTCTGCTCGGCAGCCAATCTTGATATTCCCTGTTTAAACTTCCATCATTTATGAGCTTATAAAATTATTTATAAAAGACATATTTCTCGACCTATTACTAAGCATAAATCGACTCATTTGATTCAAATTTTGGTCAACCAGTTTCAGCATGGACAGGAGAAACACTCGTAACTCGTTAGTTACCCGTTGTTTGCATTCAGAACCCACGGGGAAGGGACGGGGAAGCAGCGCACCTGCAACATAACTACTATGAATATAAAGAGTTATCAAGAGTGGCTCTATCGCTGTGGAACCTATGCTCTTTTTCATCGGAATAATCATTCATTATTTCACTGCCATCTAACATACTCAAAACAAATCCTTTATATGATTAAAAAAGCATCTAATATAGATTGTTATTGACAAGAATACGCATAATATAGATTTTGAGATAACTAAATTTGGAGAAAGATATGTCTTATGAACAGATAGAGATTAGTCTCATAGAAGAAGTATCGCGCAGAAAACACAATATCATCAGGTCTCCCAAACAAGGTGGTAGCGCCTGCAGGGATTCCTATAGATATTTAGCAGAGCTTGGAATATCTATCATAGATGATATGCAGCCAATCCAATACACTGGAAATATGAAACAACTGGTGCATAGATGGGCTCCTTACGTGCAGGGTTTTTCTTCTGAATTTGTTCAAAGCATGATTGAAAAATATAGAAAACACTATAAAAACCTTGTAATTCTTGATCCTTTTTCGGGTTGCGGAACTGTTCCCGTTCAAGCCAAGCTAAATGGCTTTGAATCTTACGGGGTAGAAATCAATCCTCTGATGCATTTCATAAACCAAGTAAAGCTAAATAGCTGGAGTATTGATCCCAATCGCTTTCTACAAGAGTATCAAAGATTAAATTACTCAATTTTGGCAGATTACCCAACTTTCTTAAAAACCGAAAAGCAATTTG
This sequence comes from Candidatus Cloacimonadota bacterium, assembly GCA_028695495.1. Classification (GTDB taxonomy): domain Bacteria; phylum Cloacimonadota; class Cloacimonadia; order Cloacimonadales; family Cloacimonadaceae; genus UBA5456. The sequence goes on along the minus strand of JAQVIX010000001.1, from coordinate 39,429 downwards.
ATTCGGATGTGCTGGATTCCTTGTGTCGGATAAAGGGGGCTATAGAATCTCACTATGCCTGTTGCGAGGATAAAAAGATTTATGATTTACTCCGTGTTGCATTTTGCTCTATCCTTATAGATTCCAGCAATTTAAAACGGAGCCCCTGCTTGGGCTATAGCAAAAAGAACATTAGTGCTCTTACTCCCTACAAGCTTTTTGATGTTAAAATCAAAGAGATCATAGAAGATTTGCGTATCTTGCAAAGCGAATACCCCGCGCAAATCAATACAAGATCTCAAGTGGTGCAAGCAAATTCCATGCATCATGATTATCCCCTTCAATTCAATTTAGCAATCACATCACCCCCCTATATGAATGGCATGGATTATATTATGAATTACAAAATTGAAATGGCGTGGTTGGGATTTGCCGAAAATCAAAAAACTCTCAGTAAGCTCAAAAACGATATGGTAGTTTGCGATAATGTATCCAAACAACTGATTGCAGAACACAAAAATCTATATTCAAATAAATGGATTGAAGACATTAAAGAATCTATTGCTCGCAGGATCAAAGAAAGAGGTTCATATCGCAGACCAGATATGCCAGATATCGTGCACAAATATTTCGATGATATGTATCAGGTATTTACTAAAGTAGTGCCTGCATTGAAACAAAACGGCAGGTTTATTTTAGTGATAGGAGATAGCTTAATCGCCGATACATACATACCTACGGATTTGATTTTAGCCAAAATCGGTCAAGACCTGGGTATGTCCATAGAATCCGTGGTAAAAGCCCGAAACAGAAGATCTGGACAAATACGCAGCTACAAACTAAGAGAAACTATTATCACCCTTATCAAGGAATAGATATGAATGAAGAAAGAATAGGATACACCGAAGACCCCGTAAATGGAGACGATATTTGGCGAGCCAGAACTACGCGGCTTATCCGCGCCTGGAAATTTGAGAAATCTGTAGAAAAACTGGATATACTCAATAAGGAATATGGAAACAATCAATACCCGGGAATCTATATTCTTTTTGAAACTACTTCAAACAAAGTATATATTGGCGAGGCTGGAAGCTTGATTAGCAGACTTCGGGCGCACACAAATACACCTGATACCAAGATCACAAAATGGAATAGACTGATGATCATCAATGATGGCAGGTCTTCCAGCCACTCAGACCTTAATGATGCAATTATCAGGCGTGAGATAGAGCATTATCTAAACGAATTATTCAAATTAAATAAGTATAAAGTAGTGTCTCAAAGTTCCAAACAACATCTCAATGCTGCACAAAAAATAATGGTATCATACTTTATCGATGAATTGAATTTCTTCATGCTTCGGACAAACATCATAAATAAACTTCCCGCCCCACGAGATCAGCGCGAACTTACTTTATCAGAGATGAAAAGTATTCTACAAAAAAGAGGATACCAAATCGAAAACCTAAGCGCTTATGAAGTAGAGCTTAATGGGAAAAAATCCTATATACGCTCTGGTAGCAGCAAACCTAAGGGGTGGCAAATAACTTTTAGAGACCAGTTTAAAAAGAGTTTAGAAACAGAAGACGGTTTCCTGATAATCCCCCGTGGCGGATGTATCGTGCTCCCTTTGCATAAGATAAAACAGTGTATTGCAAACAATACTGATGCTTTTGATAAAAATACCATAGATGTCTTTATCCAATACCAAAACGACAAAATAATTCTAAGCTACAAGAACAATACCATCGATATATCAGAGTTTAAACTATAGCGTTATTCCTCGCAAATAAGCGAGTTACGCGGATTTGGATTACAGAAAAGCCGCTAAGATTGCTACTTTACACCCGTAAAGCGCAGTTATAAATGCGTAATCCAGCCCTTATTACGCATTTATAAATACGCAATACGGGTTATTGTGCTTGACAACTTTCCATTCCATCTAATATTGGTTTCATAGTTTAAAAGCAAATAGGAGATGATATCATGTCCCCACTTATTCCGCGCCAGATCGAATCCAGCATCCATAGCCGGCTGCACAAAGGCAAAGCCATCATTATCTTTGGCCCCCGCCAAAGTGGGAAAACTACCTTGCTCAATAATCTTTCCCAGTATTTGGACAAAACTCTGTACCTGAATTGCGATGATACTCAAGACCGCCGTGCCTTAGAAAATCAATCCCTTAGCCATCTCAAATCTTTGGTGGGCGCTTACCAAAGCCTTTTAATCGACGAAGCGCAGCGGGTGCAGGGAATTGGACTCAGCCTCAAAATCCTGATTGATAACATCCCCCAGCTTCAGATCATCGCTACGGGTTCCTCTTCCTTTGAGCTTTCCAATCAGGTTTCCGAGCCGCTTACCGGCAGGAAATACGAGTATTTGCTTATGCCTATCGCCTATCAGGAGCTTTTGGCGCACCATGGTTCTTTTAACGAAAAGAAAGAGCTTTCCCGCCGCCTGATCTTTGGCAGCTATCCGGATATCATCAATAACCCCGGACAGGAAGCCGAGCTTTTGAATCTCCTCGCCGGCTCCTACCTTTTCAAAGATGTATTTTCCTTTCAAGACCTGCGCCGCCCCGAACTATTAGAAAGCATTCTCCGCGCGCTGGCACTGCAAATAGGCTCCGAAGTGTCTTTTACAGAATTAGCCCAGCTTACCGGCACGGATCACATTACCATCCAGCGCTATATCCAGCTTTTAGAAGCCGCATTCATCATCTTTCGCCTGCCAAATTATAGCACAAATCAACGTAATGAAATCAAACGCGCCCGTAAAATCTATTTTTGGGATAATGGCATCCGAAACTCTCTGATTAACGACTTTAGGGATCTCGAAAGCCGCAACGACATTGGTGCCCTCTGGGAAAACTATTTGGTCTCCGAACGCCTGAAATATCTGCGCAACAATCAATTGTATCGCTCGTCTTTCTTTTGGCGCAGCCTGCATCAAAGCGAAATAGACTACCTGGAACTCTATGAAGATAAATTGGACGCTTTTGAAATGAAATGGAACCCCAAACGCAAAGTGCAAAGCAGAACCTTTAGCAACCTCTATCCCCATGCGGATTTTCAGGTGATCCACCCGGAAAACTATTCAGAGTTTTTAGCGTGAGGGTAAGGGGTTTAGTTGCTTAGGGCAGAGAGCGAAGCGTCCAACCTTTTGGTCTTCGGAACGCTTATCCGCATATCAGTGCTGCCAACGCCTTTGTTTAGCGCTTCGGAGTTCATAAGGCTTGCCAAATTCCACGATAATGCGCCAGCTTCTAATTAGCCACCACGAGCGCCAGCGCTGACACCTGAGACCTGACACCCGGCGGAGCGCAGCGCAGCCTATTTCATAAGTATCATCTTCCGGTTGATTACCCTCCCATTATGTACCAATCTGGCAAGATAAATCCCACTGGGCAGGCTTCTCCCATTTTCATCTTTCCCATTCCAAATGAGGCTATGCAGCCCCTGCGCCTGTTCGCCATCTACCAGGCAGATCAGCTTTTGCCCCTTGAGGTTATAGATATTTAGCAGCACCTTTCCGGCTACGGGCAAGCTGTAGTTTATACTCGTTTCGGGGTTGAAGGGATTGGGGTAATTCTTTAGCGTAATCTCTTTGACCGCAGGGGTCTCTTCACCCACAGGCACTGCTAAAGACTTCTTTTGCAGGGCGATTTCCAGCTCTATCTCTTCACCCGGAAGCACCATAATACCCTCAATTACCCGGGGCTCATAATCCCAACGGTTGAGATTGAGACGAAAGGTTCCGGCGCCGGTGGGATATACGAAATAGCCCAGGCTATCTGTAAATTCCGGCAATTTATTGATGATTACAGCTTGCACGCAATCCACAGCTTCGCCTGTTTCGGCATCATAAATAAAAGCTTTGATGCCGCCGATGTATTCGGAATTGTATTCATAAGCGCCCATATCCACTTGGGCGGGGACACCTTCGCTGCCGCTTGCGATACGCCGGTGATAGCGGATATCAAATTCGGGCAAATCCGGCAGATTGAGTCCACTATCGATGCCGGCAAAGCCTTCTTGCAGAGTGTAATCTCCTGCCGCTGCATCTACAAAACAGGAATCAGCCACGATATTTCCACCCACATCGAGTATAGAAGTGCTGGAGGGCAAAGGAATATTGAAACAGTTGTAGCCATAAGTATTTGGATATTCTGCACTATAACCATTAGCAGGAGCTTCCTGCAAATTGTGAAAGATGTTATTGTGAAAATCGAGATTGCTCTTGTAACTCGTGCCGATACTGGAAAAGGAGCTAAAGCTATTGTTGTAAAACAAAACATTTGAGTTCATCGCACGGAGAAGTTCGTCAAAAACCAAAGTATCTGGATTTGAAGCCACGATCAGATTATTAAAAATGCGGATTATTGCGTCAGTATGCTCTACACTATATGATTCAACATCAATGCCTTGGATATTATTTGTTTTTACGATATTATTATAAACCAAGACATTTGATGTTCCTGTATCGACTATCCCAAACCTTACTGCGCCTTCCATATAGTTATCGCACAAATGAGCCATGCCCCATCCCCCGGCACTGATCATAAGAGGTTCATATTGAATATAAGACTGTGGATATTTAATCATGGTATTTCGGCGGCAAAAAGCGAAACCATTTGTGTCCCGAATATAGGCAATAATACTAACATACCCGTTTATTATGGTATTCCCATAAAAAGAAAGAGAACCATAATGTATCCTGCCGCCACGCTCCTGAGATAAAGGCACATAGTAAGGCTGCACATTATCAAAAACACAATTCAGAAATAAGCAATCCGTATAATAATCAACCCCACCTATCTCTGCATCGCCTGTAAAATAGCATTTGGCAATGGTTACCTTTGCATATCTGAGTGGCGGATGCGGATAAGCGGCATCAATATCGATAAATACTACATAATTATAAGGTTCAGGGTAGCTATTAACGCCCGAATAAAACTTGCAATCGTACAGCACCAAGTCTTTACGCAAGCCATACGATACTATTGCCATATAATTATCTACAAAGCTATTGTGATGCGAGTGCAGCATGCCGTTATCAAAATGCAGCGCACCCCGAATTATAGAACCAGGAGATAAACTGCCGTAATACGTGCGTTTGAACACACAATATTCAAATAGAGATTCTGGCGCACTTCTATGCATGTAGATGCTGCCCCAGCGATAGCCATTGTCATTATTGTGCACATCGAAGGTAATGGATAAATCCGGTGTGCCACAAGCGAGAATCTTGCCATAAACTACGATCATCTTGGCTTGCGGTTCAGTATCCCCCACCCAGTCAAAATTATCGGGATTATTCTTCTCAGCGCCCACCACCAGAATCTCCACCCCGGGCATGATGGTAAGCGTAACGCCTGCATCGATGTACAAGAATCCGGTAACCATATATGGACTATCTACTACTGTCCAGGTAGTATCCTCGGAAATATAGCCATTTACCTCGATGGCGGGCAGCATAAGCACCCAAAAGCTTAGCAGCAAGATACATAATGTAAGTCTCATAAAAACCTCGGTTTGACCGCTTCCGGAATCCGGAATAAGCTCTATATTGCAGCAACCTCATTAAACTGAGTTTGCTTTGCTAAAAAGCAGCAGAACGGGAGATTAGCGTTCCGCACCTGCGTTCAAAATAACTCTTTCTTGTGTGGTCTCAATGCAAAATGTTCTTACCTGTTGTTATGCAAGAAACATTCCGATGCGGCACTAAAAAAGCCGAATCTATCGCATTTACGAAGATTGTTCTATCGGTTAAGCGTCCCCTTCTGCCAAAATCAAAGTCGGGATATATAGTCTTGCATTATCAGAGTTAAATTCATGCTTTACATCGCACTCCAAGGCATAAGCATCCAGTATTTTCCATGCCTTCACTTTATACAGATTTCCCTTTTTTACGGTTTTTTCCGCATAAGTTTCAAACCCGATAATGAAATGAATAGCATCGTGGCTTATTTTGGGATCAGCCGATGGAGATAGGTAGAATGACCTAAATGATGAATCTATCGTATCATGACTGTACGTTTTACACTCTATATAGTGCTTTTGGGTTTCATCAATGATGATCTCAATATCGGGATAACCTGAAGCTTTTCTTTTGCCAGATTGTGCAACAGGTATTTGAGCTTCAATGCCCTGGGCTTGCAAGGCTGTAATAACGTATTTCTCAATATCATTACCCACCTCATTTGCGCGCCGCCTTACAATCCCTTTCTTATTGATTGCTTTGCATGCGTGCTGCGCCACCTCTTTTAGCTTTATCAAAATATCATTGTGGTTGTCATTTGTATCATCATATTGAATTACCTCAAAACCACTTATGCTTTCAATGATCAAATAAAATGGCAATCCGGAAAGTGGCTTAATCACCTGTCTGATGAAGTTTTCCAATTTTTCAACATGTTTAATGTCTGTTCTCATTTGTCCTCTTTTTCATTAACACTATTCTATTGGTATTTGTGCCCTTGCGGTTGTTTGATACACCCCAGATATTTGAAGTTTTGGTGAAAACCTGAGTATTCAGAAGAACACCCGTTATCTCAAATCCCAGATCTTTTCCCAAAGGCAATATGCTTTCATCGAGTTTGATCTTGCCATTTCTCACTTCGCCCACCTCAAAAGCTACCATGCCGCCCGGCTTCAAAACCCTAAAAAGCTCGGCAAGCACAGATTTCATATATAGTTCCCACTTATCAAGCTTATTCACTACGGTTATTCTGCTTTGAACCACATCCATATCAATGTCATTAAACCAGCATCGGAGCCAATTATCTCCCGCATAGTCTATTAGGTCCAAAAACGGGGGTGAAGTTACTACCAGAGAAACGCTTGAATCCTTTATTTGCTGTGTTTGTGAAGCATCATTATTTAAAAACAAAGCCTTTTTGCCCATTTCCAGCATTTGGGTTCTTATCTCTTCGGAAATGTCTTTTTGCAGGGCATAACTCTTGGTTAAGATAATCTCTTTCACAGGTTTATATTCTGGTTCTCTGCCATATTTCTTATTCAGTTCGCTTTGTTTTTTGGCAGAACATGCCTGATTTGGCGGAAGCGTATATACAGAAAAGAAGTTTTTGGAATGTCCCGAAAGCCTGTTTGTGGCTACCATGCGAATCCAATCGTCAATATAATCCCCTTTACCTGTATCTTTTCGCTCTATCAAATAATCTCTTAAGGATACTATTTCACTCTCCGTTTCAGGGTGATAAAACATCGATATATCGATATTAGCCTTTCTATTTTGATATAGTGGAATTGATTGTAAACGCTTTTCAATCTCGCTGATATGGGGAATACTAATCCGAGGCTTAGTTAAAATGGCGCTTAGCGGATTCACATCGTTTATGATTACGTTTCTATTTAGCAAGGCTGCCTCTATCGCAGTAGTGCCCCTCCCCCCAAAAGGATCATATACAATGTCTTGCGATTTTGTAAATAGATTGATAAAATAATTCGGCAATTGTGGTTTAAAGCAAGCCCGGTAAGAGATTTCGTGAATACTTGAGCCTTTTCTTTGTTTGGAAGTCCAAAACTCGTCTGTAATGATGGGATAACCATCTGGATGTGTATCGACTATTCTGGAATTATCATTTTCCGAATCAAAGATAGTAGGCTCTTCTCTCAGGCTCTCATGCCTGTGAGTCAGGATTCTCAATATCTCAGAATCATTCATTTCGTTTGAATATGGGGCATTTATTACCACAGGTTCATCTCCTTGATTGTCTGTATCATCTTCTTACCGTCATTCCAAATCAAAATAGTAGTCATTTTTTGTCAATAAGAAACATGGCAAAATGGTTATTTCCCCCTTTTTTCATGATACTGTAGGGGAAACGGAAGTTTAAAGTGCACCACTATTGTGTTTTTTCTTATCCCAAGATGCCAAAACACGCCTGCCCTTATTGTTCCGTCAGGAACAGCATTTCAGATGAGGCTATTCCGAAATGCCAAAACCAAGCACGATATCAAGTAAAACGAGAATGTAGGGGCGGACATTTCTTAATTTTGTGTTATTTGCCCATTTCGGGACAGCTTCAGATCCGGCAGGCAGGTGCATAAACCATTGCAGAATCCGTGGTTTTTAATTACATCATAATGGTGGACAACCTCCATCCGATTAGAATCTAATCTATGATGCAGAATATCCCTGATACTAACCCGATTTCACAATTCTAACATTATAAATGTTAGTTTAAAAAAGGCAAGTTAGTATTTTGTAATACCGTATTTTAATATTAATAGAGAAGGTTCTTCAGGCGTTTCTGCGAATCGGTAAATCTCACCTTTTTCGGATCAAAATCTTCGGGATCGTATTTACCACCCAGCCACCTCATCGTATCCTTATATTCTTCATCTTTGGGGTTTTTTATGATCTCCAAAATACGGAAGTAGCCGCCCTCGCCCCCGCAATCCTCTGGCGGGCAAGCTCTTTTCCCGTCCAGGCAGAGCGGATATTTTTTTCCTGTTTCGCGGGGCAGGATTTCTTCCAATACCACTTCATGCCTCCAGCTATCCCCAAAATCGTAAAGGTAATACATTTTAGCTTTTGGCTCGTTAAAAAAAGGCTCAATCTTGATATCTTTGCTATGCAGGTGTTCATTTTCTTCCGGCAAGCCGATGGTAACATTGGGTCTTTTTCTGGAATATGGCTGCTCATCCGTAAATTCATGTAAATGGCTATCCCACCAACCCATTGCGTCCTGAATAGCACAGTGCAAATCCCAAAAACTATAGTTTTCCGGCACCTGAATGCGACGCCAAATCTGCGGCTTGATATCGAGTAATGCGATTTTGAATTGCATTACGTTTTCGTATTTCTTGTTCATTTTACCACCTCTTGTTTTATGATTTTCCCACTATATTTTGGTCTGAAAATCTGTCAATATTTTAGTGTTCACGTGGAGTTTATGGCGGCAAAATATGTATGCTATTATTGGGATTTACAGCCGCCATAGGCTCCAGGGACGAACATATTCGCACATGAAGTCAATGTCGCTTTCTTAAGGCGTCGATAAGGCAAAAGGCGGATAAACGCCATTAAACCAACCTCACCCGTATGCTGCCCTCGCAATGCCCTCGTCTCTCCCCAGAAAAAGCGGGTAGAGGCGATGGCATTGTAAGGGATAGAGACGGGTAGCAGGTAATAAATAATCTGGTTTTTTCTGCTTCGGTAAAAAATGATTGACAATTTTTGCCAAATATTTAGAATAAGCACCAAGCTCTTTGATAAAGAATATAAAAGAGATAAAGCCTTTGGAACAAAAGACATCAAGGAGGTTTTGATGTTGTTCAGCACGCCAGCCCAAATAACATACGGAGTGGAAACAAATCAGCTGAGGCGAAAACCCTCACAGGATAATGTTATCGCATACATTTCAAAATCAAATATAAGGGGGATTATAATGAAACGCTTTACGCTTTATTCTCTTTTAGGAATCTTGCTTTTTGTAAGCGCTTGTTCGATGGTGCCGCGGCAAATCCCCAAACCCTGGCATCGCACGCTAAGAGGAGAACAGGTGCAAAAAGGCGCTTCACTTTCGATTATTGCCGAAAGCGATGGAACGCCGCTTTTGGGTTCGGATGATTTGATCAATCAAGAAATCGTGGAAACTGCCAAATCGCTGCTGTTGCGCCGTGGATTTGTTTTGGATGAGCCAAATCCGGATTATGTTTTGAAGATAAAATATATTACCGATAAAGAAAGTGATATTTCAATTCAGAATACTCAAGAATATCCATTGTATTATGCGGGTAGCACATCAAATATGAATGATGCCTTCGGCGTTTTGCTCGCAAGTGCATTATCCACATCATATTACATATCCTCCAAAACAACGATAACAACCAATAGTTACAAAAGATATAACCATTTGATAAACTGTGAAATATACAACCGTGATAATGCACAGCTTTGGAAATATGACAGTCGCATAGCTTCAAAAAGCATTGATTTCCTGGAGCATGCACATTCAATGCTACAAACTGCATTCTGCACCTTGCCTTCTACGGGAAAAGTAATTCCCAAAGTACCACAGTTTAGAGAAGATAAGTTGTTAGATTATGCCCAGTTATATATGGAAAACCGTCTTTTTGTATGCCCTGCCTTACCAAGTTTTATCAGATTCGGTGGCGTATATCGATCACCTGATGGATTTATACCTTTTGGTATTTCAGAGCCAAAATATTTGATGGCATATATAGATTTGTTGCAAAGTGCAGAATACGCCATCCCCAAAGGCTCAAAGAAGAATTGGACAAATCCCACCAAGAGATCCCTTTGGAAAAAGGTGACTCTTGTAGGTCAATATTATGTGGATAATGAAAATACCCCGATTAACGTGGTAATTACGCTAAATGGCACGGGAGCTTATTATCTGATAAAAAGCTGTAAAACCGTAAGTAGCGATGAATACAACAGTTATTTGGAGAAAAGAAAAGATTGGGAAGAAGTATTAAAAGAGTTCTTTAGCTTTGATGAACGCTGATCTGGGGTGCAAAACTCCGATTTGGCACAAGAAGGGCAGCGAAGCGGAACTGCTTATTTGAAACACCATAAGCTATGTGATATGTATCAAGAAACAGGGATATGAGGCTGTCCAGAAATACGCAAACAACAAAACATCAAGAAATGTCCACACCTGAAATGTAGGGGTTCAATGCCTTGAACCCGCCGAAATTTATACCCAACAGCTAATCATTACGGATTGTGTATCAATTTATTATGGTGTGCGCTGCGCGCACGCTTTGTTAAAAGCGGGCTTTGGCGCCTTGCGCCCCTACATTTTCAAGGTGGTAGATATCGTGCTTGGTTTTGGCGTTTCACCTGCGGAAATCTCCTATTATTGACTACATTTCGGGGCACTCTCTACATCTATCAGCATGCACGACAGCATTCTACATTTTACATCCTACATTCTACATTGTTCGTTATTTAAGGACGCTTACCTTCGTATAGCTCGAAAATCCCCAGGGTGTAATCACTTTCGCCAAATACAGCCCCGGCGCCGCATTGGGCAGGGGGATCACCGGTGTATCAATGCCGCTCTCAAAGCTATGGCTACTCAGCTTTTGACCGCGCAGATTGTAAAGCTCTATCTTCAGCGCTGGCAGAGTCTCACTACCTTTGTGATAAAAATGGATGCTGCCATCCTGAAAGCGGGTGCTAAAGCGCAGATAGTCCGCCGGATTGGGCAGATAAGGCGTGGTATCCGAAACGAGGATGGAGCTTGCTTGGCCGGGCATCAGAGAAAGCCGGAGATTGGGGTTTTCGGGGTTCGAGAGCGCCAGGTCTTTGAGCGGATAATCTGAGCCGTTGGAAAGATATAGCCGGATTTCTCCGCTGGCGTTATCCAACCTGCTGCCGGTAATCCGTAAGTCCTCAATGGCGATCATGCGGTCAAACACCTCTTCCAAGGTATCCACCCAAAGTCCGCGATAGTTTTGGTAATAATCCAACATGGCAAAGCGGGCGTTTACTTCATCTTTCAGTTCCAAATCACCATTGGGCAGAGTGGCATAAAAAGGATCCATGGATAGAGTTTTTACAAAATAAAAGTGGGTATAAACCACGCAGAGTCCATTTTCTTTGAGCAATTGATCCAGATTTTCGGCGGTGAAATTGTGTTTGAAATCTGTAAGATAATTGTGATCCAGCGATTCCCAACAGATCATCTTGGTGCGACCATAAAACCATACGGGACGCGTGAGATGCTCAAAATCATAGAGTTTATGCGGCAGGCGCCAAGGTTCGGTAAAGGAATTGAAAGGGTTTGTAAAGCTGGCGTCGCCCAGCCAGATGTAGTCTATCTGCGAGTCGTTTATAGCGTCCAATACATAGTAAGGCGAGGCGGGGTCGTAGCCGGTATAGCAAATGCAATCCGGATTTAGCACCCAGGAATGGTCGATCCAGTTGCGCACATTGAAATCTGCCAGATCATAAATCAGACCCTGATAGGTATCTTCACTCAAGTCTGCGTAGGCGCCGTAAGTATGCAGCCCAATTGTAATGCCATTATCCAACATTTCGCGCCAGATGGGTTCCACCTGTGGCTTGGAAGCGGCAAATACGGTATTGCTCATCTTGATGTTATTGGCAATAATGCCTTTGGAAAGATACGCCGGACTTTGGGGATTGCTGCTGCCCCAAAAAGCGGCGCGCATGCGGTTGGGTTGTTCACCATCAGCGTCGTTTGTAATCACCAGAGCGGCATCCTTGCCATAAGGCCAGCGGCTGATATTTAAGAGCGGCGGCTGTGCTTCAAAGATGAGAAAACTGTAGTAATTGCTGTCTCCGGGCTTGCGTAAAAGGGTGTCTGCGCGATGAATAAAGCTTTGCGCATCGCCATCGAAAAGGCGCGCAAAATGCAGGGTGGAATCATACAGATGGATGGCATTTTCCGAAAGCCAGTCGATATTCGCACAGCCGGCGTAATTTGCTGCGGCAATCCACAGTGAGCGGTCGCTGAATTGATATTCCAAAACGCGGTCGGTGTAGGGAAATAGATTGATATTATCCTGCGGGTTGCGGCTGAAGATGGCTTTGGGACCGCGCAGGCTGCCGCTGGGGCTTTGGCTATTAAAGACAGGCGTAATGCGAAAATCTATCACTCGCTGGAGAGTGTGGAAACTGGCAGAGATTTCCACGCGTTTGGCAGGAACATGAAAGCCGCTGTATTCGCTTACTTTGATGTGGATATCCATATCCGGATGGCTGTAGGAGAGGATTACGCTATCCGGATAGCTCTGGCTCTTAAAGCTAAAATCCAGGCTAAAGTGTTGGCTTTCTTCGCCGTATTGGGTAGCGGCAGGTTGTAGTTCAAGAGAAACGCCGTTAAAAACGAAAGTGCCTTCGCCCAGATACCAGTTCTGGGCAAATAGTGAGCTTATCAGGCAGAATATGATACAAATAAGTAAAAAGCGGTATTTCATGATAACTCCTTTATCGGGCATTAGTTTTTGCCAAAGGTAAAACGGGCTAAGACCCGCGTAAGCATTTATCCTTATCGCCTTGGAGAAGGCTATCCGGCGCCAGGTGATAGCCAAGGGCGAAACTGAAGAAGCCGGCATGAACTCAAGTAAGCGTTTACAATCTAAAGAGCTATTCATTTTAGCAGCACTACTTTCAAATAGCGGTTTAAGCCCCAGGATGTGCTCACTTTTGCCAGATACAGCCCCGGCGCCGCATTGGGCAGGGGGATCACCGGTGTATCAATGCCGCTCTCAAAGCTATGGCTACTTAGCTTTTGACCGCGCAGGTTGAAAAGCTCTATCTTCAATGCAGGCAGGCTTTCGCTACTTTTATGTAAAAAATAGATTCTGCCATCCTGATAGCGGGTGCCAAAGCGCAGATAGTCCGCCGGATTGGGGATATAAGGCGTGGTATCCAAAACGAGGATGGATTGGGATTCACCTGGCATCAGAGAAAGCCGGAGATTGGGGTTTTCAGGGTTCGAGAGCGCCAGGTCTTTGAGCGGATAATCTGAACCATTGGAAAGCTGTAGCCGGATTTCCCCGCTGGCGCTATCCAGCCTGCTGCCCGTAATGCGTAAGTCCTCAATGGCGATCATGCGGTCAAATACCTCTTCCAGGGTATCCACCCAAAGGCGGCGGTATTTCTGATAATAATCCAAAAGCGCAAAGCTGGCATTGGCTTCGTCTTTCAGCTCCAAATCGCCATTGGGCAGAGTATCGAAAAAAGGCTCCATGCCCATACTTTTAATGTAAAAGAAATGGGTGTAAACTACACAGAGTCCATTTTCCTTGAGCAATTGATCCAGGTTTTCGGCGGTGATATTGTGTTTGAAATCAGTTAGATAGTTGTGATTCAGCGCTTCCCAGCAGCTCATATTGGTACGGCCAAAAAACCATACGGGCCGCGTGAGATGCTCAAATTCATAGAGCTTATGCGGCAAACGCCAAGGCTCGGTAAAGGAATTGAAAGGATTTGTATTGTTCCAGTCACCCAGCCAGATATAATCTATTTGCGAGTCATTTATGGCATTAAATACATAGTAAGGCGAGCTGGGGTCCCAGCCGCTTACGCAAATGCAATCCGGATTACTGCTCCATGAATTGTCGCTCCAGGTTCGAACGCCAAAATCTGCCAGATCATAAATCAGACCTTGATAAGTATCTTCGCTAAGGTCTGCCAATGCGCTGCATGTGTGCAACCCGATGCTGATGCCATTATTCATCAATTCACGCCAAAACGGTTCCAACACAGGCTTGGAGTAGGCATATACGGTATTGGTCATCTTGATGTTATTGGCAATAATGCCCTTAGAAAGATATGCCGGGCTTTGGGGGTTGCTGCTGCCCCAATAGACGGCAGGCAAACGCTTGAAATGTTCACCATCGGCATCATTTACAATCACCAGGGCGGCGTCCTTGCCATAAGGCCAGCGGCTGATATTTAAGAGAGGCGGCTGCTCCTCAAAGATAAGGAAACTGTAGTAATTACTATCCCCCGCTTGACGCAGCAGGGTGTCTATCCGTTGAAAAAAGCCGCTTTCTTCCACATCGTATAAGCGCGCAAAATGCAGAGCGTGATCATACAGATGGATGGCGTCTTCCGAAAGCCAGTCGATATTGGCGCAGGCGCTGTAATTTGCCGCAGCGATAAAGAGCGAGCGGTCGCCAAAGAGGTATTCCAAAACCCGATCGGTATAGGGGTAAAGCTTGATATTATCCTGCGGGTTGCGGCTGAAGATGGCTTTGGGGCCGCGCAAGCTGCTGCTGGGGCTTTGGCTGTTAAAGACGGGGATAATGCTAAAATCCACCACCCGCAGCCGCGTATGAAAATCTGCAAAGACCTCTATGCGTTTTGCGGCAGCGTGGAAGCCACCATATTCACTTACCTTCAGGCGGATATCCATATCCGGATGGCTGTAGGCAAGGATTAGGCTATCCGCATAGCTCTGGCTGCTAAAGCTAAAATTAAGGTCGTATTGGTGGTTTCCTTCTCCGCGCAGGGTAACGGATGGCTCAAGTTTTACCGGTATGCCATTGAGATCGATAGTGCCATCATCCAGATACCAGTTCTGGGCAAGCAGGCAGCAGCTTAGGCTCAAAATGAGGCTGAGTAAGAGAAGGCGGTATTTCATGATAACTCCTTTGCGGCGGAGCTTTTGGGCTTCAGGACATCGCTTTGGGAGAGCAGCAGCCCGCCCAAAGTAAGCAAAAGTCCCAAAATGCTGCGCCAACCTATTCTTTCACCTAAGATAAAATAGGCTAATACTACCGTAAAAACGGGGATGAGATTGGTAAATATATTCGCTTTTGCCACGCCAAACCGGCGGATTACATCCGTATAGAGCATGAAGGCGCCGATGGTGGCAAAAAGACACATGGCTGTGATGGTGGATAGCCCCCGAAGGCTGTGTTCCATTGTGAAAAAGTGCCTGGAATCCCGCCAGAGAAAGAGAGGCAGGAAGTAGATGGCACCAAAAAGGGTTTGATACGCCACGATATTGAGGGTGGAATAGCGCAGGGTAAGCGGACGCACGCTAACGCTATAGCCCACGGCGCCTGCAATGGCAATGGCAAGGAACGAGATGCCGCTTAAGGTATTATCCCCGCCACCCCCGCCGCGGCTGATGATGATTACGCCCAAAGCGGAAAGGAACAGCCCGATAATAACGTTTATGCCCAGCCGCTCTCTTAATATCGCCCAAGCACCCAAAGCGGCAAAGATGGGAATGGTGGCAATTACGATGCTGCCCAGCGAAGGGGATACTTTTTCCATGCCGTTTGCCTCGCCAATGAAATATAAGAAGGGTTCAAAGAAGGCAACCAGCATGAAATGGGGGATGTCTTTGAGGCGGGGTTGCTCGCGGTGGCGGGTGATGAGCATGATGGCAAAGAGCAAAAAGGCACCTAAAAGCAGGCGCAGAAATACCACTTCGTAAGGGCGGTAGCTCTCGTAAGCAATCTTGTACCACACAAAGGTGATCGCCCAAAAGAACATGGAGAGCACCGCGCGCAGATAGGTGAGCTTATCTTTCATTTACTTTTACAAAGTCGATTACTTCGTTGCCGCCGGCGATTACTTTCAGCTTGCCGTCATCGTTTACATCCACGCAGGCTCCAGCTTCGATTTCGCCGGAATCCGTATAACCGCGCAGTTCCCAATAGCCGGGGATATAATACTCCATTAGCTCTATCTTTACCACGCATTTGGCAGATTTATAGCCCCAGAGGTAGGGGATGAAGCCGCGCAGAGGACCGCCGTAGTTCTCGTCCAATAGTTCATCGTCAAACGCCCAGGCAATCAGCGATTTCTCTCTTAAGGCAATCTCCAACGGGATGGAGGTATCGTAGATCAGGCGCTGCGACCAAAAGCGCAGGTATTTGCAGCTATCCTTCATCTTTACTTCTTTCAGAATGTGGGATAGGCGGATGCCCGTCCAGCGCCCAAATACAGACCAGCGCGTTACACTGGTAAGCCGCCCTTCCACGGTGCTAAGGGGCAGGCTTTGCAGCTCTTGCCAGCTGAAGGTGCGGGGGTTTTCGCAAGCGCCGGAAAGCTCCAAAGTCCAGCTTTCCCGGTTCAGGCGTCCGGGATGCCCTTCCGCCCAATAGATGGGGGTATTCATATCGCTTAGTTTACTCATCTTTATCTCCTAAGTGTTCAATAATCTGGCTGGGGCAAATGCTGAAGCTTTCCTGATTGGCAGAGAGCTTATCCGCCGTGTGCCCCATCAGCAGCGAGGCACTGATAGCCGCCTCAAAGGGCGCCATACCCTGCGCAATAAAGCTGCCGATAATGCCGCTTAATACATCTCCACTGCCGCCGGTGGCAAGGGCGTCATTTCCCGCTGCCAAAAAGCGGAGTTCATTCCCCTTGGCAGCAATGGATATGTGGTCTTTTAATAGTAAAGTAACCGGATATTCCTTCAGGAAAGCCCTAATGTGTTTTAATATATCTTGTTTGAGCTTGCCCAAGCTAATGCCCACCAGACGGCTAAACTCCTTTAAGTGCGGGCTGAGGATGATATTGCCCCGTTTCAGATACTCTTTGAGGGCGGGCTTTTGGGATAGCAGGTTTAGGGCATCCGCATCCAAAAGCACCGGCACTGTGGCGTTTTTGAGCAGGCTTTCCAATAGTTTTGCCGCATAAGCATCAGTAGCCATGCCGGGACCTATTACAAAGCAATCCATGCCTTTAATAAGGGGTTTTAGCTGGCGGGCACAGGGCAATGCGGATTTGTTTTCGGGGATGGCACGGCTGATGATTTCCGGGCTAATAGGCTGCTGACTAAGCACTTCCTTGCGAGTATAGAGGTAGATGAGTCCGGCACCGGATTTGAGGGCAGCCTGCGCACTAAGCTGGATACTGCCGGGGTAAAGAGCGCTACCACCAAAGAGCATTACCTTGCCGAAGCTGCCTTTGTGAGAATCCGGCGGGCGGGCAGGAAGCTGTAGGTCGGAGTGCGTAAATATCTGGGCGCATACCCCGCTTTTGAAGCTCTCGGGGATGTTTATGCTTATCCGGTGCAGATTGCCGCAAAAAGCTCTGCCATTGGGCAGATAGTGGGCGTATTTATAGTTCTCAATGGCAATGGTGGCATGGGCTTTGATGCTGGTACCGCTGCCGCTATCCGCCTCGATGCCGGAGGGGATATCTATGGCAATCTTAAAGGCGTCTAAGGCGTTGATGTCTTGGAAGATGCTTTGTAGTTCCCGGGGCAAATCTCCCCTGAAGCCAATGCCGTATAGGGCGTCGATTATAAGGGAGTGGTTTCCAGAGGCGAGGGGATTGTCTTTGGCGGTATAAAGCGGGATATTAAGAGGCTTCAAGCGGGCAAGATTGGCTTTGCTTTGCTGACTGCGGGCTTCCCCCAAAGGCAGCCATGTTTCTATCTGGTAGCCCATATTCTGCAAATGGCGGGCTATTACAAAGCCATCGCCGCCGTTATTGCCGCTGCCACAGAGGATAAGGGTCTTGCCTATAAGGGCATTGGGGTATTCGCGCGCGATTATTTCGGCACAGCGGGCGCCGGCTATTTCCATCAGAAGCTCGGAGCTTACACCGTTTTGCCGGATCATCCTGCTATCCATTTCTTGCATTTCGCTTTTGCTCAAGATGTATTCGCTCATTTTTTCCTCTTGCCGTTGCTTGCCTCTTTCAGGCGGATTTCGATGGTAGTGCCTTCGCTCGGAGCGCTTTCCAATACCCGGATACTGCCATCGTGGTATTCTTCGATAATGCGTTTGGCAAGGCTAAGCCCCAAACCCCAGCCGCGCTTTTTGGTGGTAACGCCGGGATCGAAGACCTTCTTCCACTGTTTACGAGGAATGCCGCGCCCTTCATCGCGCACCAGGAGATATATGTAAGGCTCTTTGTAAGTAGCGGTTAGAATTATATTGCCGCCCTTGCCGGTCATGGCATCCACGCAGTTTTTGATTAGGTTTTCCAAAGTCCATTTGATTAGTTCCAAATCCATCAATACCTGAATGCCCTGTATTTTACTTATCAGATGGATGTCTATGCGACTGCCCAGATGCGGCATACGGGTGCGGAAATATTCCACAACTTCAAATAACACGGCATGCAATTCATGAGGTGCCAGCTTCGTAATGCTGCCCACCTTGCCAAAGCGGCTGGCGATATTGTGCAGGTGTTTTACATCTGCCCGCATCAATTCCAGTATCTCTTTGAGGTCAGGACGTTTAACCCCCTCGGCAGGGCTTTCTATCATGTAATCGATCCAGCCGGTAAGCGAGGTAATGGGGGTGCCAAATTGGTGAGCAGTTTCCTTGGCGAGGCTTACCCACATGGTATCCTTTTCATCCCGCCGAATGAGGATAAAGCCAAAGCTGCCAAAGAAGATAACCAATACTGCCAGAAACAACTCCAAAATGAAGATAATACGGATATAAGATAGAGATTGGGGACCGCTAAAATAGATATAACCCAGGGAGTCTGCCTCGTTCGAGAGCGGCACTTCGGTCATATTCTTTTGGCGATGGAAAAGGTATTGCTGCTGCTCCAGATGCAGATTGTTAAAACTGCGGTTTTCCGGAATATTTACGTTGCGCCAGTAAAGGGGTTCATGGAAATGATTGCTTACGATGATGCTATAATCTGTCTTTTTTAGGAATTGTTCAAAGGAGACTGGCCTGCCATAGAAGGCGTTTCCGCGCAGCATACCCTCATCTATCAGAGGGGTTTGCACCATCTCCAGCATTTGCTCTTCCAGCTGTTTACGGCTGGCGGGGCAAAGGTCTTCGTAAAGGCTATCCGCATCCACATTTACGTTTTTCCACATGCGGGGTGTATTCGTGGCATCTGTAATAATGATGGGGATGGGGTTTTCGCGCATGAAATCTGTGGAAATATAATCCCAAAGCTGCTGTTTAAAATCGCGGCTGGCGGCAAATTGCAGATATTTGGAGCTTATCTCGGTAAGAAGCTGGGCATATTTCTCGGCGCTACGCAAGTAGCTATCCGTATAGGCGATGTATTGGGCAAAGATTTGCGGCACCTTCTCGTGCTCGCGACGTGCCTTTTGCAAAAGCACCTGCAAATAGATGGTAAGCGCCACAAAGATGGCGATGGATACGATGATGGTATAAAGCCGTAATTTACTGAATCTGCCGCTGTTTCTTGGCGGCTTCCCAGTGACGGTCGAGTTCCTCGAGCCTAGCTTCATGGATATCTCCATCTTGGTATTGGGCTTCCACATAGCGGAAACGTCTGTAAAACTTATCAATGGTATGCTTTAGGGCGGCTTCGGCATCGATATTCAGCTTGCGCGCCAGGTTCACCACGCTAAAGAGCAAATCTCCCAGCTCTTCAGAAATGGCATCCAGGTTGCCACTTTCCAGGGCTTTACTCAGCTCGTACCGCTCTTCATCCATTTTGGCAATTACCGGCACCAAATCTGGCCAATCGAAGCCCACAGATGATGCCTTTTCCTGGATGCGCCAGGCTTTGATCAAAGCAGGCAGCGTGCGGGGGATGCCGTCCAGGATGCTATCGCGGTCTTTTTTCTCCTCTTTTTTGATGCGCTCCCAATTCATTTTAACGCCATTGGCATCCTTTGCCTCGGCATCGCCAAAGATATGCGGATGGCGGCGGATGAGCTTATCCACAATGCCCTTAAGCACATCGCCCATATCAAAAGCGCCAGCTTCAGAGGCTATCTGCGCCTGAAATACGATGTGTAAAAGCAGGTCTCCAAGCTCTTCTTTCAAGGCTTTATCATCTTTATCTTCAATGGCTTCTACGGCTTCATATAGCTCTTCAATAAAGTTTGCCACCAGCGACTGAGGAGTTTGCTGGCTATCCCAGGGGCATCCGGTTTCGGGGTCTCGCAAGGCGGCTACCACCTCTACGAGTTTGCTAAACTTTTCCATCTATTATCCTTATATTTATCTATGGTTTACGGCATTGCTGCGGGGTTTCGGGGTCTTTTATCTTTAGTTCATTTGTTGATTCTTAATTCCAGCCAGGGCTTGAGTACATCCGGTATCTGGATGCTGCCATCGGCATTCTGATAGCTTTCCAAAATGGCGATCATCAGCCGCGGGGTAGCCACGCCGGAGCCATTTAAAGTGTGAGGGAATTGCATCTTACCGGCGGCATCCCGATAGCGGATATTGGCGCGGCGGGCTTGGAACTCGCCAAAATTGCTCACCGAGGATACTTCCAGATATTCCTTGCTGCCGGGCGCCCATACTTCCAGATCGTAAGTCTTTTGGCTGGCAAAGCTGAGGTCGCCGGTGGCAAGCTTTAGCACCCGGTAGTGCAGCCCAAAGGCTTTCAGGATCGCCTCGGCATTATCCAGCATTTCTTCCAAATGCCGCGGGCTATCTTCCGGCAGGCAAAAGCGCACCATTTCCACTTTGTTAAATTGGTGCAGGCGCTTTAGCCCACGGGTTTCCTTGCCATAGCTACCGGCTTCGCGGCGAAAGCAAGGGCTATAGGCTACATGCAAAAGAGGTAAATCCTTGTATGAGAGCACTTCGTCCATATAGTAGTTCGTTACCGGCACTTCGGCAGTGGGAATCAGAAAGAGGTCGTCCTCATTGCAGCGATACATATCGTCTTCCAGTTTGGGCAGTTGTCCGGTGCCGGTCATGGCTTTGCGATTTACCATTAGTGGCACCATCAGCTCGCTGTAGCCATGCTTTTGCTGATGATATTCCAGCATGAAGTTGATAAGCGCGCGCTCCAGCCGGGCACCCAGGGCGCTATATACGGGGAAGCCGCTGCCGGAGATTTTGGCGCCGCGCATAAAATCGATCAAGCCATTTGCCTGCGCAAGCTGCAAGTGGTCTTGCGGCTCAAAATCCCATTTCTTTAGCTCGCCTTCGTGGCGGATAATCTCGTTAAAACTTTCGTCATTGCCAATGGGTACATCGCTTTCGGGCACGTTTGGGATGCGCAGTAAGAGGCTATCCAATTCGGCATTTTGCTGGCTAAGCTCTGCCTGCAATTGCTTGATCTTTTCCGCTACCAGGCTCATCTCGGAAAGCTCTTTACTGGCGTCTTCCTTATTGCGCTTCTTTGTAGCGATAACGTCAGACATGCGGTTTTGCTCTGCCTTATGGGTATCAAAGTCATATTGCAGTTTGCGGCGGCTTTCGTCCAATGCCAAAAGCGCAGCCAAATCCGCCTTTTCGTTCTTGTTGATAATGGCTTGCTGGATTTGCTCCGGATTTTGGCGGATGTATTTGAGATCAATCATGAACTACTCCCAGCTTTTGCATTGCGATATAGATCATCTGCCGGTAGTTTTCAAATACCAGCGAGGCGCCGCCGATAAGCCCGCCATCGATATCCGGCATGGCAAGTAAAGCGCCCAGATTGGCGGGGGTTACGCTGCCGCCATAGATAATGCTGATGCTTTTTGCCAGCTTTTTGCTGTAGTTTTTTGCCAGCCAGGCGCGAACATAAGCGTGTGCTTCCTGCGCTTGCTCGCCCGTGGCGGTGCGACCGGTACCGATAGCCCACACGGGTTCATAAGCAATGATAAGGTCTTGCGGGGCATGGATATTGATGCCGCGCAGGCAGCCTTCCAATTGAGTTCCTAATACCTTGTATGTATTGCCCTCGTCCCGTTCGTTCAGGCTTTCGCCAATGCAAAGGATGGGGGTAAGCCCATAGTATTGCAAAGCGGCAAGCTTTTCACGGATAAGCTCGTTGCTCTCGTGATGATACTGGCGGCGTTCGGAATGCCCCACGATGGCATATTTGATGTCCATAGAGGCGAGCATGGCGGCAGAAACTTCGCCAGTAAAGGCGCCTTCCAAATGCGCACTTACATCCTGGGCGGCAATCTCCAGGACGCAATTTTTCGCCACATCGGCAAGCAAACCCAAATAGGGATAGGCAGGCGCAATAATGGGAACCAAACCCGGAATCTCTTTGTCTTTACAGCTTTCGTGTACCTCAAGGGCAAAGCGGTGCGCCTCCTCAATGCTCTTGTTCATCTTCCAATTAGCGGCAATTATGATAGTTCGCAATTTATACCTCGGTAATATAGTTTCTCAGTGAATACAACTCTCAAAAAACCAAATATCTGTCAAGGAACTCTGCATTTGCGGCTGGGAGAGAAAGCCAAAATTATCCGCTGGCTAAGCCGGATGAGACATTTCATCCCGCCTCCAGCGCTCTTAATTCTCTATATATATGTATGTTGCCGCTGTAGTTAGGGTGCTTCCCCGTCCCTTCCCCGTCCATTCGCCGTGTAAGGGACGGGATATTAACGAGTTACGAGCGGGGTGCTTGTCCCGTGTTGAAACAATGAGCTAATACTGAGAAAATGCAGCCTAAGATGGCATCGAATTCAAGCAGAACATAGGTCTTGAGGCTATCCAGAAACAAGCAAACCACACGACAACAAGAAATGTCCACACCTGAAATGTAGGGGTTCAAGGCATTGAACCCGCCGAAATCTATACACGACAGATAATCATTACGGACTCAATATCAATTTATTACGGTGTGTGCTGCGCACACGCTTTATTAAAAGCGGGCGCAAAACCTTGCGCCTCTACACACCAGTTTCGTTAGATATCGTGCTTGGTTTTGGCAAACCCCATAAGCCCCCATATTATATCTGAATTATTCAGACAGAGACACTTATTGGCTTTACTAAACACTCTGCTTTGAGGGCATTTCGGGATATTTCATAAAAATATTTCCTTGACATATCCTTCCTATTTGCAAATTGGTAAACTACTATAAAAATCTGATGAGGTGAAGGATGTATCCTGTACTCTTTTTGCCGATACAGGAGCTAAGCAACTGATGCTTCTGTATCTTTCGCAACCAGTACCAGAGCTTGATGCTCAATACCGCTTAAAATCTTTGAGTGATGGGCTTTACTACCAGGCGCCCCAGAAGCACCTGGGGGATAGCTTTGTAAAAGAAACGGGTGAGGCTGTCCTCATCCTCGAAGGCATCATCGCCAATGGGGCTAAGCTACTTACAGACTTTGCCTTGCCAGACCTTAAAGCGCTATTTACCGCCGCTATCCAAAACGAGGATATTCTGGCAAAAGCGCATGGGCAGTTCTTTCTTATCTACTACGATAAGAAGAGCAAAACCCTGAAAGCCTATACCAATATCAGCAGCACCGTGCGCCTCTATTACTATTGGGATGGGAAAGAACTGATCCTCTCGGATAAAATCCGGCAGATTACCAATGCGCTCAAAGCAAAAGGCATTAGCTATAGTATCTCCGAACTGGGCGCCCGCATGACGCTAAGCTATGGCTATATGTTAGAGGGATTTACTACCATCAAAGAAGTAAAGCAAATCCCCTCTGCATCCGTGCTTTGCCTTCAAAACGGCAAGTGCGAAGTAAAGCGTTATTTCAGCTGGGATTTTGAGACCAGACAGATACCGGAAAAAGAGATTTATCCACGCTTGACCGAGCTTTTCAGTCAGGCGGTGGATTGTGCTTTCAAGCGGGATGAAGACCGGCAGCACTTAGCCTTCTTAAGCGGGGGCTTGGATTCCCGCGTGGTGGTCTATAGCGCACACAAATTGGGCTATAAAGGCTTTGAGACTCTGAACTTCTCCGAGCCAGGCTATCTGGATCACACTATCGCCCAAAGCATTGCACGTGAGCTAAAGCTAAAGCTAAACTTCTTTTCTTTGGCACGGGGGCAGTACCTGCTGCAATTGCCCGAAAACCTTGTCTATAACGAAGGGCAGATCGTGCTACACGGCGCGGCGCATCTATTTCAAGGGATAAAGTCTTTGCCTATAAAGAATTATGGCATCCTGCATTCGGGGCAAATTGGAGACATCCTCAAGGGTAGCTACTTGCAGGCAAGGGGGCATACTCCCGTAAATCTCGTTGCCGCCGCCTATTCTACGCGTATCTTAAAAAGCTTCTCTTCCCAGATAGATCGCCTTCGGGATTGCTATCCGCATCACGAGGCATTTGTCTTTTACAATCGCGGGCTAAATGGCATTATCAATGGCGACCTTGCCTCCTATCAGGATAGCTTTAGCCTCTCACCCTTTTTGGAGCCGCTTTTTGTGCAATATTGCCTGAAGCTCGACCCCGCTTTAAGGCAAGACAGCCGGCTGTATCTGAACTGGATGAAACATAGCTTTGCCCAGGCGGCGCGGCATAAATGGGAAAAAACCGGCGCCAAAGCCAGCGACCCCTTCCTGATAGTGAAGCTCAAATACAACCTGTGGCGCGGCTCGGACAAGATTTTGCGCATGCTCACCAAAGAGCCAAACCGCCTGAATATGATTCCCTTTGACTACTGGTGGCAGATAAATAAAGATTTAAAAGAGCACTTTGAACAAGAAAGAGCACTTTTGGAAGAGCTAAAACCCCTGATAGATACAGAGCTATATCAGGAAACGCTATTGATGAGCCAAAGCCCAATCTTTAGCGAGAAATTGCAGGCTTACACCCTGGCACTCAGTGCTTTGTATCTAATGGGCAAATACGATTTTAACCATCTGCAGAGGTATGATGATGAATAAAGACATGGGTATATTGGATATTGTGTATATCCTTGCCAAACACCGCAAACTGGTGATTGGACTCACCCTTTTGGTGGCGATCGCTGCCGTAATCTATGCCATGCTGGCGCCCTTTTACTGGAAATCCACGGCTACCATCGTGCCGGTATCGGAATCCAACGCCATCGGTGGCTTTAGTACAAACATCCTGGATATGATGGGTGGCGGCTTGATCAAAACCCAAAAGAGCGAATTGGCTATCGACTTTATCGCCATCATGAAGAGCCGCAGCTTCCGCGAAAGGGTGATTGAAGAGTTCGGGCTTATCGACTATTTTAAGATCAAAAAGCCTTATGAACACGCGCGGGAACTGGCGCTCTATAAGCTGCAAAATAGCCTGATGCGGCTGAGCTTTGATCAGGAAAGCTATCTGGTAAGCATCACTGCCGAAACCAAGGATAAAGAGCTTTCCAGGCGCATAGTGCAATACTATCTGGATGAATTGGATACCTATAACCGCGATTCCCGCCTGAGCAAGGGCAAGCTGAAACGCGAGTTTTTGCAAACGCAGGTAGAACAGAATATGCGGGAAGCGGATTCTTTGGCACAGGTAATAAAGGACTTTCAAGTAAAGAATAAATCCATTGCCCTGGATCAGCAAACCAGCGCTTTGGTGGATATGTATAGCGAAAACGTGGCGAAATACTTCTCTGCCGAGATTGAATATGAGCTGGCGTTGCAGCAATATTCCGAAAGCTCGCCCGTCGTGCAAAACCTGGCGGAAAAGAAGAAACTGCTGCAAGACAAGATGAAAGAGCTGGAGGATAGCCAAAGCAGCCTGCAACCCAAATATATCCTGCAAATAGACAAGATTCCAGAGCTTTCCATGCAATACGCCCAGCTTATGATCAATGCCGAAATCAAGAAAAAGATAATCGAATACCTCTACCCGCAATTTGAACTGGCAAAGCTGGAAGAGCTGAAGGATATGCCCAGTTTTGAGGTAATCGATGCCCCGCGGGAAGCTGGGATGCGCTCTAAACCTAAACGCGCAATATTGGTTATCGTCCTTAGCCTGGCTGGTTTTATCTTTAGCAGCTTTTTGGTCTTTATAGCCGAAAGCCTGAATCAAAATAAAGAGCTGGTGCAGAGGATCATTGCCGCCTTAAAAGGAAGGGTGGAAGCTTAAAAAAGCCTATAGCAGCATGACAGCATGGACAAGATGATGGAAAGGGTGGCAAAAGACGGGATACTAAGCCCCAGGAAGCTGCTCTGGGCTTTGCTGCTGCTTTTAGCGTTCTGTGAGTTCTATCAGTTCAGCTATTTCGTAAGCACCTTGCTTACCCTTGTCCTCATTCCTGTCTCTATGGCGTGGCTGGGCTTTTTCCCGCATACCCCTCTGGTGCTGAAACGGGAGTATGAGCCGGTGCTCTTTTTACTCTTTTGGTTTGCCTACAGTCTTTTTAGCTATGTGTGGGCGGTGGACAGGACTTTGGCGCTGGAGTACTGCCTTTTGGTCTTCCGCTATTTGGCGCTCTTTATGATCTTCTCTGCCGCTTTTCGGGATAGGCGTTTACTAAAGCGTTTCCATCTCTTTTTAACTGGTATCTTTTGCCTGTATATCATTACCGCCATCATCGAGGTACTTACGCTCAAACACCTGCCCAGCTCGCGTATGTATGGCAGAAACTACTTCATCCCCACCGGTCCCTTTTATGGAGAGAATATCTTAGCCGCCTTTATGATGCTGCTCTTTCCCTTTATACTCTTTTTGAGCAAGCTCTATGAGCGACGTTTGGTAAAGGTATTTTCCAGCCTCTTTGTTCTGCTCTTTCTGGTGGTAATCACCCTGCAAGGTGCCCGCATCGGCATGCTTGCCATTGGCGCCGTACTGCTGTGGTATTTCGCCTTTCACAGCCGGGCAAAGACCATTATACTCATCCTTTTGGCGGTAATCCTCTTTAGCTATGCGGTGCACCTGTATTTCCCCAGCGCCACGGCATTTGTATGGAAAATCTTTAAGCGCGAAGTGCTAAGCTTTGGCTCGGAAAGAGAAACGGCTACCATGAGCTCGATCAAGATTCGCAAACAGCTCTTTGTGGAAACCTGGGATATGGCTTCAAATAGCGGTTTGATGGGTGTAGGCGGCGGAAACTTCGAGCATTATATGGATACAGATAGGCAGTACCGCACGGCGAGCATCCTCAATGCACACAATTGGTGGCTGGAGCTTTTGGGAAACTTTGGCATTCTCATCTTGGCAGGCTTTGCCTATATTTACCTTAAATGGCTGTATCTCTTGTATCTGCGTTTCCAAAGGAGCGAAGGCAGGGAGCGCTATCTGGCGCTGATGTATCTTATTTCCCTGGTGCTGTTTGTTGCCAGCTCGGCGTTGCCCAGTTCTATCCGCTGGATTCATCTGATCTGGATTTACTTTGCAGCGGTAAACAGCTTTTGTTATACGGACAAGCTTCTGTAATAATGTATTAAGAAAGAAAAAGCCCAGCATCCGCTGGGCTTTATCGTATCTATGACGAATTACTTCATCATTATCATTTTCTTGGTGCTGCTGTATTTGCCGGCGTTCATCTTGAAGTAGTAAACACCGCTGGATACAGCGCGGCCATTATTATCGGTTCCATTCCATACTGCGTTGAATTCACCGGCTTCTTTTACTTCGTTTATCAGGCTGCGCACAAGCTGCCCTTTCACGTTGTAGATATCGATGCTTACAGGACCACGGTCTTTCACGCTGTAGCGGATGGTGGTTTCAGGATTGAAGGGGTTCGGGAAGTTGCCCTTAAGCTCGGTAGTATATACGGGAGCTACGAGGTCTTCAATATCATCGGCACGTTCTATTGTTACATCATCTACAAAGAAGATAAAGGCATCGTCTGATACACATTGGATAGCGATGCGGATATCTTGATTGGCATAAGCGGCGAGGTTGTAGGTATATTCAGTCCATTCTAAAGGAGCTTCAATATAGTTTGCGCCGCTGATGAAGGTGAAGTCTGCCGGAGCAGTACCACCGGTGGATACGCCTACTTTGAAGCGTTCCAAACCGTAATCTAACATGTAGGTGCGTGCCCAGAACTTGAGCTGGCCGCCGCCGGTAAATGCAGGGCTAATCATCCAGTCGTTATTTGGTGCCGGGTTGGCAGCAAATGTGGCAGCCATTTTTTGACCGGTGTGAGGAGTTACGGAAGTTAAAGCGGGGTTGGTGCTGCTGGGATTGAAGATGATATAAGCCATCGCACTACCAGTATTCGGGAAGGTGATACCCTGGAAGCCGTAGGTGGGGGATTGATCTACGTCCACGAGTACCCAGGGATCAAAGGTAAGCGAGAAATCCGGGTAAGTTTCAAAGCTATCTTCCATGATTATCGGAGAATCAGGCAACTGGAAGTTCACGGTAGTGGTTTGACCGGTGACAACTACTACGTTATCGATGGTAACGGCATCGTAATACGGGTGGCTGGCGGTAACGCTATGGGTTCCCTGAGGTACGCCCTGAATGCTATATGCACCACTGACATTGGAGGTTCCGGTCTTGTTGCCCACTCTTACGGTGGCGCCATTTACAGCCTGATTTTGCATATTGCGCACAAATCCGGCAATGATACCCACCTGAGTGGCTTTGGGTACGGGGTTTGAGAAGGCGCTGGCAGACAGTGCACCACCGGTATAAACGGCTTTTACTGCCCACTTGTACATTCCATCCGGTACGGAAGCCCAACCGGTATCCTGGAAGGCGGTAGCGCTAATGGGGTTCGGAGTAAGGGCAGTCCAGGCGGCTTCATTGGATTCCTGACCTTGGAGCAAGCGCCATACTTTGTAGCCTTCGTGTGCACGATTGGGATTGAAGGGTTTTTCGGCCTTGAGGGCGATCCAATCGCTTTGGCGGGTAGGAGCACTGTAGCCAACGTAGCCTTCGATCATCCAGTTATAATCCAGCCCGTGATCATTTAAGGTTCCCCAAGCGTTATTGAAATACATCATATTGCCAAAGCCTTCTATGGCGGGACCAGCGTCACAACCGGCAGGATGTCCGGTTGTAGTATTACAGAAATAGCCAAACCACAGCTCTTCGTTTCCGGTAATGGGAACGGGGGTATCCAGGATAAGCAGGTTTTCGGCATCTTGCAGATGCGTGAATGTTTGTTGGCTTACCAGGTTGCCCGGGGCTGTAGGGCTGCCACCGGTATATACACGCAGGGTGTATTCACAGCTTGTTTCGTTTGTCCATACTTTTACTGCCCGCAGGCTCATTCCGCCATAATCGGAAAGGGAGCTGGCAGGGAAGCGGATAGCCACTTCAAATTCTGCTGCATCACCGGTGCCGATGCTATTGCCGGTGCTATCGGTATGGTAGCTAATCCATTCGCCGCCAGAAGTACCGGGAGTCATCCAGGTGATATTTACGTTATTATCGGCTTCTTCAGCTTGCACTGTGCCGGGCGGAAGGGTGATCTCGGTAAGCACGAAATCCTGGGTGGTGGTTTGCAAGCCAACGATTACCACGCCGGGTTGAGAGGCAGATTGATATCCGGTTTTGTTTGCAGTTACTGTGTAATTGCCAGCATATACGGAGAAGCTATATCCACCCTGTGCGTTTGTAACACCACTGTATTCGCCAGCGGTTACGGTTACACCTTCGATAGGCAGATTGGTGCCAAATTCGGTAACGGTACCGGTAAGCACACCCATCATGCCTTTGTGCAATTCTGCTGAGAAAGCGGGCATGGACGCCACGTTATTCGTATAAATAGCTTTCACGGCATATTTGTAAACGCCGGAAGGCAGCGGACCCCAGACAGCGTCTGTATAGCTGGTGGTGGTGATATTATTGCTTGTAAGTAGAGTCCAGTTTGCTTCGTTATCCTGCTGGTTGCTCAGGAAACGCCATACCTTATAGCCCAAAAGGCTGCGTTCGGTATTTTGAGGTTGAACAATATGCAAAGAACCTTCTACCAGGCTGGGGTTTTCATATACCGCACGGCTGGCAGGAAGCTTCTTGCTGCTTACGCTATTGATGATGCTTTGTTGCGGCTTGGCAGAATGGGCACTGCTCAGCATTCCCGCGGGGAATTTGATAGTGCGCTGTGCGTTGCCGATGGTTACATCATCCACAAACCATACGTGCCAGAGACCATCGTTTGAGGGCGGGTCTAAAGCATGGAAAGCAAGCTTTATTTGCTGACCAGACAAGGCATCCAATGGCACGACGATGGGGGTATCGTAATAGTTCCATTCACCGGTTTGCTCTGTAGCATCCCACAACATCTGCCAGGTATTTCCACCATCGGTAGAGGCTTTGATATAGTAGTGGTCTTCATTGGGGCTGCCAAGGAATACATAGCTCCAGAAGCTGAGAGCAGCATTGCCGGGGCACACAAATTCCGGAGTGATGAGCCATTCATCCTGGTGCGAGTAATCCCACCAGATAGCGGCTTGATAATCGCCTTCATGAGGAGGTACTTCCGGTGTAAGACCAATGGTGCCGGTTTTGCACCAGGTAGCCATTACACCTACGCCACCTTCGTTGTTGTTATTGATAATCTGGCTCCAGCCTTCGGGCGGGAAATCGCCTTCAAAGCCTTCTGTGATATCCACAGCGCTCGGATCCGGAGCTTGCCAGCTTAGCAATACTTCAGTGAAATCTGTGCTTTCATCTGCAATTACAGAGTACGGCGGAAAAGCCATTTCGGCTACGGTAATATCACCCATATTCAGGTTTGTAGTACCTACCACAGCTTGACCAGTGGCGCTTTGATAGCCAAGAGCCGCAACAACATACTGATAGGTTTGGCTGGCAAATACGTCTTCAATGGTGAATTGACCCTGAGCATTTGTGGTAGCAGTGTAGGGTTCGTAGCCACTCAAGGTAATGACAGCATCGGCGATACCCAAGGTGGGGGCGTCGCTACCTACAATGCGTCCGCTAACGGTTACTTGCGGCAGAAGGTTAAGCGCAAAGTTTTGGACAGTGTTTTCTCCTTCTACGATAGTAACGTCATGGCTTACGGAAGCATAGCCATGCTTGGAAGCGGTAACGGTTTGCGCACCTGCGTTCACGTAAGGCAGGGTATAAGTTCCATCCGCTGCGGTGGTGAAGGTAAATGCGGTGTTATCTACGCTTACAGTAGCACCTGCTAAGGGTGCACCACCGGTGGTAACGGTGCCGCTAAGGCTACCCATATCTTCCACGACAAGGAAAAGCCGCACATTACTGCGGTTTGCACTTACTGTGCCGGTGGAGCCGGTATCGCCATTGGCGCTATCGCTTTGGAAGCGCACAGAGCTATTGAAGCCGGGGCTGCTGAAATATACCAAAGCGTTGCGGGCATAAGCGCCAGCGCACAAGTCGGTAACAACTTCGATAATCAGGTTATCCCCACCATTCCAGAAGAAGGGGCTGGAAAGAGTGTGCATATTCCAGCCATTTACCGGCATAAAAGTGCCTGCCTGGAAAACGGTTTCATATTCACCACCTTCAAAGCTGGCTGTCAAAACCTCTTGTGCAGTATGCTTCAGGCGGATCTTGAAGTTTGTCATGGCGGTGCATTGACCCACATTTTGTACGTTGAAAGCCAAAGAAGTAATAAGACCGGGGGCGCCGCCCGCAGCATAGATTTCGCTGGCTCTATATAGATACTGTTCGCGGAACGCTTTGTACCAGGTGCCATAAGGTGCCGGACTACCGGTTTCGCCATTTACCTGAGTATCGGTACCTATTTGTACCCTAAGGATATCGGCAGGTTGTACTTCCAAGTTTAGATTGGGCGTATTATTATTGGCGGGGTTTTCGTCACCAGTCATTTCCACGCGACCAAAAAGCTGCATGGGACCAATAGTCTCAGGTGTCCAGCCAAAAGTAAAATCGGCTTCTGCCATGGCGTTTAGAGCAGTACCGGGCAAGCTCAGCAGCTCGGTATTAGGAGCTGCCATCAGTTTTACGGTATAGTTGCTTTGAGCGCCGGGGCTTAGATTTTTTACACGCACAATGTAATTGGTAAGAGTGCCAACGCTGGGAGTAGTATTACCGCTAATGCTTATGGCAGTCATATCCTGCATATCAAGCTGCTGCATGGTAAATTTCATATTGGAGCGCATATTTGCAGTGGTGCCTGTGGAGCTGTTACCAGCATTGACAGTATCGCTCTCGTAACGCAGGGAACTGGCAAAAGTGGTGCTTGTATAGTAAACAGAAGCGTTTTGGGCATAGTTACCGGTAATCAAGTCCGTTACCACTTCTACGAGTAAGTTTGAGGCACCGTTCCAATTGAAGGGGATACTAAAGGTGTGCAGGTTCCAACCCACGGTGGGGGTGAAATCGTTTTGTTGAAATACCACCGAATAATCGCCCGCTTCAAAAGTAGAAGTTAAAGCGGTTTGGGTGGTGTGTTTCAGCCTGATTCTGAAGTTGTTCATGGGGGTAATATTATTCAGGGTTTCTACATTGAAAGCCAATGATGTAATATTACCGGGACCTCCACCCTGGTTATTCAATTCGCTGGCAAGTACGATGAATTGCTGGCGAAAGGATTTGTACCAAGTACCATAAGGGGCAGGTGCGCCAGTAGTGGTATTTACCTGGGTACCGTCCCCAATGGTAATATCCACTTGAGCAAATAAGTTGCTGCAGAGGCTGATAGCCAAGATCAGCAGTAGCAGGAAAAGCAGATTTTTCCTCATTACTTTTCTCCTTTTAGGTTTTCTTTGTTTTGTTATTTATTCTATCTTTGTAAGGTTTTTTGGGAACCCTACCCGAAAATATCGAATCTTTCTATCCCCATATACACAGCCTGGAAAGCTTTTTGCCACAAATATGCAAAGCTTTAGCCATGAGGGATACTCACTTTATTTACGCTCACTCTATGCACTTATAGATACTTACCTTAAGGTATCCACATATATGGCATGCAACAATTTTGTCAAGTAAGATTTTGTAAAGGCATTGATTTAGGGGATAGGGATGTGCGGGAGGGCTTTCACAAGCGACATTGACTTCAAGCGGCGGCAATGCTCGCAAGCTCGCAAATGAACAATGAATGATGAATAATGAATGATGGCGGCTGTAAATCCTTTAGCAGGTGTTAGGTGATAGGTTTTAGGTGTTAGGCGCTGCGCTCGTTTCAAGAGTAACTTGTTAGGGTTAAGACTTTTATTTGTGGCGTATTCGCGCAAATTAGCGGTGCTTTGTTTTCACTTACAGGTAACCCATAAATCGATAAGCCCGCCACGAGCGCAGCTATGATCAACCTGCGCTTGCGCAGCCGTCATTATTCATCATTCATTAGCTGAGCGCAGCGAAGCAAGCCTCCCCGTTAGCCGCCCTCACAATGCCCTCACCTCGACCGGCAAATTCTGGGTAGAGGCGAGGGCATTGCGAGGGAGGCAAACGGGCAAGCTTGAACAGAGAATATCATGCTTGGCTGTCGGGCGGAACCCCTTAGGGGTGGCATTTTAGATAGCAATCGCGTTATGTAGCAATATGATAAATAAAACCCCAGCCCTCCCCTTAAATTTACTCCCCAAAAACGTGTTTTTGGGGAGTAAATTTAAGGGGAGGGCTGGCGGATAAAAAGACAACCATCAAAACGCATCAATTACCCAGGGTTTATCTTGCCAAAAACTCGCAAGCTCATTTTTGGGCAAGAACACCCTGGGCTAGCTAAACTGTTAGCCCTGACGGGCTAAGCTCGGTTATTGATCTCAAATAGCATGAGTCCAGCACATCATTTTGGCAATGCCTAAGAAAACCCTCAATATTTAACCTTAAAATCATGCCGAATTCATGGCAAAAAAGAGTCAACCTATATCAGTACAAGACAATCGAAGGTCGCCTACTAAAGCAGAACGCATCAATAGCCACCAAATGAAAATTGGCTTCAGATATAAATCTTGAAATTCCTGTAAGAATATTTTGATGTTGACAGTTCCTTTAATGCCTGAATATTGTCATTTTGTAATTCAGATTGGATAAGGATAATAAACATGAAAGAAATCGATTTCATCTCAATGAACAAAAAAAGATATGATGACATTATCGGATATATCCGAGAGCTTACTTCCCAGCGCTTCTGTTATCTAAATCTTTCAGATGACATCGCAAACACAATTTTGGTTAAGCTTATGAAAAGCCCAGCTTTCTATGAACCTAAAGGGCAATTTGCAGACTTAATCAAAGCTTCTTTCCCCAAAGCGGTAGAAGATGTGTTTAACTACTATCAGAAAGTATCTTACCAATACTGTTATACCAAAACCCATGAGCATACTTTATCTGAAGATACTTCCCAGGAGGCAATCCGCCAGTTGCTCTCTTCCAATCGAAAAATCAATGATGTTTACTACTGGTTAAGACAAGTAATACATAACTTATTGTGTAAGTATTACGAAGACAAGGCAAAACAGATAGAGCTTTCGGATATGTTGATGCGAGAAAGCTCTGTAATGCAAAGCTTCATCTCCCCGGATGATAGTATTGAGCTTGATGGACTAGATCCAAGCCTGAAAAAGGGAATTATCGAGAGTTCGGAATACAAAGAGTATGAGCGGGCAATCTCTTTCCAAAGCATCAAAGAATATGCCCAATGGCTAAAAGTAAGCGAGAAAGTGGCTCAAAAACGAAAAGGGAGAGCTATCCGAAACCTGAAAGCCAAAATATTGCTTGCCATGGGATGGGAAGATAGCCGGGATATTCTCAATTTTAACCAATATAACGCAATTCAGAGATTTATTAGAACTCTTCTGAAAATAGGTCGCAGTGAAGATGATTGCGCCGCGCGCAAAATCGATCCCCAGCTCCAGCAAGCGATGCAGGGCATAGAAAGGATCGACGACTGGGGAATCACGATGGCAGGCAATCGCAGATTCAGACTCCACCTATTTCATTTAACACAAGAAAAAACACCGCTTGCGGCTACATTCTACATCGTTTTGGATGAAAGAAATCACATTAGGGTAGAAGACTCTAAACAACACAAAAAAATTGTTCCTCACCCAATACCAGCTAACATACGGATACCCAAGGAGATGGGCAAGTCTATGTGGACTTATGAACAAATTATTTCTCATCTAAAAACATAAATCTTCAATTCCAGCATATCATTTTTGCTGTTTTTGACACTTATATGTATAAGCATATTTAAAGGAGTGTCAAAATGAAAAGATTATTGCTTGTCCTCAGCGTGGCTGTAATCAGCCTAAACATGATGTGCGCGGTGATAGACTATAGCGCCATCAATCACCAAACCCTACCCGTTTATTCAGGGTCTTTGAACAACCCTATCATCAAAATCGTTTACGAAGACCCTTATGGTTTATACGTATTTATTGAGTACGAAGGTGTTTTGTATGTATGCTATCTATAACTCAATGAATAGGTTAAACACAATCTCTCTTTTCTATCGACAATGGAGATAGAAGGTGATTATCATTGATGCAACAGCCATTACCGTAGCTCTTGTTGGCTTGCCGCTTACTACTCAGGATTTTACAGGCGATAGTACAACAACGTCTGGCAATGATACGTTGCTACCAAGACTCCAAGATGCTTCATGTAACGCAGAAGCATCTTGGAGAACCATCATTTACAATCAACAAACATGGCTTTCAAAGAAGCTCAAAGGAGTACAAAATGAAAAAGCTATTATTACTTATCCTTAGCGTAGCAATTGCCACTTTTTTGATGGCGGCTCCAGTTCCCGAAACCACCATTTTGCAAGTAGCGGAAAACTGGTTAGAAATGTACACTGGCACTGCTTGCACTATTGACAACTATCAGGTAATCAAAAATGGCTCTGGAGAGGACATCATCTACAGGATAGATTTCCAGCCAGATGGATATGTTCTTATTGCCGCCGATGATAGCAGCCTTCCCATTCTGGGCTATTCCGATACCGGTTCAATCCTCGATACCTCAAATCCTGCCAGAGAAGAGCTAATCAATCAATACTCAAGCCAGATATCTGAAATTAAGGCTAACAATCTCGCTAACACCTATACGCTTCCTATCTGGGCATCGATATCTAATAAGGCTGCAACTTCTGAACATGATCATGTGATCGAGCTGGGTACCAATTGGCATCAGAATGCGCCTTATAACAACTATTGTCCTTATGATGGCGAGAACGGAGGCAGAAGTCTCGTTGGTTGTGCCGCTATTGCTAGTTCACAGATTATTAACTACCATAAGTATTGGGACCACACCTTCTTCCCGGCAGATGGATATACATCTACCCAAAATGGTTTTATTACTTATATTGATGCTTCATCTGTAGTTGATAACTTCCCTAATTTCAATACTCTGAATGGCTATATGAACAACGTAGCAACTAAGTATCAGAATAATCAATCCTTAGACCAGAATGATATTGCTGCACTTTGTTTTGCGGCGGGAATCATGAACAAAACGAACTATTCTAAGGGAGCGTCCGGCGCAAACCCTGCTCAAGTTCAAGCTGCGTATGCTAATCTAAAATATTACTCTCAGCTTTTGAGTAGAAGCGATTATTCAACAAGTGATTGGCAAAACTTAATTCTGAATGATTTGAATGCCTATAGACCTGTCCATTACCGTGGCACATTGTCACCTGAAGGAGCTGGACATGCGTTTATCCTTCATGGTTACAGGACTGTGAGTGGCGAAACCCAGTTTAAAATCAACTGGGGCTGGGGGGAAAGCTACAATTCAGGATTCTATACACTAAGCGATTTGCACCCTAATAATACTTACTATAGTTTTAATTATAATCACATGATGTATCATGGTGTGCGTCCCAGAGTTTACCTAAATCAAGCAGTTTCTTTAAACGGTGGAACGGGAGCCCTGGCACAAATACGTGTAGATGTACATAAGGGCGATGAAAGCACTACTACTTATCATGCCAACGACAATGGTGTGTTCAACTTTGAATTGCCAGAACCAGGATATTACAAATTCACCTTTTACCATACAAGTGGCGCATATATTCCTCACACAACTGCCTGGATATCAATGCTTAAGGGCACAATTAGCATTCAATCTACACCAATCGTATTGCAAGCAAGACCAACTGTGGTCCATGTTCCAGCACAAGCCCCTACCATCCAGGAAGGGATTGATCTGGTTGCAAATGGTGGAACAGTAATAGTTGCAAGTGGTAACTATACTGTTAGTGGATTATCTTGGGCATATAAGCATATATATCTTTTGGGAATGAACAACCCTGTAATCTCTGGTGGTGGACATGCAATCTCGTTGGATTGGAGTGGAATAAACAATAGTGATCGAATACACGGTTTCACATTCCAAAACTGTATAAGTGGGGATCGAGGGGCAGCAATTGAGTTACTTGCAGGGGCGTCCCCCCGAATCACCAGTTGCACTTTTGCAAATAACTGGGTGCGGGGTCAATACAACATGGAGTTTAACAACCCACATGGATTTGGTGGTGCTGTGTTCATTGAAGGTGCTTCCGATCAGGTAAACTCGCCGATATTTGAGAATTGCACTTTTTCCGACAACGCTGCGGCTAATGGTAATGGTGGTGGAGCTGTTGCATTGTTTGGTCCAGCAACTTTTTTATCCTGCACATTTACAGATAACTGGACAGAGACGGCTGTGGGTTTTCTCCCTCCCGCCATGTTTGCCGCCGGAGCTATTTTGATATATGGTGATGATTACAATGGGGATATCCTGATCCATAACTGCACCTTTACTGGTAACTATGCGCAAAATAGAGCCCATGATATATGGGTAGCAGGAGCCAGAGGTATTAATAAACTCACTATTGATAACTGCACATTTAATCCAAGTACCAACTCCAGTGTTTTACCCGTAATCCGCCTCTTTTATGAAAACATGTTCCCTTTTGAAGCATCAACTACAGAAATTGTTATTACCAATAACATATTTAACCTCTCAAGGCAAGGTGCTGTATATATCCATGATTATACCGGAAGCCGTAGCATCCAGTTTAACAATAACGTTATTAATGGTGCAGTGAATGCGACCTATGGTTTGATGCTTGATTACTATGGCGGAGTTGCTCAGAATCCTGATTATTTCCAGTTTAAGAACAACACGCTTCTGAACTTAACAGAATCGGGGTTAATATTATTCAAAGGCTCAGACTATACTATTGAAAATAATGTGTTTCATAACTGCTCTCCTTATGATGTGGAATGGGGTGGTTATACCCAATATCCGAACCATGCCACTGAAAGCCTAAGTATTAAGAACTGCTTCTTTAATGATCTTACGCACCATGTTGACACTCAGGGCAACATATATCAGGTGTTCTCAATATCCAATCCCGTAGTGGCACCTGACCCTCTGCTCGATTCTTCCTATCACCCAATCTGGACAGCCAGCACCATGTCGCCTTGCATCGATACCGGCTATGGTATTGATCCAGACGGTACACCCGCTGATATCGGAGCCTATATGGCAGCAGAACATGATTATTGGGAGTACATATTTGAGGATCAATATGACGCAGAAAGATGGCACTGGGTGAGCTACCCCATACTGAATACAATTACAGATGGTGCCCTCATAGCAAGTGAGTTCTTTAAGGAGTTGCTACTAATCCATCAAGGACCAAATTATGACTGGAGACCCACCTATCTGCAAGAGATTCAATGGTATAATCAAATCCCGTATTCAATTGGTTGGGATAACAGTAGCACAACTTGGAATACTCATGTGAACTCACATAGTGTCAGCAGTCCTCAGGGCTATAAGATTCAATTGCAACCCAGAACATATCCAAGTTTCCCTTACCCCGTAGTTTTAAAAGAAAGCGGCTATAAAACTCCAGTTGATACACAATTTCCGATTTATGGCGGTGTAGAAAATTGGTTGGGTTATTTTAAAGATGAATCGCAATATCCACAGGATGCCTTCGCAGAAATATGGGATGATGTGACGATGGTAAGGGGAAAAAACTGGAGCATACACCGGAACCCAATCACGGGTATTATATCTGGGAAAAACGGTATCATCAATTTTGGAGACATGGTAATAGTTACAACGTACAATGACCACAATTTCCAGTGGGGCAATACCCACTCGGTACCTCCCCAGAAAAAAGATCTTCCCAAGGAATTCATCTTTGATGAAAAGGCGGATTACATCCCAATCTATATCAATATAGCAGATGAGATCAGACCGGGCTTAAAAGAGATAGGACTGATGGTAAATGGCGTATGCAAAGGCGCCGTGGTGGTGGAAGACAGTTTGGAGCAAATCTCCGCTTATGTAGCAAATGCCAATGAACTCAGCGATGGTGACGTGGAGTTTGTGTTTTACTATGAAGAAAGCAAGAGTGCCGGAGCGCAGATGAGAAAAGTGAATGTGCCAACTGGAAAGCTGAACGCCCAATATGGTGTAGCGGGTTCCACTTATCCCTATTTTGAAGTAGATTTGGATGATAATGCTTTAGAAAATGTAGTTCCGCTTGAATTTACGCTCAAGCAAAATTACCCCAATCCTTTCAACCCCAGCAC
>JAQVIX010000131.1 GCA_028695495.1 Candidatus Cloacimonadota bacterium | reverse complement strand
GGCTCATGATTTCAACAACGGAAAATGACGATATTGAAAACAAAATAGCGCGACATTAGGTATGTATAATTAGCTGTATCGCCGCACATTACAATTGACTGCTCTCATTTTTATCTTGGAATGCCTGTTTTGTATCAAAAGCCAGATAGTAGATGTTGCATCTTGCCGCATAATGTATGAAATTAGGGAAAGCCACTTAAACTCCTTGCCACTTGCATAAGGCGTTGATCCCGTTTGAAGGCGGATAAGCGGCATCTCAAATTTACCACTACCTACATTATTGCGCCGCGCAGGAGTTCAAAGCGTAGATACAGCTTCGCCCCGTGGCTTAGGCACGCCACACCTCATGCAGGTATAATAAACGGATGTTTACAGAAAATACCACCCGGCACCCAATATACCTATAGTGGACAAGTAGTGGACAAAACCGGAATTATTTTTTGTTTAGACTGGATGTTCTGCTGAAAAGGCAATCTATATAATTGAAAATGAAGTTAGTTGCCAATAATGATAAACAGGCAAAACCAGCATGAGGCTGTCTTGAAATGCCAAATGAATAATACAACCAGATATTTTCAGCCCTGAAATGTAGGGGCAGACCCGTGTGTCTGCCCTCAAAATGCCCTTGCCTCCGGCTGGTATTCTATCCCGCTATTTAGAGCATGTCCGCCCAAACGAGAGGCTGTCCAGTAATACGAAAAACAACACCACATCAAGAAATGTTTACACCTGAAATGTAGGGGTTCAATGCCTTGAACCCGCCGAAATTTACACGCAACAGCTAATCATTACGGACTCAGTATCAATTTATTAGGGTGTGCGCTGCGCGCACGCTTTGTTAAAAGCGGGCTTTGGCGCCTTGCGCCCCTACACTCCCGTTTCGAGAGATATCGTTCTTGGTTTTGGCATTTCGGAGCAACCTCAAGAATGGCAGGCATGCAAGCCCATGGAGTTTAGCACCCCAGGAAATGCCAGCGACAAAGGCAGAACGCATCGACAGCCTCCAATTGAAAATTAGGTTCTGATAAAAATCTTGGAATGCCTGTGTTAACTGTCATTGACAGCTTGATATCATAGCCTTTGTATCGGTTTGTATCAGTCGTTATTTAAGATTTTCAAAGGAAACTACTTGCCATTATTTGGGATATTCATTATATTGTATATAGATAGCTTTTGCCAAAGGAGGAAAGATGAGAGCTTTACTTATGACACTCCTTATGTCCGCTATGTGCGCATTATCTCTGGCAGAGACCATATATTACGTTAATATCGACAACGCCCCTAATGGAAGCGCTACCGGCACCATGGAAGTTTATTTCCAGGGTGATGCATATCCACACCAAACTACAACTTTAGCATTCATTGAGAACTACTACGGGGAAATGGGAGGAAAATATCGCTCATCGTCTCCTCTAACTCAATCAACAGCAGCAACTTGGGTGATCATTAAATGCTACGCAAAAAAGCCATGGGAACCAGACTGGCGAAGAGGCTATAGTCAACAAACATTTACGGGAGGTGCATTAACTCATCTCCCAACGATACATATTGAGGATACTCCTAATCCGCCTAATGATCCATCCTATCCAAAATAGGAAGCATAATATGAACAAGAGCATAAAAACTAAATTAACCAAAATGACGTTATTGTCGATTTTTTTGCTTTTGTTTCAAATATTGTTTGCCGAAATAGCTTATACACCTTTTGATCATGTGGAGTTTGGTAACACGCCTTGGGACAGGGTTTTGGAATTGTCTGATGGGAGATATGTTGCCCTTTCAGGTAAATCCTCGAAAATCTTTACGTTGAATGGGGCGAACATTGGCATTGAGCAAACCATTTATAACAATGAGCGTTATATTAGTGTGCGCAAAGGTGCTGAAAACACTATATATGCAATCACTCTGTATAGCACATTAGATGTGTATGAATATGATCCCAGCGGGGGTTTGAACTTGCTTAGTAGCCTGAACCTCAGAAGTCCAAAGGCAGATGTATCACAAGCATCTGTGAACTTGTGTTTTGAAGTAGCCAATGGGATAATTATCTATGAAAGCTATGAAACTGCATTTAACGGTAATGAGTGGATTAGTAGAAATATTGTAAGTGTGCAGAACTCCTCCAATCCAGTTTTGTTAGATAGAACCCAAATCGAATACAATCAGGGGTATAATGGTTTCTTTTTCATTAACGGTCCTTATATATACATTGGGAATAATGGAACTATTTACATGTCAAATAACCCATCGGCTTATCCAGATAGTGTTGCAGCTGTCTCACAGGAGCAGATCACAATTCATTTCTCAGCGCAGATAGATAATACTATTTATTTTATCTATAGTAACGCCAACACAGAGTATTTTATCGCTCGCCTGGACTTGATCGATACAACATCAATCAATGTTACAACGTTGCAAGCTACAAATATAAGGCAGTCGTTCGACATGATGCTTGATAACGATGAGCTGATCTGTGTTTCGGGGAAAAATAACGCTGATGTATGGCAGATAGAGAGATACAGCCGGTTATCACCAAACGATTGGCAACAGCAAGACGTGGCATTCTTTGATAATGGTCTGTATAAGTTGTTTTGTACAGCAGATGGATACTTTGCAGCAGGTTTCTATCAATCTATGATACTTAAATGCAGTTTGAATCTGGTCTCAATCATCAACGAGTCATCAAGTTACTTATTATATAGCGTGGTTATGGGACGCTACTTGGTATTATCAGAGAGCAGATCATCTACAGGAACTGCCGGATTTAGAATCTTTGATTTACAAACTGAGGAACTATTGGATTTCTATAGCACTGGTTTCTTGAAAAAAAACAATATCGTACATGACGCAAACAAGCTTGTGTTTATCTCTCAAAATATTGAAGTGGT
This sequence comes from Candidatus Cloacimonadota bacterium, assembly GCA_028695495.1. GTDB lineage: Bacteria > Cloacimonadota > Cloacimonadia > Cloacimonadales > Cloacimonadaceae > UBA5456. Next base: position 2,761 of record JAQVIX010000131.1, on the reverse strand, counting down.
GGAGTTTGATAATAACGGTATTGCAAATCTATGGATAATGCCAAGCCCTATCGGCATTTCCCAAGCTACTGTAGCCAACGATATCTTAGCCTTGAGCGGCTTTATTGAAGGGTATTGGCGAATATTTATCTACAGCATCGGCACCTCTGGGATGGTTCTTCGATCACAAAGTATTGTTCCACATATCTGTGCTAATGTTGGATTTTATTCTCCGAATCACATTCAAGTAAACAGCTACACTACGAGTGGCGATAATATAATTAGTTTTTATAGAGTTGAAGAGGATTATTCGCTTACTTATATTCATGAGATAAGAACAAATGGGATAGGATCTTTGGTTGCTGGCAACAAGATTATTCAAACCCACAATGATGGAGTTGTTATCGATATTTCAAATCCTGATCAGCCTTCTATTATACATGAAATCTGCCTCCCAAGCTATGGAGGCTGGGGCGGAAACTTTGATGGGCTGGGATATTTCATGGTTAAAGACCTCTTTCACTCGTTTATACTTAATTCAGATTTTCAAGTTCTTGGTCATTTGTCTGGCATCAATACTTGGTTTTATCAAGCAGGAAAGTTCTTAAATCCTGGACCCACTTGCGTGATAAAGTCGAGAATTAATGCCCTTGGCAACCATAATGCCGATCTCGAAACCATGACTTACGTCTCCAAGATAAGTGTTTACCCCAATCCCTTCAATCCCGAAACCACGATTAGCTTTGACCTTGCAGTTCAAAGCCCTGTTACAATCGAGGTGTTCAATATCAAGGGGCAAAAGGTAAAAACCCTTGTTAGTAATAGCTATGCTCCAGGACATCATTCAGTTGTCTGGAATGGGAGCGATGCAAAAGGTAGAACGGTATCTACAGGTGTTTATTTCTATAGAATGGTGACTCCCACAAACACCTTGAATCATAAGATGCTGCTAATGAAATAATGCAACCCCGCTTGGGGTGGGTTTTACCCACCCCAAGCTATACATACAAAGGAGTACCGTTGAAAAAGCTTTTTGTCATTCTGCTATGCTTGTTGCCTGCATTTATATTAGGCACTACCCGCACTGTATCTCTGGACGGTAGTCAGCAATATACAAGTATACAAGCAGCAGTAAATGCGTCAGTTAATGGCGATGTGGTTTTGGTTTATCCCGGCAGATACGTAGAAAATATCTCACTGAACCATTGTAGCATAACAATAGAAAGTTTGTATGCCACAGATCCACAGGATATGTACATTGAAAATACTATTATTGACGGGAACATGAACTCTTGTATCAGGGTTGTAAATGGCGAAACCGTCTCTGTTATTGGCATTACCATGGTCAATAATGAAGAGGGTAGCTACAGCGGTGATCTGAATTATGCGGGGGGGGGGATCTTTCTAAAGCTTTACTCTCAAGCCATCGTTAGTCATTGTGTCATAAGAAACTGTATAGCAACATCCGGTGGCGGTATCACTGTTTCTCAAAACTCATCATTGACCATGTCTGCAGTACAAATCTATGATAACCAGGCAATTCACGAGGGTGGCGGCTTACACTTCAGCTCATCGAACAACCTTGTATTGGATCAGACCAATCTTTGCTCCATTTACAACAATTACGCATCTTCCGGGATGGATATTAACATAAAATTTCTAACAGAAACAGAAAATAAGTACAATATTTCTCTACTTTTAGGTAGTATATCTCTCACTGAACCTGATGGTTTCTACATTGCTGTTCGACACGCAAACCTGCACATAAGCATACAGAATGGTCTCCTTGATCTGATAGATCACGATTTATATATCTCTCCCGACGGCGATGATACAAATGACGGTTTATCGATATCGTCACCTAAAAGAAGCATAGCGAAAGCCATGCAGATAATCGCATCCAATCCAGATAATCCCAAAACGATTCACTTGGCAGAAGGCATATATTCTAACTCTGGCAATGGGCAACTCTTTCCGGTCGGAGTAAAATCGCATGTAAGGGTGATTGGCGCAGGAATGGATGATACAATGATCGACTGTGAACTTCTGCGCACCGCCTGGGGTGCCTGGTATGCAAACGACATTGAGATTGCCAATATGAAGTTTATAAACTGCAGGTCTTCCTATACCTTCCCCTTGGGGGTTTATTATGGTTCAGGCGTCTATCTACATGATCTAAAGTTTGAAAACAACTGGGGTGCTAATCTCACTGGAATGGCCATTGGATATTGTAGAAATGTCATAATTGAGAATATGATAGCTGGATATACAACTTATGATAACGACCTGATGACGATTAAGGGATTTGAATGCGACAACCTGTTGATCAATAATTTTGTTTCAGCTAATAATACTGTAACAGATTGGGAAAGCAATGATATGGGCATGAACTTTGGTTCCTGCGATCTGGTTTTCCGCAACTCGATCATTGCCAACAACACAGCTCAAGATGCCTGGGTTTTTTTCTATACGAATATCTATCCCGGTTTTGAGGATTTCAATCTGGACATGAGCAATGTATTGATCATCAATAACAACATTTATGGCAGCTGGTGGATAAATAACCCGATCTACATGCAAAACCGCTTTCAACGGATGCAGATCAACAACTGTACATTTGCCAATAACAACACGAACTCAACCTTCACCCAGATTCTTGCTATGGCAGATATCCGAAACCTGATCTCCTATAATCCCGGAGCTTATGCTGAAATGGAACTCACCAACTATCTAACTTCGACGGGCATTAGCTACGAAGTAAGCATCAGCAACAGCCTGTTTC
>JAQVIX010000041.1 GCA_028695495.1 Candidatus Cloacimonadota bacterium | reverse complement strand
CTTGTCGCTATTGTTAAGGCAGGCATGGAGTTAATGGCGCATATCTGCCAGGCTTCGCTTCGCAGGTTTTAGGTGTTAGGCGCTGCGCACGCACTGGAATTGTAGGGGCAGACCCGTGTGTCTGCCCAATGGCTACACGGATTATTTTATCGTGGGAACGGCATCTTGCCGTTTGATTGTAAAAGCGACATCTTGTCGCTATTGTTAAGGCAGGCATGGAGTTAATGGCGCATATCTGCCAGGCTTCGCTTCGCAGGTTTTAGGTGTTAGGCGCTGCGCACGCACTGGAATTGTAGGGGCAGACCCGTGTGTCTGCCCTCAAAATGCTTTCGCCTTCCGGGTTGGGCAACGCACACACCGTAATGCTTACCTGTTGCGTGTAATTCTCGGCGGGTTTGGGTGCCTTGAACCCCTACATTTCAGGTGTGGACATTTCTTGTTGTGTTGTTCATTTCGTATTTCGGAACAGCCTCTCCGCTCGGCAGCCAAACATGATATTCTCTGTTCAAGCTTGCTCGTTTGCCTCCCTCGCAATGCCCTCACCTCTACCCACAAATTACCGGTCGAGGTGAGGGCATTGCGAGGGCATCAATAGAGGAAGAGCCTATGCACCGTGGGAACTATTATGGTTGGCGGTTCCGCCCCTTGAAGTCAATGTCGCTTGTGTAAGGCGTTGATAAGGTAAAAGGCGGATAAGCGCCATTAACTCCAAGGGCTTGCATGCCGGCATAGACTTCACGAACTGCAATGCCTTTAGCTTTTTTTGTCCACGAATTAACACAAATTAACTCGAATTAGGTAAAATACAGAATAAGTCTGCTGCGAGCGTCAGCTACGATCAACCTGCGCTTGCGCAACCGCCATTATTCATTATTCATCATTCATCATTCATTTGCGAGCTTGCTTGCTCCACCTAAAACCTAATAAAAAAAGCCCGACCATTACAGCCGGGCTTATTGTTATTGAATGGTTATATTACTTCACAGCTTTGAGAGCTTTGTTTAGGTTCGGAAGCGTAATACTCGGTTCCGTAACTATGGTCACATAATAGAATTGTTTGCTTGCGGCTCCCATGGGAACTGTAAAGCTATTTTCATTTACTGTGCCAATTACATCAAAACTGTCGTAGGGATTGTCCGAAGCGTAAACAGCATATACCAATCCAGGCGCTGCGGCATCCCAATTAAGTTCTACATCATTTCCAGAAACATTGATGCTAAGACCTGTTACAGGGTCAGGTACAGGTACATCTTCCGGTTCACCTACCCGGATGTTATCGATATACCAGCCATCAATATCATAGGTATCTTCGCCAAAGGCGCGGAAACGGAGTTTGAACACTCTATTTGCAGCATGTTCGGAGATATCTTGAGAAACGGTGAACCAATCGATATCATCGCCGTCCTGATTATCAATCATACCCATCTGCTGCCATTGGGTTCCATCCCAGATTTCCCATGCCATGGCGTTGTAAGCTTCGTCGTAGTTATATAGGGCAATGTCGAAGCTAAGATTGATTTCGTCTATACCCGTGCCATCAAGATTGTAGCTGGTAAGCGTCATATCGTAGTTTTGTGCTCGCGGGTACCAGCTAAATTCCAGAGCAGGTTCGGGAACTCCTTCATTATCTATTATATCCCAGTTATTGCCATTTACTGTCCAGAGGTTTGTGGCGAAATCTTCCGAAGCCCAATCTTCCAAGAACGGCAGGGTAAAGGGATCAGAAGCTAAGGGGATTGTAACCTGTACCGGAGCAGAAACGGGGCCTAAAGCACTGTAGTGTACTGCTTGTACAGCATAGTCATAAGTGCCGGAAGCCAGGTTCTCATCCAGGTAGCTATAGGCAGCCACGATATTGGTATTGATCTGCACGCCATCACGATAGATATTGAATCCACGCAGCGCACGATCCATGTTTTCTACTTCACGTGCTGCGAGGGGGATGTGGCGCAGATCGTCCAGACTCAGGGTATTGGCTACTATGCTTTCTGGTCTTAGCTGCACGATACGTTTGCGGGAGCTAATGCTGATTTCAGGCTCAAAGTGGGGATGGATCAGCCAGTTTCCAGCGATATTTGCATTTACCAGGGTCATCCATCCGCCAAGTTCCACAAGGTTACCACGTCCATCTACTCCGGGCAAACCATCGGTGGAAGCAGGGAATACACCTGCAATACCATTTACATGGTATCCCACAAAGATGGCTTCGGAAGCTACTGGTACGGGAGTGGTAAGCTCAATGTAGTTCCAGCCTTCGCTCAAGCCGCTTACAGCTTGTTCGTAAAGCAAGGCAGAGGGAGTAAGGCTGGCATTGGTGCCAGACCAAACTTTCAGATAATCAATGGTTTGCGGTTCTTCATTTACATGAATCATCACGTGGTCGAGCACCATATCGGTCATTAGGTCTGTTACTTCACTGCCAAACATTACGGCTACATGATACTGGTTTTCACCAGCACCTACGGCGCCGCGATCGATGGCATCATCCCAGTGCACATAGCCAGGCTGAGTAGGATCACCATATACGCTTGCCCACTCAAGTTTGGCTGCGTCCGCACCTTGCAGGCTGCCTTCCAGCAGTATTACACTGGCGATGGGTTCTTCTACAGCCTCGCCGCTAAGATCAATCAGGTGAACTTCACGGGTGAGATTGTCTTGGATTTTGAGGATAGCTTCTTTGGCTCCCAGGCTCTGGGGAATGAATTGAACGGTAAAGTTATAGTTTACATTATCCATCAATTCTACCGGCAAATCACTGGCAGTCAATACGAAATCTGCCACATCACCTTCCAGCCAGATATCGCCATCGTTGATATTGATGCTTCCGGCTCCGTTATTGGATAGGGTGAAGGTTTTGGGAGTGCTGGGATTCATCAATTGGTGTACGCCAAAGTCAAAGACCATGGGGGTGATATTCAGAGAAGGATCAAGAGGGATTTCGCGCACTTGCACATCATCCAGCTTCAGATAGAACCAGTCTGAGCAATCAAAATGGCGGAAGGCAAGCCTAATAGTTTGACCTGCGTAGCTTTGCAGGTTTTGAGATTTGTGTTGCCAATCGCCTGCTTCAAGAGTTTCTTCCCACAACAAGCTGAAATCCGTAGGAGCTGTGCCCGTGGTAGATACGTAGAAGCCGTAATTCTCTTCCGGCCAACCCGCATCTTGCGCGCCAATATAGAATTCCACAAGGTAGTCTCCTGTTTCGGGAATCGCTATCGGGGGTGTAATCAGCCAGTTATCGGGGTATAAGGTTCCAACATCATTCAAATAAGAAGCAGAACAGGCATAACCAATTCCACCGTGGGCACCGCCCGCACCATTGAACCAGAACCAGTTATTTCCATCACCATCGCCATCAGCCATCATCCAGCCAAGAGGCGGGAATGTGGTGCCTTCAAAGCCTTCATGCCAGGGGAATGTGCTTACAGTAGGATCGGCTTGGATGTCGAATCTAAATACGCTTATTCCGCTTACATCGCACTCACCAAGAGAGTTTGCCGCAGTTACGGTCCAGAACCAACGGTCGTTAAAGTTAAATACCATACTTCCATCGGTTATGGGGTTGAATTGGTTAATGCTCACATCGGTGATCTCGAAGAAGCTTTGGTCGAATATTTCATCTTCGTTGTCTGCGATATATACAGTGTACTGCGTAGGCACTCCGCCATTTTCCAGATCAGGTGCCCATACCAGGTCAAAGCCAGTTTTGGGTAGGTCTGTGGCGCCATTTAATGGAGATACCAGAACGGGAGGAGCCGGAGGTGCGTCCAGGATAGCGATGATTCTGATGTCGTCAACATACCAGTTATTGATATTATACGAATAACCATCAAAAGTCCAGGCTAAATAGAAGGAAGTCCCAATCAAGCTGTTAGGAAGCGGTACATGTACGGTTTCCGGACCTACATCTTCGTTGGGATTATGAAGTGCCCAGAGGGTATTCCAGTTTTCAAGATTAGTAGAGTATTCCAATCTTATTTCGTAAGGAGTATTGTAGTGATCCAGATAGTGTTTGAACTCAAGATTATAGCCACCAATATTGTTGCCAAATAGAGGAGGGGTAATGGCTCTAAGCTGATCTGTAGCACTCGGAGTCCAATATAACCTCAATTCCGGAGTAGTTCCGCCCGCTTCTTCGGTATTCTGAACGCTCCAGTTAGCGTGGGTTCTCGTCCAGTTCAAGGGCAATTCACCAGACAATATGCCGGTGAAATCTTCTTCCCAGGGCAAGGCTACGGTGGGGTCATCCATTGTGGTGAAGCTCCAAATCGGGCAGTTTTCGGCGTTGCCCGTGGCGTTGTATGGAATTACCTGCCAATAGTAGGTGGTGCTGTATTCAAGGGTACCCGGATCGTATGTGGTAGCATCTTCCATATCGCCCACAAAATCCGGCGGGTTGCTCTCGCCAAAGTAGAGATTATAGCCGGTAGGAGCACCACCGCCTGTTACCCAGTTCAAAATAGCATTTGGATTCACGTTGGTGGCACCATCTGCGGGGGTTACGGCAAAAGCGGGGTTGGGCGGGTTTGTAAGCTCATAGCTGGTGGAGAGGAACTTCAGGTTTGGACGGATGCCATTATCTGTACCATTTCCAGTAGGAGCAGTGCTATCTTGTTGATAGTAACGATGCACTCCACTTGCCATGGTGCCGTAGATTCCGGCTCCGGCGGAAGTACCGTTTCCACCTCCACCGAAACTGCGCTCTACCAATACCAGCAGGTTATTGCCATTATCCAGATCGAAAGTATTATCAAGCTGGAATGTCTTCCACTCATTGGCAGAAATGCCCTGCTGCGTATCCTCGTAAACCAGGGTAGCGCCAGCAATCAAATCTGCCCAGGGAGTAGCAGTAAGGGTGTTTTCAGGATAGGATTTCAGATAGATTACTGTAGGTATTTCCACATTTGTAGCAATAGAAGCATACCAGCTTAAATCACTAATACGTTTATTGCCGGCACCAATTTCTTCTGCAGTATATAGTGCGGCACTGCGCTCAAAGCCGTAGTAGCTGCCCAGAGGGTAGCGGGTAGGACTTGTGCCATTACCGATAACGGTTATACCAGGCGGCAAACCTTCTGCGCTAAGCGCTACATCGTAATTTGCACCCTCATATACTATGCGCAGGGTGGCAGAGATGGGTCCTTCGATAGAAGCGGTAACGATAACGGGGATTGTAATGCTGAGACCGGGACCTATGGCAGCAGGCAGGTTATCTGTACCAAAGCTGAATTGATCGGCATTGGTACCAAATATGCTGATATCGTCTGCAGTTAGGTTAATCACGCCGCCACTGGTATTGCTTACAAATACGTCTTGCGGCGCGCTGGGGGTATTGTTCATTACAGAGCCAAAATCGATGCTGGTGGGTCCATAGCCGAAAACAGGAGTATTCGGCAGATCGCCAAAAGTAATCATGATATTGGGGAAAGCAGGAGCAAACACCTGCGTAGCACCAGTAGGCGGATTGGCGGGATCGGGATTGCTGCTATCGCTATAGGCACGAAGACTGCGGTTTAATCCGGGGGTCTCCGTGTTGTGGAAGAAACAGTTGTTGCTATCCCAACCAGGCTTATTCTCGTCAACGGCGATTACCAGGTTTTGAACGTTGTTATATACGAATGGTTCTTGCAATTCAATTTCAATCCAGCCAGGAACGGCAGGGAGATCCAATGTACCAGCAAATACTTGTGTAAGCTGGCCAATCGGAATCCAATTGTAGGCAGGACCAAATACTTCCATATCCGTATGTCCCATATACACTACCCACTCGTTGCTATTGTTTCCGGGATATGCGCCGTTCCAATAGTAAGCGATCTTTTCAATACGCTGATCTTGCATATTGATATCGTCTTGCAGGTAGATGCTTTGGCTATAGGTATATACATAATACGCGCTTACTGGCATATCCTGTCTTGTTGTGCCGGTGCCTATTACAGCCAGACCATCAGGCAGAGTAGTAAAGCTCCATACCGGGCAGCCAGTAGCTTCGCCGTTGGCATTGTAGGGAATTACCTGCCAATAATAGGTGGTGCTGGTGGTAAGTGTGCCCGGGTTGAAGGTAGTTTCATTACCCAGGTCTCCAATAAAGTCCGGCGGGTTGCTATCGCCAAAATACAGCTTATAGCCAGTGGGCGCACCGCCACCCGCTCCCCAGTTCAATTGGGTATTGAGAGCTGCCATTTCTGCTTCATTTGCCGGAGATACCAGCAAGGCAGGGTTAGGCGGATTTGTAATCTCATAGCTGGAAGCAAGGAGCATGATGTTTGGACGGTTGCTTGCACTGCTGCTATTGCCGGCAGGCGGGTCCCAATCTCCTAAGATGGTGTGATGCTTACCCGCCATTGTAGTGGCGCGAACCCCGGGAGCATCGGAACCAGTACCAGCTCCAGTATCTCCGGCATTACGCTCTACCAAGACAAGAAGATTGTCTCCATTATCCAGATCGAAGGTATTTTCCAGCTGGATTACATGCCAGTTATCGGGGTTAATGCCTTGAATGATATCATCATACACCAAGGTGGCATTCGAGGTAAAATCATCCCAGTTACTTCCAGTAATGGTAGCTCCAGGATAGGATCTCATATAGATCTTGGTGGGCACTGCTGCAGAATGAGCTAAGTTGGCATACCAGCCTATGCTACTGATGCGCTTATTGCCGCCGCCAATTTCATCTGCGGTATATAGCGCGGCACTGCGTTCAAACCCGTAATAGCTACCCAGAGGGAAGCGGCTGGCTGCCGTACCATCGCCAATGATCATAAGACCAGCAGGTAAACCGATTGCGCTTAGCGACACGTCGTAGTTTGTCCCATCATACATTATCCGCAAGATAGCGGAGAGGGGACCTTCGGAAGCGGGAGTAACGGTAATAGGGATGATAACGGATTGACCGGCACCTAAAGCAGCCGGCAGGTTATCCGTAGCATAATTGAACTCATTGGCATTAATACCAAACATGCTGATATTACCAGCATTAAGGTTTATGGTGCCAGAACCGTTATTGTAAATTACCAGGTTTTGCGGATCGCTGGTAGTGGCGTTCAATACCGAACCAAAGTCCATACTCATGGGATTATAAGCAAAGACTGGGTTTGGAGGCAGATCGCCAAATGTCATCGTAATATTGGGATAATGACCTTGCAGTGTTCCTGGTAGAGGGTTGATGGGAGAAGGAATCTCACTGTCGCTACTGCAGCGTATGCTGCGACCGACAGCCACAGTATTCAGGAAAGAACCGCCGTAAGAATAGCCTGGGCTATCTTCCACAATGGCAATCACCAGGTTTTGCACATTGTTATACGCAAATGGGGTGGTAAGCTCGATTTCCATCCAACCTGCGGCTGAGGGGAAGTTTACTGTGCCACTATACACCTGAGTAATGTTCGTGTAAGGAATCCAATTGTTGGTGGCAAAGCTGCTTTCATCGGTATGTCCCATATAAATGGTCCATTGATTATTGTTGTTGCCCGAACCAGCAGCATTCCAATGATAGGCTATCTTCTCAATGCACTGGTTGGGTACATCAATTTCACTTTGCAGATAGATAGTTTGGCTATAACTATAATTCCATAAGGTATTCACCGGCAGGTAGGTATCCGTAACGGTGCCAGTGCCAATACTTACATCTATCTGAGCGTATAGTGCTGTGCCCAATATCATCATTAGGAACAGACTAAGTATGAATAATCTTTTCATAATAATTACTCCTTAAGATTTAAGGTATTAATTTTTTGAAGGTTTGTGATATGTTATGCGGTAAATCACCCTAAATTCAGGCGTAAAGTGCCTGTAATGGTTTACCAATTGGTTTTGATGGGGTTTGAGATAGTAGATTCAGGGAGCTTTGGAAAAGCACAGCGACTTTGTAATAATGTGCGACGATTATTTTGGCAAAAGCTGCGCTTGGTTCTTTCTTCCTCGAATGATTACTATGGATTGTTTTGGAATTTCGCATGTTGTAATGCGCAAAATGCACACACTGCTCCTGCGGGCGCAGGGTTTTCATTTGTCGTAGTGCTTTTCGCGTATTACGCATAAAAAAGTCCTTGTCTAAACAAATTATGTTTGGTGCAATTAAACACTTGCCACATTTAGGATTATTTCCACGCAAGGTAGCAACCAAAACTCTTAGAACGCATGAAAATAAAAGTTCAATATCTGTCAAGATAATTTTCACAAAAAGCTATTTTATTTATTTCTTTTTATCTGTTAGGCTTCTAAAGGCGGTCTTCGATAGTAGTTAGCCAGTTGCAATGCAAGGGATAACAATTCTGGAAGGCATGCAAGCCCTTGGAGTTAATGGCGCTTATCCGCCTTTTAGCATCTACAGCAGGTGTTAGGTGATAGGTTTTAGGTGTTAGGCGCTGCGCTCGTTTCAAGAGTAACTTGTTAGGTTTAAGACTTTTATTTGTGGCGTATTCGCGCAAATTAGCGGTGCTTTGTTTTCACTTACAGGTAATCCATAAATCGATAACCCCACCACGAGCGCAGCTATGATCAACCTGCGCTTGCGCAGCCGTCATTATTCATTAGCTGAGCGCAGCGAAGCAAGCCTCCCCGTTAGCCGCCCTCGCAATGCCATCGTCTCTACCGGCTTTTTCTGGGTAGAGGTGAGGGCATTGCGAGGGAGGCAAAGGGGCAAGCTTGAACAGAGAATATCATGCTTGGCTGCCGAGCGGAGAAGCTGTCCCGAAATGCCAAAACCAAGCACGATATCAAACGAAACGAGAATGTAGGGGCTTGAGGGTTTTGCGCCCGCTTTTAATAGAGCGTGTGCGCAGCACACACCGTAATAAATTGATATTGAGTCCGTAATGATTACCTGTTGCGGGTATATTTCGGCGGGTTTGGTGCCTTGAACCTCTACATTTCAGATGTGGACATTTCTTGTTGTTGTGTGGTTTGTGTATTTAGGGACAGCTTCGACATTTTAAATAGCAATCGCGTTATGTAGCAATATGATAAATAAAACCCCAGCCCTATTCCCCAGGGTTTATCTTGCTAAAATATCGCAAGCTCATTTTGGACAAGAACACCCTGGGCTATCTAAACTGCCACTCCTAACGGAGTTCTGCTCGGTTGTATGTTTTAGCATTTCTTGAGGGTACCAAATTCCGAACTTATCTGATAATGGTAAAATGAATAGCACTACAAGGAATGTTCACACCTGAAATGTTCCGCTACTTGAAGTCAATGGCGCTTGTGCACCGTGGAGTTTATGGCGACAAGATGTCGCTTTTACAATCAAACGGCAAGATGCCGTTCCCACGATAAAATAATCCATGTAGCTATTGGGCAGACACATTGGTCTGCCCCTACAATTCCAGTGCGTGCGCAGCGCCTAACACCTAAAACCTGCTAAAAGAAAAAGGAGCAGAACACCGTTCTGCTCCTTTATTGCTTTTAGCTAATCACTGCATCAACATCATCTTCTGCGTCTTACGATAGTCTCCCGCACTAAAGCGATAGAGATATACCCCGCTGGAGAGCGGCTGATTGCGTTCATCTTTACCATCAAATACAATGCGGTAGCGTCCCGCAGCCTGCGCTTTATTTACCAGGCTGCGCACCAATTGACCCTTGAGGTTGTAGATCTCCAAGCGCACCTGGGCAGCATCCTTGAGGTCGTAGCTAATGGTGGTTTCGGGATTGAAGGGGTTCGGATAGTTGCCCTTCAGCGCCGTGGCGGTAATGGGAGCCACCTCGTCTTCGTTGCTCATGGGAATCAAAACGAAGTTCAACGTGGTATTCTGGTTTGGAGCGATAGTGATATCATCTTGAGTAAGCGGCTGATAACCATTCGCATTGGCGGTAAGGCTAAATACGCCTACGGGCAGCAACATGCTATAGGCACCGGCATTGTTTGTAGTGGCAGTAGTGCCATTGGAAGCAGTTATCACTGCGCCGGGGATACCCTGATTGTTGCTGCGGCGCACAAAGCCCACTACCATGCCATTAAGCTGCTCTTTTACCAAGGAGTTTGAGAAAGCAGGGGCAGAGATTACATCTGCCGTATAAATCGCTTTTGCCGCCCATTTGTAGGTGCCGTTGGATAGGTTTGGCCAATCAGCGTCTGCGTAATTTAGGGTGGAGATTGTTTCATCGGTAAGCGAAATCCAGGTAGCTTCGTTATTCTCTTGTCCGGCTAATAAACGCCATACCTTGTAGCCTACCAGGGCACGGGTATAAGCCTTATGCGGTTTGGCAATGGAGCTAAGCCCGCTATCGGCATAGCGCAATTGCGGCGCACGGCTTAGCTCGGTATTGGGGCTGGCATTGCTACCAAGAGAGCTATTTATGCTTATTCTGCCGGGGATGAGATCGCTGCCATTAAAGCTAATGGTTTGCACCATATTGCCAATATAGATATTATCGATAAACCATACATGCCAAAGACCGTCATTGGAAGGCGGATCATCGGCATGGAAGGCAAGCATTACCTCACTGCCGGCGTAGTTCGCCAGATCGATGGTGATGGGGTTTTGATAGTTGTTAGCACCTTCCGGTAGTACGCTGGCATCCCAGAGGGCAGTCCAGGTATTTCCACCGGTATTGGAAATCTTTACATAGTAATGATCACCATTGGGGGAGCCATAAGTAGCGTAAGTATCAAATACCATGTAGGCATCGGGAGGGCAATTGAAAGCAGGGGTCTTTAGCCATTCATCCTGATGCTCGGTAACCCACCAGAGTCCGGCTTGTTTGGAACCTTCGGTGGGTTCTACCAAACCAGTGCCGGTATTTGTGGCGCCAAAGCTGCACCAGGTAGGATATACGCCCAGAGTATTGGCAGCGCCTGTATTCGTAATTACCTGGCTCCAGCCGGCAGGCGGGAATTCAGCATCTTCAAAGCTTTCGGTAATCTCCACGGCATTAGGGTCAGGAGCGCTCCAGCTCAAGTTTACCGTATCGTAGGTGGCGTTCAAATCTGCAATTACGGTATTTGGCGCATACGCCACTTCGGCAAGCGTAATCTCACCCATATTGTGGTTTGCAGCGCCCAGGTTCAACTCACCCGTAGTGGATACATAGCCAGCGGCGGAGATAAGGTAATTATAAGTTTGATTTGCAAATACGTTTGGCATGGTAAAGCTGCCATTTGCTGTAGAGGAACCCATAAAGGTTTCATAACCGGTAAAGCGGATATTGGCGCCGGCGATGCCCTCTCCGGTATCGCTGGCAAGGATGGTTCCGCTTACGGAAACGCGTGGCATAAATTGCATGGTAATATCCACTACTTCGGTTTCGTCTTCTTCCAGCTCGAAATTGATTACCTGGGTTACATAAGTGTGTTTGGTAAAGGTAAGGCTATAGTTATTGGGCAGCTGGTTTGGAATGCTAAAATAGCCCTGCTGGTCTGTTTGTATGCTGATAGGACGCCCATCCAGGGTAACCGTTACACCCGGCAGGGGGTCGCCATCGGGACCCAATACTGTGCCATTGATGTGCCCTACTCCGCCGGGGATTACGGTAAAGGTAATCTTGGGATAAATGCCTGTGGCGGTGCCGGCACCGGGGTTATTTTCATCGTAATCTATAGAGTCGCTGTACAGATTGCGAGCGCGGTTGGTATTGCCGGTTTGGCATTTGAATTGATCCGAGGAGCTGTGGTATGAGGTATCCATTGGACGCCTGATCATCATTACCAGATTTCCACCATCCAAATGCAAATAGGGTTCCGGGAAAGTGAAGCTAATGGTGTTTTCTCCAGAGGGGAAATCCATCGGACCATCGTACACCAGTTCAAGCTGGTCTGCCGGTATAAAGCCATTTTCGAGGTTTGCTTGTGTGGTGCTGCCCAGCCAGATCTTTACCGGTTTGTTGTTCAGGTTTGAACTGAAACTATTATATAGCTTGAGTCCGGTAATGAGTCCCAAAAAGTTATTCAATTCATCTTGGGTAAATACGGTTTCGTATAGCGAAGACCGATAAAAGAAATCCATGGGCATACGGGCATTTTGGCTGCCATCGCCAAGGGTGATATCATTTACTCCGGTTCCGGTGAGGGTAATGGTATGGGTATCGCGGCTGGTGCTACCTGCATTTGCCAGGGTGAGTACAGAGTTTTCGCCCAAAACGTAGCGGTTATTCAGATCGTCTGTAAAGCTTAAGGTAGCAGTATCTTGTCCCAGCAGGGAAGGACTATAGGTTACTTCCACTTCCAGAGATTGGGCAATTTGCAGATAAACCGGCAAGTCTGGGATGGTGCTCAGGCTCATCGCGTTGCTGCCGGAGATGCTGATATTGGTAATGCCCAGGCTGCCGATACCATAGTTTGAAACGGTAAATGTCTTTCTCTTGCTGCCGCCAATATTTACATCGCCAAAGTTGTAATCCCCGGCTGGGAGAATCTGAAATACTGGTGTAGTGGGAACGTCGCCCATAGTAAGCTTGATATTTGGAAAGCCGGTAACCACGGTGCCTGCGGGCGGAGAGGTGGGGTCTGGATTTACGCTATCCGAATAGTAGCGCAAGCTGCGGTTGCTGGAAGTAGGGGTGCTATAGAAGAATTGGGCAGAGCCGTTGTAGCTGGGGGTATTTTCATGCACCGCTATTATCAGGTTATCGGTATTATTATAGATGAAGGGAATGGTAAGCATTACCTCGATCCAGCCGGGCGTAGCGGGAATATCGGGTTGCCCGATATATACCGGTGTAAGCTGATTTAGGGGAATCCAACCGCTGGTACTGGTAAAGATGCTTTGGCTCGTATGCCCCATATAGATAGTCCAGCCATTACTTAAGTTTCCCACTCCAGCACCGTTCCAATAGTAAGCCAGGCGCTCGATGCGTTGATTCTCTAAATTGATCTCGCTCTGTAAATAGATACTCTGGCTATAGGTATATCCATAGTAGGCGTTTACGGGCAGATAGAGATTTGAGGTGCCCTCACCAATAATCATGAATTGGGTGCCATTACCCGTCACCTCTATTTCATGCTCTGTGCGGTTGCCGATATTATCTGTAATAGTAATAGTGGCGCTGGCTGTTCCCAGGGCAGTAGGGGAATAGTCCACTGTGAAGCTGGCGTTTTGCACCGTTGCCAAGGTAGCAGGCAGGGTGGGCAGATTGCTAAGCGTAAAGGCGGCATTGCCGGAGATGCTGATGCTATTTACTACCAAGTCTCCGCCACCCACATTGGTAATGGTGAAGTTGCGGGATTTGCTGCTGCCTATTCTTACATCGCCAAAATTGTAACTGCTGGGATATACCATAAAGGTAGGGTCTCCAGAAGGCGGAGAAATATAGATCCTGAGATCGGGCAAGTTTGCAGATACATTACCAGAACCAGTGGAAGGGCTACCATCTTGGCTCCAGGTTTGATGCTGGTTTGCTATCGCCGTGGTGTAATGAATATAAGGATAGCCGCCGGTGCCACTGCCACCAACATCCGATTGCACGCCAATCAGGAGGTTTCCCGCAGTATATAAGAAGGGTGTATCGAGGATGAATTCGTGCCATCCCGTGCTATTAAAGAGGTGATTGCCTTCTTTTACCAGGATGGCGCCATCAATGAGGCTATCCCAGCTTTGAGTGATCATGGTCTCATTGTTTACAGACTTTATCCAAATCTTGTAAGGCACGGAGGTGGTACCGGTAGTGGCTACACTCCATGCCAAACGGGTAATCAAACCGTAGGTGCCAATCTGGTCTTGCGTATAAAGCGCTGCACTGCGTTCATATCCATATAGGGTACAGAAAGGACGGTAAGTATTGGAAGTGCCTTCACCGATTGTTTGGAATTCCACTCCATATCCCGTAACCTGCACCGAGTGAAATGTGCGGTTGCCTATATTATCCACAATGCTAATAGTGGCGCTGACGTTGCCTATTTCGGTGGGCGCAAATTCCACATTAAATAGGGTACTTTCCGCCATTTCCAGAGTAAGCGGCAGGGTGGGCAGATTGGTGAGCGAAAAGCCGGCATTACCGGATATTGTAATGCTATTGATGCCCAGGTCGCTGGAACCCAGGTTCGTAATTCTAAAGCTCTTGTTTTTGATATTATCTACTTTTACGTTCCCAAAATCGTAAGCAGCGGGGTTTATGGAGAATACCGCACCGGCAGGAATAGGGTCAAAAGTGAACTTGATATTGGGGTAGCCATTTATCAAAGTGCCTTCCGGAGGTGCCGCCGGATCGGGATTTATAGTGTCTGAATAGTAGCGCAGACTACGGGCATTTGTGGCAGTGGTGGTGCTATGGAAGAATTGAGCAGAGCCGTCGATGCCGGCGGTATTTTCATCCACGGCTATTACCAGATTTTGGCTATTGTTATAGATAAACGGAATATCCAATATCACTTCAATCCAGCCGGCTATTGCCGGTATATTCGGCTGACCCATAAATACCGGCGTAAGTTCATCCAGGGAAAGCCAATCGCTGGTATTACGAAAAACGTTGAGATCGGTATGCCCCATATAGATAGTCCAGCCATTACTTAGGTTGCCCGCGGCGGCACCATTCCAGTAATAAGCAATCTTCTCAATGCGCTGTCCCTGCGTGTTAATCTCGCTTTGCAGGTAGATGCTTTGGCTGTATGTGTACCCATAAAAAGGATGTACTGGTAGCATCAGGTTTGTAGAGCCATTTCCAATGATATGGATTCCCGTTCCACTCGCCGTTAGCTGCACCGTATGTGTACTGCGCCTGCCGATATTATCCGTAATGGTGACGGTGGCGCTGGCGGGTCCCGTTTGCGTGGGGGAAAACTCCACCCCAAAGCTGGTATTTGCCACCGATACTATTGTAGCGGGTAAGGTGGGCAGATTCGTAAGCGAAAAGCCGGGGCTTCCGGAAATAGTAATATCGCTTATTATCAAATCACCGCCACCCACGTTTGTAATGGTAAAGTCTTGGGTTGCGCTGGTGCCTAATCGTACTTCTCCAAAATTGTGATTTGAGGCGCTAATCAAAAAGTCTGGTTCATCGCCCAGATCGGCATAATGGATGATGATATTGGGGCGATTGGCATTTAGAATCCCCACAGTTGTAGGAGGGTTTTCATCCCGATACCAGATCTGGTGTTTACTGGCGTTTCCGCCGGTGTAATGGATATAGGGATAGCCTGCAATACCGCTGCCCTCGGTATCCGATTGCACCCCAATCAAGAGATTACCCGAAAGATACACAAAGGGAGTATCCAGCACAAAAGTGTGCCAACCGGTACTATTAAAAGTGTGGTTCCCCTCTTTTACCAAAGTGGCGCCATCCATCAGGTTACTCCAGCTTTGCGAAGTTAAGGTATTATTAGTTACGTTCTTAATCCAAATCTTGTAAGGAACGTTTGCAGTACCTGTGGCGGCTACGCTCCATGAGAGGCGGGATACCACACCAAAAGAGCCTATTTGATCCTGGGTATAAAGTGCAGCACTGCGTTCATAGCCATACTGGGTACTAAAAGGACGGAAATTACTGGTAGTTCCATTGCCTACTTGTATCGAGCCTTCTGGCATGGTAATAAAACTCCAGATGGCTGAAGCCGGCGAAGATCCCACAGCATTATTTGCTACTACTTTCCAATAATAAGTGGTATCTCCCTGCAACTGCGGGGCATAGCTGGTTTGAGAAAGATTGGATGCCAAAAGCGGCGGATTCGGATCTGTGCCCAGATACAGGTCGAAAGAAGTAGCTGCGCCGCCACCCATGGTGGATTGCCAGTACAATTGGACATTGGAAAATACGCTTTCACCATTGCCGGGATATAGCAAGGTAGGCGCCAGCGGGACACTGGTATTCGGGAAAACCAATTGGATTTGCGCCAAAGAGCTGGTTACCGCATTTGCCGTGGGTGGGTTTTGCGGATTTGGAATGGTGCTATTAGAATGGTAATAGATCGCGGAATTGGTATCGGAACTAAAGCTGCGCCAACCGATGGTGTTGCCATAATTGGGTGTATTCTCATAAACGGCAAGGATCAGATTACTGGTATTGTTGTAATTAAAATGGGCGCTAAGGGGGATATTCATCCAGTTATTTCCCTGAGGTAAATAGGGGCTTACATCGCCATCATATACCAAAGTGAGGTTGGATAAGGGTTCCCAATCTGCAGTATCGCTGAAAGAACTGCGGGTACAATGCCCCAGGTAAATCTTCCAGTTTTTAGAATTACTGATATCTCCGTTGGTGTAAAAAAAGCTGATAGCCGAGATTTCGCCGCTGCGGTTGATCTGCGGTTGCGTGTAGATCTGTTGCGTGTAATTATAACTATTGTTTGTGTAAATAGGCAGGTAGCTAAATGTAGCTGAGCCTGAGCCTATTTGAACTGTGTCTGCCAAAGCCAGACTGCTAAATGCAAGCATTACATAAAGCAGCATTAAAATCTTTGCTATACTATTCATAATTGATACTCCTGTAGAGTTAAATATCAGGGGAGATTAGTGATTTCATAATGCGAAGTTTTTTCTCCGCGTTTTTATTTTGATACCATAAACTTGAGAGCTACCGCTACGGGTTGCCCTGTTTTTTCATCCAAATAGTGTCACTTGGTTCACGTCTATATTCTTTGTATAATGTCGTTTGGCAAGATAAATAAGCATGCTATGAATTTGCTTTACCAGAAAATATAATCAGATAAATCCGTCAAGGAAAATCTTTAGTATTATTGTTTTATACTTACTTTGGGCATTCCCGGTGGATAATAGAGGTCTATATTGCTATAGGGTATTACTTTATAGTTCTGCAGACATGAGATTGCCAGACCAGGAACTAAGAGCTAAACGACTATAGAATAATGCAATTCTGAAGTGAACGCAGCGGAGGTATTGAATGAATAATAAACAATGGCGGTATTGCTCGCAGGCTCGCAATGGTTTATTAGATGCTGGCGCTTGTGTAGCCGTGGAGTTTATGACGGCATGCAAGCCCTTGGAGTTAATGGCGTTTATCCGCCTTTTACCATTACCAGATAAATTCGGAATTTGGTACTTTCAAGAAATGCTAAAACATACAACCGAGCAGAGAGGCTGTCCCGAAATGCCCAAACCAAGCACGATATCTGTGTCACTGGGAATGTAGGGGCGCAAGGTTTTGCGCCCGCTTCTAATAAGGCGTGTGCGCAGCACACACCGTAATAAATTGATACATAATCCGTAATGCTTACCTGTTGCGTGTAGATTTCGGCGGGTTTGGGTGCCTTGAACCCCTACATTTCAGGTGTGTACATTTCTTGTTGTGTTGTTCATTTCGTATTTCGGGACAGCCCCACCGCTCGGCAGCCAAGCATGATATTCTCTGTTCAAGCTTGTCCGTTTGCCTCCCTCGCAATGCCCTCACCTCTACCCAGAATTTGCCGGTCGAGGTGAGGGCATTGCGAGGGCATCAATAGAGGAAGAGCCTATGCACCGTGGAGTTTATAACGGCATGCAAGCCCTTGGAGTTAAAGGCGCTTATCCACCTTTTACCATATCAACGCCTTTCACAAGCGACATTGACTTCAAGTGGCGGACGATAATAGTACGTGAAGTCTATGGCGGCAGTAATTCCTGATAAGAAAATACATATCTTGCCGCCATAAACTCCACGGAGCACAAGCGACATTGACTTCACGAACTGCTATGGCTTTAGCTTTTTTTGTCCACGAATTAACACAAATTAACTCGAATTAGGTAAAATACAGAATAAATCTGCCGCGAGCGTCAGCTATGATCAACCTGCGCTTGCGCAGCCGCCATTATTCATTATTCATTTGCGAGCTTGCTCGCTCCATCTAACACCTAATAAAAAAAGCCCGACCATTACAGCCGGGCTTTGATTACTTAGTTAATTGTTTAGTTACTTTCCAGGTTTGACCGGATCGGGTCACCAGTTACTGCCCCTACTCTGAAGAATTTCTTCATGGGGCTGGCGGGGGTGAGATAGAAGGCCTCGGCGCTAAAGCCAAGGTATTCAAAATCACCATAAGGATCGTCAGAGGCATAGATGTTGTAATAGGAAGCTCCGGGAACGGGCGTCCAGCTAATGCGAATGTTATCGCCATCTACCTCAATTGCAAGATCCTCAGGGGTATCGATTGCGACTATTATCTCCAGTGTATTGGAGAGGACTGCGGGGGCAGCGTGATTTCCGCTGTAATTTGCCACCACTGCCCATTTGTACATACCGCTGGATAGAGCGCTGATACCGGTATCTGTATATTCGGTGCCAATGAAACCACTTTCCAGTAGTGTCCAGTTATCCGGATTGTTTAGCTCTGCCAAGGGCATTCTGTAGATGAGGTAATCCTGCAAGCTGCGGCTGCGTCCGGCGATTTCGCGGGCGGGAGGCGGGCCGATATAGACGTCGTCAATATACCAGCCGGCATAGTTTACAGAGCCAGTTGCGTAGAATTGGAATTGCAATACCACTTCCTGGTCTGTGTAAGCCGAGAGATTTACCACTCTTTCCTGCCATTGGGTATTGGTGTAATCCCAAGAGGGACCCCAAATGACGTTGCCATTTACTGCTAACTGACAGTAGTCGAAATCTCCAAATACGTTTTCCCAGCTGCGGAAGCGGATTTGTGGATTATCAAGTCCAGCCAGATCTACCGTACGGGTGAGATAGCTAAAGGCAGCGGCGTTATTATGGTTTTGATGCAGGAGGGTGCCCCACATCTTGCTTCCAGAATATGCTGCGGGAGGCGGTATTACGTTGTTCCCTGTATATACATAATTGAATTGGGATACATTGTATTCGCCATATTCCCAGTCTCCATATCCGCTACCAATCCAGCCGCCATTATCTTCTTCAAAATCCCAGAAGAAGTAATTTGGTTCGGCAGCTTCTTCCCAGCTTAGGTCCACGTTGCCGTTATTTAATACAGCTACGAGGTCGGTAGCCGGCCAGAGCTTTTCGATGAGGGTAATGGTGCCCAGGTTTATGGCAATGGTTTCCACATTTACTGTGCCGCTGTAGCCATCGTAGCTCGCTGCGGTAATCGTGATAGTATAGGTATTTTCACCCAACACATCGGGGATGCTAAAAGCACCATTGGCAACTGTGTAAACAGTGTGGCTTTCAATCCCATTCAGCACCACTTTGGCACCTTCCAGCCCAGTCGGCAGGTCGTTTGTATTTACAATGCCGGATACGGTGATTCTGGGTATTGCCTGCAAGACGAAATCTTGCTCTACTTCTTCGCCTACTGTAAGCTCGATATCGTTTACAGTTTGCGGATAGTAACCGAACTTACTGGCGCTAATTGAAACGTTGTGGTTTTCCCAAAATACGTAACTGTAAAGGCCATCAGCATCGGTATTGGTGGTATAGCGTTCATCTTCGATAGTGATCTGCACGCCAGCGATGGGGTCGTTATTTATATCACGTACATAACCGGAGAGCAGAGCATGCTGTTCCAATACGGCATTTTGCACCACGAAGGTGGTATTGGGAACGTAGCTAAGCACCGTGCCGACAGCAGAAGCGGCGGGATCCAGCGGATTGTATTCCACGGTGTCGCTTTGCATATAACGGGCGCGGTTTGCGTGTTCGGGCGTATTGGTATAGAAGAATTTATCGCTGGTGGTGTGATAGCCGGTATCCAGCCTGCGGTTATAGCGCACTGCCAGATTGCCGCCGGTATAGGTAAAGGGTGTATGCAGCGGAATTACGATGGAGTTTTCTCCCACGGGGAAATCGATATTGCCATCGAATACTTCCACAAAGTCTTCACCGGGTAGCCAGCCGGCAGTGATATTTTCTGCTGTGGTATTTGCCATCAGAATCTTGATGTGCTTATCCAGCACAGTTGCGCTGCTGAAGGTATTCTTCAGGATCAGGGCATTGATGCTGCCGGATTGCATACGCAATTCATCTTGATAGTAGATTATATCGCTAAGGCTACTCTTGTAATAGAAGTTGAAAGGTATAAAGTAGCCGGAAAGCGTGGTGTCGTCATCGCCAATATCCATCAAAGACATGCTGCTATCAAATACGAGTATGGCTTTGGTATCGGTAGTGTTGTTTGTACTATTACCATCGCCGGCGAGAACTACTTCGGCATATACCTGATAGTTTCCGCCTTGGGTAGGAATCCATACCAGTTCATGGATAGTAGTTTCGTCTGGAGCCAGAGTTTCATTTACGGTAAGGTTTACAAGCACCGTATCGGCAGATTTTAGCTGCACCTGATAGTTATTTTGAGGTTCAGTACCGTTGTTTTTCACGCCGACTTGGAAACTGAAGGGAGTGCCTGCCGAACCGAAGCCGGGAGCATCGATGGAAATGGCAGCCATATCGTTTGGCATCAATTCCTCAAAGAGCACGGTATCCAGATAGAAGCTTTGATAGGTAGCGTTTGTGCCATGTTGGAAGGCGATGTATCTATCTGTGCCCGTGTAATTCGCAAAGGATACTTCCTGGCGTTCAAAGACAGCTGCTACTGTGGGTGTAATGGTGGCTATTTCGGTAAAGCTGCCGCTGGCATCAGGGGAATCCACTGTGCCTATTTTCATGCTGTAGTTTGTAGCACTGGTAGCTCTTAAGTAAAAGCTCAGCTTGATTGTATTAAGCGGAACCGCTATTTCCGGGGTAACCAAACGCATGGTTTCCGTGGTAGTGTAGTTGTACATATACACGGAATTGGAAGGGCTTTGCGAATAGCTGGAGCTAATGGTGAGAGAAGAGCTGGCATTTGTCTTTACCGGCGTCCAAGCTCTGGGGAAGATGGTTCCCGTAGATACGGCATCGAAGTTTTCACTAAAAGACAGGCTCAGGATACGAGGGTCATCTTCGATGGTGAAAGCAAGGGCACGTTCTGCCAAAGCTTCTCCATGGTCGTTTACAGCCATAATCAGCCAATACCAGGTATCCTCGTAGCCAAATTCCATGCCACCTTCGTTGACGGGGTCAAAGAAAGTATTTTCGGTTTCGAAATAATAGTTATCGAAGATGCTATCTTCGTCTTGGGAAAGGAATACGGCATAATAATCCGGTACTCCGCCATTTTCCAGGTCTGCCGCCCAGGAGAGGTTGAAGCCACTGGCTGCAATGCCGGTGGCGTTGTGTTCCGGAGCAATCATGATGGGTGCAGCCGGTGCGCCTTCCGCAGGCTCTACAAGATACAATTTCAAGTTCGGGCGCAGGGCATTTATTGTGCCGGTGGTGGCAGGTGGGTTGCTATCAGTTTGCCAATAGATATGGCTGCCGGTAGCGTTGGTGGTGGTATAGCGGAAGGTATGTCCGCTGCCGCCGCCGCTGCCGCCATAGTTTGTTTCCACTGCTACAATCAGGTTTCCGCCCGTATAGGCAAAGGGAGTATCCAGCGCAAACTCATGCCAGCCTGTGGTGCTAAAGCTATAAGTGCCTTCTTTTACCAAAGTGAGGCTTTGGGTAAGATTGGTAAAGGTTTGTGCCGTAAGTACATCATCATTGGTAAGACCAGCATAGATTTTGTATGGCACCACAGTAGCGGTAGTAACGGCGCAATCCCAGGCTACGCTATCCAGATAGCCTATCAAGCCCAGCTCTTCCGCTTTGTAGAGGGAGGCAGAGCGCTCGTAACCGTATAAGGTGCCAAAGGGATAACGCTGGGCTGTAGTGCCATCGCCTATTATTACCGTGCCAAGGGGCAAAGCTTCGGCATAAAGAGCCACATCGTAGTTTTCACCCGCATAAACTATGCGCAGGGTGGCGCTAAGCTCACCTTCATCCGTAGCGGTAATGCGTACAGGGATGAAGCCGCTTTCGCCGGCACCCAAAGCGAAGGGCAGGTTTATGGCGTCATATTCAAACATATCGGCATCTCTACCAAAGATGCTGATATTGCTTGCGCTTAGCTCGATCAAGCCGCCGCCGGCATTGGTAACCATTACGTTTTTCCACATTGTAGGTGCAGTTTGAGGTACCACACCAAAATCCAAAGCTTCAGGACCATAGGTAAAGACGGGGAAATCTGGCAGGTCGCCAAAGATCATTCGGATATTGGGACGGGCAGCAGTTCTGGTACCGGTAGGAGGTGCTGCCGGATCAGGATTTACACTATCGCTTTGGCAGCGTAAGCTGTAATACTGGCTTGGTGTAGGAGTAGTGAAAAAGAAACCGGCAGACACATAGCTGGGTTGGTTTTCATCTACGGCGATCACCAGGTTTTGAATGTTGTTATACACAAACGGATTCTGCAATTCCACTTCAATCCAGCCGGGGCTGGCGGGGATATCCAGCGTTCCGCTGAATACCTGAGTAAGTTGAGAAAACGGAATCCAGCTGGTGGTAGTAGCAAAATCGTTCAGATCCGTGTGTCCAATATATACAGTCCACAGATTGCTGGTTTCGCCACTTGCCAGACCATTCCAATAATACGATATCTTTTCTATGCGCTGACCTTGCATATTGATGTCGCTTTGATGGTAGATCGTTTGAGCATAGCTGTAGCCGTATAGGGTATTCACTGGCAGATAGTTATTTGCTATACCATCTCCAATAAATATCGTGCCAGCAGGTAAACCGCGTCCGCTAAGGGCTACATCATAGTTTTCGCCATCGTAAACCATGCGCAGGGTAGCGCTTAGATCACCTTCATCTGTTGCGGTAAAGCGCACGGGGATGAGGCCGCTTTCACCGGGACTCAGAGCAAAGGGCAGATTCACGGCGTCGAATTCAAACATCCGGTCGTTCAGACCTATAATGCTGATATCAGTATCGCTAAGCTCAATCACACCGGCGCCGGTATTGGTTACCTCCACATTTTGCCAGTTGGTAGGAGTGTTTTGTATTACCTCACCAAAGTTCAAGGCATTCGGAGTGTAGCTGAAGATGGGGTCAGAGGGCAGATCGCCAAATTGCATGAGGATATTGGCAATACCGGTTACGAGGGTACCCGTACCGGGGCTGGCGGGGTTGTGCACTACGGTATCGCTTTGAATGCGAAGCCCGCGGTTTACACCCAAGACATTGGTTCCCAGGAATTTGGTAGTACTGCCATCGTTTCCGGGAGTGGTTTCCAATACAGCAATCACCAGGTTTTGGCTGTTGTTGTAAATAAAGGGATTGGTAAAGGTAATATCAATCCATCCGGCTGCCATTGGGATAGCGAGTTCACCGGAAAATACCTGAGTGAATTCTGATATGGGAATCCAGCTGGTAGTAGAGGCAAAGGCTCCCAAATCCGTGTGTGCCATATAGATAGTCCAGTTTCTACTGTTATTTCCGCTATTGAGACCGTTCCAGTAATAGGCGATCTTTTCAATGCGCTGATCCGGCACATTTATTTCGCTTTGTAAATAGATGTTTTGGGAGTAGTTATAGCCATAGTAAGGGTTCAAGGGCAGGTTAAGCGTGGTAACACTGCCATCCCCGATGCTTACCAAGCCTTCCGGAATTGTGGTAAAGCTCCTGACTGGACAGTTATCAGCATCGCCCAGGCTATTCCAGGGCACTACCTGCCAATAGTAGGTAGTATCATAGTCCAAAGCTGTATCCAAAGTGTAAGTAAGAGCATTTAGATTTGCCACCAGCGTGGTGGGCGGATTTTGGATATCGCAATACACTTTGTAGCTGCTGGGAATACCGCCGGTAGTAGCTGTATTCCAAGTAAAAGTAGGAGTAAGGCTTACCAAGGTGGCGTTATCTGCCGGAGATACAAGAGTGGCTGCATTGGGCAGCTCCGGCGTGATTTCCGGACCAATGATCAAATCCACATAGTGGCTGCCGGTTTGTAAGCCGGTGCGCAGCCCCATATAGTAATCATTGCCAGCCAGAGAGCTGAGATCAACGCTGTAATTATACCAAGTGCTGGCAGCTGGGTAGGTGATATTATCGCCCACCTGAGTCCAGTTTACTCCGTCTGGCGAATATACCACTTGCAGGTAGGCAGTATTATTGTTGCAATATGCCCAGAAACTGAGGTTGCTATCGTTTGTAAGAGTAAGCCTGGGGGTGGAAAGCACGTATTGGGCACTGGCGGTTCCCGCTTTGTAAGCAGAGGCTGCACCATGCACTTTGTAAGAAGTACTACGGCTCCAGGTGCCGGGATTTGCCCAGCCCAAAGGCGGGAAGACGGTATCTTCAAAGCTTTCTACCAGGTTATCCATCCCCGGAGTACGAAAGCTATAGATATCCGTAGCGGGGGAATCGCCAATTTCGTTTCTCGCTACCACTTTCCAGTAGTAAGTATGTCCATCTTCTAAGGTGGGTTCATAGAAGTTTGCCACCTGATCCTCGCTTACTAAGGGTGGATTGCTATCTGTGCCAAAGTAAACGTCGTAGGTATTGGCATCGCTGCCGCCCAAGGTAGATGTCCATCTTAACATAGCATCGTTAAGTGCCCAGCTGCCGTTTGCCGGTTCCAGCAAAGTGGGTGCAAGCGGCTCACTGCTATTGGGAAATACCAATTGAATGCGGTTGATGGCAGCAGCTCTGCCTTTGGCTGTGGGCAGTGCGCTTAGATTGATGGGGTTTGTATCTTCCGAATAGTAGATTCCTGTATTGGTGCCGCTTGTAAAGGCTCCCCAGGTCATACTGGTATAAGCCGGGCTGGATTCCATAGCAGCTACGATCAGGTTTTCTGTATTATTGTAAAAGAAGGGTGAGTCCAAGGTGATTTCCATCCAGTTGTTGGTGGCAGGTAAGAAGTTTGTCACATCGCCAGAAAATACCTCGGTCAGGTTATTGGGGCTTTCCCAATCAGTGGTGGTGCTAAACTCTGTGCGAGTGCTATGCCCCATGTAAATAGTCCACTGGTAAGAACTGGTTATGCTGCCGGAAGCATAGTAAAAGCGGATTTTACTGATTTCACCGGAAACGCCAATCTGACTTTGCGTAAATATCTGCTGACTATAGCTGTAATTGTACAAACCGTGGATCGGGAAATAGCTGGTAGTAGTCACTCCCGTTCCAATCTGCACGGTATCGGCAAAAGCAGGTATCAGCAATGCCAATAGGGCTAAGATGATTATTAGTCTTTTCATAGTATGACTCCGTTGAAATAACTCAGTTTTGAGAAAGTGGTTTTTACTGTGTTTCACATCATGATTTCAAATAATATCTTTGGACACACCTGAAAACACAAATTGTTGTTCGAATTTAGCTAAAAAAGCTG
>JAQVIX010000040.1 GCA_028695495.1 Candidatus Cloacimonadota bacterium | reverse complement strand
TAAGAATCAAACGACAAGATGTCGTTTTTACATTTCTGTGGCAAGATGCCACAGCCACCTTCTGCCAAATCGGTTTTGGCAGCCCAGAGCAAAGAGCAGATTTAACCATTTCCAGATATGCCAAAACATGCCTGCCATTCTTAAGGCTGTCCCGAAATGCGCAAATAACGCATAATTAAGAAATGTCCACCCCTGAAATGTAGGGGTTCAAGGCATTGAACCCGCCGAAATATATACCCAACAGGTAATTATTACGGACTCAGTATCAATTTATTACGGTGTGCGCTGCGCGCACGCTTTGTTAAAAGCGGGCGCAAAGCCTTGCGCCCCTACACACCCAATGATACAGATATCGTGCTTGGTTTTGGCATTTCGGGACAGCCTCTAACACGGTGGGCATGCAAGCCCGTGGTTTAATGGCGCTTAGCCGCCTTTTACCTGAACCACGCATTAAGATAGCGACATTGACTTCAAGTGGCGGAAACACTGGTTTTTATCTCCACAATTTCTGGGTTGTGAATGCACTACAATTCATGAAGGGCATAGCTCCCACGACCAAAATAAGCCTTTTAATTTCTTTTATTTCATTCACATAGATGAGGTCGCTAAAAAATAAATTTCATTTTGTCCACAGCTTGTCCACTATAGAGATTATGGTGGTTGCCCTCTCGTAAAATGCCGGAAAAATCCGGCAGACAAAACGGGAGTGCCTAAGCCACGGGGCGAAGCTGTAGCCAGGCAACGAGTTGCCTGGCAATGAATAATGAATGATGAATAATGGCGGTATTGCTCGCAAGCTCGCAATGGTTTATTAGAAAATGGCAAGATGCCATGACCACTCTTCTGTGGCAGGATGCCACAGCCACATTCTGCCGCTTTCAACCTCCAAAAACCGCTATTTCGCACAAATCATTTGACAGTTTTTCGCTACAATAAAAGATTGCTGTATGAGGTGTGAATGAAAAAATTGCCTTTGATAATAACGGCTATCTTGATGATACATACGCTACTTACGGCATTTACTGTGAGTGAAGATTATGCTATCCTTAGCGAAAATGAGTGTTTGGAGCTGGAAAGCATGCTCACCAGCGAGGATTTTAACCTGAATCATCTGAAGTTTCAGCGGGATTGGGACCCTTATACCCGGCTTAAAAGCAAGTGGCATAGCGAAGTATTGAGTGGCGGGCTGGATGCCTTGCCAAAGTTTGCAGTCTTACGCGAACTGATGGCTGAGCCGAATTTTGTGCCCCAAATGCAGCACTTTTTTGAGATTTCGTTTGGAGCGGCACCACCTGCGCTTACAGCTCAGATGCGGCAGGAAATTGCCAGCCAAGCCGCTAAGCTAAAGAAAGCTAAGGACATCTTTCCCTATCTGGAGCGCGCATTTAGCAGCGTAGATACCAGTTTGCAGCGTGCCTTTGAGAATCTTGATAGCGCCCAATACGACACCTTGCGCGCTTTCACTTTGCAAAGCATGGTGGAAGATGCGGATAGCCTGGCGTATCAGCATTATTTCCGGCAACAAAAGCTACCCTGGCTAAAAAAGATCGATATGGAGCGCATCGCCAAGCTCTTTGAAAAGATCGATGCTAAAGCCATGGGCACGGCAGCTTTGGAATATCATGAGTGGGCGCTGGCGCTGCAAGAGGCACTACCTAAAATTGACTTTAAAACAAAAAAAGCCCTCACTTACAAAAGCAAGTGGGGCTTGATAATAATAGGCACGAAAGGCAATGATTACTATGGGGTTAAGAGCTTTGCCGAGCTAAAGAAATATCCCCTATGTGCGGTAATTGATCCCGCTGGAAATGATACTTATGAAATAGCTTTTAGCACTTCGCGGCAGCAGCCCTTTTATCTGCTGATAGACCTCAAAGGTGATGACCTTTACCGCAGCGCAGCCATTAGTTCCGAAGCACCGGAAACCAAAGCGCCATCCTTCTTTGGCTGGGGCGGGTTGGGCTATAGTTTTGATGCAGAGGGAAATGACCTCTACCAATTGGGGGATTTCTCCTTTGCCGCCATGCTGGGCCTAATGTATCATGAAGATGCTTCCGGCGAGGACATCTATCAGGGCGGGCTTTTCTCGCAGGCAGCGGCGCTGGGGGGCGTGGCGTTACTTATTGATAAACAGGGAAATGATACCTACACTGCCCATACCATGAGTCAGGCATTTGGCTCGGTAATGGGCGCAGGGGTATTGGCAGATTATAGTGGAAGCGACCTCTACTATCTGGGCGGCAAATACCTGCACGCTCCGCTAATGCCCAAAGACTATCGCAGTATGGGGCAAGGCATGGGCTTCGGCATGCGCAGTTCGCTGGCAGGCGGCTTAGGCTTTTTGTACGATAAAAGCGGCAATGACAAATACATCGGCGGGGTATATGCGCAGGGCGTGGGCTATTGGTTCGCCACGGGAGTTTTGATCGATGAAGGCGGAAATGACGTATATAACGCCATTTACTACCCGCAAGGCTCTGGCATTCATTGCGCATCCGGCTTTTTGTACGACCACGAGGGAGATGATACCTATTACAGCCGCAACGGCCCCGGTCAGGGTGCAGGGCACGATTTCAGCTTTGGCATACTGGTAGATGCCGCCGGAAACGACGCCTATTCCATTCATGGCGGCAGCGGTTTGGGACTCTCAAACTCTCTGGGTATCTTTGTGGATAAGATGGGAGACGACCGCTATGAACGCCAGGAAGAGCAAAACTATGGCAGTGGCGCTTTTAGCCGCATGACGGGCAGCATTGGACTCTTTTTGGATGCCGGCGGTAAAGACCTCTATAATGGCAGCCCGATGGCAAATGACAGCAGCTGGGCAAAGGGTAAATACGGATTTGGCAAAGATATGGAGCTAAATAGCCCGCCAGATACCGCAGAAAAGCCCAGTGAAGAGGATTTGCCCGCTCCCAGTGAGGATGCACCCATCAAGGAAATCTTTGCCGCCAGTGCACAGTGGGAAGTGGGCAACGCCATCAAACGCGTGCGGGCAGCGCGGGAGATTATGCTGGCTCGCACACAGGAGATGATTCCTTACGTATTGGAGCACAAATTAGGCAGTCAATCCGGCTTGGAATACCGCGCTCTGGATGCGCTTTTAAAGGGAAGCGCAGATTTCCAAACGCAGCTTTTGGCATACGCCGCAGATAGCGATTCGCTAAAGGCAAAGAATGCCATCTCGCTATTGGCAGGCGTGGCAGATATGGCGCTTTTGCCCATTATCCAGGAGCATCTGAGTGCTGGCAGGTATTTTACTACTTGCATCTCGGCCTTGGCAGCGCTAAAGAGCGAAGAAGCAGTGGAAGCGCTTTTGCCATATAGATTTGCCGAAAATGAAGTGTATCGGTTTTTGGTTTTGCGTGCCCTTTCGCTACACAAAAGCGAGAACGCACAAAAAGCCCTGGAAGGTGCAAAGGCAGATGAATCCTTCCTGATTCAGGCTTTGATCCGTAATCTGCCAAAGGACGAGCAATGATAGCTGAAAAACAGTACTTTGAGGACTATTTGGGGGAACGCGGCTTTGAAAACGTGCCGCGGCTGATGGGTATCTTTGAGCATTATCATAAAGAGCTGGTAAGACATAATAAATCCGTGAACCTGATCTCGCGCAAAATGCCGCCCAATAGCTACTGGTTGCAGCATTTTCTTGACAGTCTTATCGCTTTGGAAACTTTGGATTTTGTGGGACAAAGTGTATTAGATTTTGGAACTGGCGGCGGTTTGCCCGGTATTCCGCTAAAGATAGTGCAGCCGGCTATGAGCCTGGTGCTCTTGGATAGCACCCAGAAAAAGTGCCGTGTGGTGCAGGAAATGGTAGAAGGCCTTTCGCTGCCGGATACCGCAGTAGCCTGTGCGCGGGTGGAAGATTATGCCTTCGTAGCGCGGCGCCCCAGTTACGATTTTATTTTGTGCCGTGCCGTCGCCCTGGAAGAGCGTTATATCGCGCCTCTAAGGCGGCTGCTCAAGCCCTCTGGCAGGCTGGTGATTTACAAATCCCAATCGCTGGCAGACCTGGAAGGCATCAAATACGAAGTTATATTGGAAAAAGAAATAGAAGATGTCGGCAGCAGGCGCCTGGTTGCCATCGCGCAGCGAGACCTGATGCGAAGATAAAGGAATTATGGCGAGAATAATAACCATTGTAAACCAAAAAGGCGGGGTGGGTAAGACTACCACCGCCGTGAACCTCGCAGCCGCTTTGGCAGTATTGGAAAAGCGGGTGTTGCTGATCGATTTTGATCCGCAAGGCAACGCTTCCAGCGGCGTGGGGATAGATAAAGAAAATGTGGAACTGCAAGTGTATGACGCACTTATCGGCAGAGTGCCTTTGGCAAATTGCATCCTGCCCACAGCCACAACAAATCTCTTTTGCGTTCCCGGTAATATCGATCTCACCGGTGCGGAGATTGAATTGGTGCACGAGTTTGCGCGCGAACACAAGCTGAAAGAGGCGCTAAAGCCCATCCAGGCGGAATGGGACTATATTTTGATCGATTGCCCGCCCTCGCTGGGACTGCTTACGGTAAATGCCATGACGGCTTCCACCGATGTATTGGTGCCCATCCAGTGCGAATACTATGCTCTGGAAGGAGTTAGCCAGCTTCTTACCACCATCCGCCTCATCCAAAAGAGCCTGAACCCCAGCCTGAATATATTGGGCATCCTGCTTACGATGTTTGATAAACGCGTAAATCTCTCCATGCAGGTGGCAAAAGAGGTGCACCGCTATTTCAAGGAGAAGGTATTTCGCAATGTAATCCCGCGCAATATCAAGCTTACCGAGGCGCCCAGCTTTGGCAAACCGATCTTTTTGTATGATATCCGCTCGCCCGGCGCCTTGAGCTATTTGGGGCTGGCAAATGAGGTTATCGAACGCTGCAATAAGGGGGACTAAGAATATGGTAAATGAACGTTTGGGACGCGGACTTTCCGC
This sequence comes from Candidatus Cloacimonadota bacterium, assembly GCA_028695495.1. Lineage (GTDB taxonomy): Bacteria > Cloacimonadota > Cloacimonadia > Cloacimonadales > Cloacimonadaceae > UBA5456. The sequence goes on along the minus strand of JAQVIX010000040.1, from coordinate 20,162 downwards.
CCTGATACCGGAAAGCGAAAAAAGCCCTGCCGCGTCTTCCGGAATTGGCACTTTGGCTATTGAGCGCATCAAACCGAATCGCTTTCAGCCGCGTAAACACTTTGATATGGAAGCTTTGGAAGAGCTTGCCGCCTCGATCAAAGCCAATGGCATTATCCAGCCTTTGATAGTAACCAAAAGCGTGGATAGAGACTATGAACTAATCGCCGGAGAGCGGCGCCTGGAAGCGGCAAAGCTGGCAGGATTGGACAGCGTTCCCGTGGTAATCCGCTCCGTCTCGGAAAAGGAGCAATTCCTTTTTGCTATCATCGAAAACATCCAGCGCGAAGACCTGTCGCCCATCGAAGAAGCCCTGGCGTATCAATCCCTTAGCGAAGAGCACGGGCTTACGCATCAGGAAATAGCCAGCGTAATGGGCAAAGACAGAGCTACCATTACGAACTCCCTACGCCTTTTGAAGCTTCCGGAAAATGTGCTTCAGCTTTTGGCAGAAGGTGAGATAAGCCCCGGACATGCCCGCGCTATCCTCAGCGTGGAAAGCGAGTATCAGCTTGCCTTTGCAGAGTTTATCATCAAATACAAGCTTACCGTAAGGCAAGCAGAATCAAAATCCAAAGTCTTTGTGCAAGAATTGCAAAAACCCGCCGAAAGACAAGCCAAAAGCAGCCTCAGCCGCAGCCTGGAGCAAGACCTTAGCCGCCTCTTTCGCCTGAAAGTAAGCGTGAAAGAACACAAGGGCAAGGGCAAAATCACCTTGGAATACCAAAGCCCCGAAGAACTGGAAGCGCTTACTAAGCTCTTGGAAAAACTAAAATAAGATAGATTAGGAGAAATCATGAGCAAAATGCCCTATTCCGAACCATGGAGAATCAAGATGGTAGAACCGCTCAAGACCTTGAGCCGGGAACAGCGCGTGGCAAAGATTGCCGCCGCCGAGTACAACCTCTTCAATTTGGCAGCAGAAGATGTATATATCGATCTGCTAACGGATAGCGGAACCGGTGCGATGAGCGATAGACAGTGGTCTGCCCTGATGATGGGCGACGAAAGCTATGCCGGCTCGCGCAGTTTCCTGAGGATGAAAGAGACCATTGGCGAGCTTTTGGGCTTCCCGTATGTATTGCCCACCCACCAGGGACGCGCCGCCGAAAACGTGCTCTTTTCCGCCACCATCAAAGAAGGGGATATCATTCCCGGAAACGCCCATTTTGATACCACCAAAGGGCATATCGAATACCGCAAGGCAATCCCCGTAGATTGCACTATCGAGATAGAAGAAGCTATTTCTGCCACCTATCCCTTCAAAGGCAATATCGATACCCAAAAGCTGGAAGCCACCATCGCCAAATATGGCGCCGAGCGCATTCCCATGGTAATCCATACCGTTACCTGCAATACCGGCGGCGGTCAGCCCGTTTCCATGCAAAACCTAAGCGATGTGGCAGCCATCTGCAAAAAGCACGGCATTCCGCTCTATTTCGATTCCGCCCGCTTTGCCGAAAACGCCTATTTCATCAAAATGCGCGAACAAGGCTATCAGGATAAGAGCATCAAAGAGATTGTAAAAGAGATGTTTAGCTATGCCGATGGTATGACCATGAGCGCAAAGAAAGATGCCATCATCAATATCGGCGGCTTTATCGCCTTAAAAGACGAAAACCTCTACCGGGAATGCTGCACCTATAGCATTATCTTTGAAGGTTTTGTAACCTACGGCGGTATGAGCGGACGCGATATGGAAGCGCTCTCCAGCGGACTAATGGAAAGCACGGAGTTCGATTACCTTGAGGCGCGCATCTCGCAGGTGGAATACCTTGGCAAACTCATTAAAGAGCTGGGCATCCCCATCGTGGAACCCGTGGGCGGTCATGCCGTTTACGTAGATGCCAAAGCCTTTTTCCCCCAAATACCGCAAACCCAGTATCCCGCGCAGGTACTCGGAGTGGCGCTGTATGAAGAAGCCGGCGTGCGCGGCGTGGAAATCGGCACCGTTTTGGCAGACCGCGATCCCGTTTCCCGACAGGAGCGTCCTCCGAAACTGGAGCTTCTGCGCCTAGCAATCCCCCGCCGCGTTTACACGGATAACCACATCCAGGTAATCGCCTGGGGCTTGGGGGAGATTTGGAAAAAGCGCGAGAGCTACACAGGTCTCAAGATTACCTGGGAAGCGCCGATAATGCGGCATTTCACCGCCAGATTTGCGAAGCTTTGATAAGGCAACAATACTTTGCGCTTGACACATTTGTGAGAGCCAGAGTTTTGGCATAAAAACCATTATACATTAGAGGAGTAAAAAATGAAGATCCCGAATGAATTATACTACACTGATAGCCACGAATGGATTCGCGTGGAAGATGGTATTGCCACAGTGGGAATTACCGATTTTGCGCAGAGCGAATTGGGCGACATCGTATTTATGGAATTGCCCGATGTAGGCATGAAGGTAAATTCCGGCGAGCCTTGCGGCACCATTGAAGCCGTTAAATCCGTAGAAGACCTGCTCTCCCCGCTTTCCGGCAAGGTAGTGGAAAGCAATGGCGAACTGGAAGATAAGCCGGAATTGATCAACAAATCGCCCTACGACGAAGGCTGGATCATGAAAGTTCGCATCTCCAATATGGACGAGCTTGAGAACCTGCTTTCTGCCGTGGAATACAAAAACATCATTCCCGAATAATCCGGCAACGCGATTTTGATCCTAAAAAGCAGCAGCTTTCTGATCATCCTTTCTGCACCCTCAGGCGGGGGAAAGAGCAGGATTTTAAACGAAATCCTGGCTCAAAATCCGCGCGTGGAATACTCTGTAAGCTATACCACCCGCGCCCCCCGTGGTACAGAACAAAATGGCATCCATTACCACTTTGTGGATGAAGCGGAATTTGCCCAAAGAATAGCCGAGGGAGACTTTTTGGAGCATGCGAAGGTCTTTGATAAATACTGGTATGGCACCTCCAAAAGCTTCATAAAGTCTCGTTTGGCACAGGATAAGCACGTAATCATGGATATCGACGTGCAAGGCGCCGCCCAGATTTCTTTGAGCGACATCCCCTATGTAAAAATCTTTATCATGCCCCCCTCGCTGGAGATTTTGAAAGAGCGCCTCATCAAACGCGGCACCGATAGCCTGGAAGAAATCGCCCGCCGGCTTGCCACTTCCGAAAGCGAGCTAAAACGCATTCCAGAATATGACTATCTGGTGATAAATGGCGACTTGAGGCAAGCCACCCTGGATGTAATGGCAATCATCCGCGCCGAAGAAAACCGCAGCAGCCGCTATTTGGAGCCCGGAAAGGGCTTTTTGAATAAGGAGTAAAAATGATAAACGAAAAGATTGAAGGATTCCTGGAAAAGGTAAATATGAATTATCTCTTTTGCCTGCTCTCAAACCTGGAAGCACAACGGATAAATCAATTTCCTACACATGTAAAACAAAAGTTTGAAAAGAAGATAACCTCACTCGCCATGGAACACGTGGCAGATAACGAAGTGCCAGATTACCTCGCCGAGCTTGCCGAAGCCGAAATGCTCGCCAAGACTGCCCGCGCCTTTAGTGACGGCGATGATGCCGCCGATTTAGAAGAAGAAACCGTGGATGATTCTATCAATTTTGCGCGCAATATCCAGCAGAGCGAAGGGATGGAAACAGAGAATTATAGCGAAGAAGTAGTGGAAGACCCCTTTGCCATGGTGGATGACGACGATCTCGATGACGATTTTGACGACGACGAAGACGAGGACTGAGCCAAAATAAATGTCTCGTAAAGCCCTGCTTCAATACCTGGAAATGCTGCAAACCAGCGGCATTCGCGAGTTTTACCCGGCGCCAGATGAAAAAGCCGAACTCTTAAGCGAACTTGCCCAAAAGTATGCTAATTGTCAGAACTGCGCCCTTGCCCAGGGACGCGCAAACTTGGTATATGGCGAGGGTAATGCGCATTCCCGCCTGATGCTGATAGGTGAAGGACCCGGCGAGCAGGAAGATAAAAGCGGCAGACCCTTTGTGGGCGCTGCCGGACAGCTTTTGGACAAAATGCTCGCCGCCATCCAGATCCAGCGCAGCGAGATCTACATTGCCAATATCGTAAAATGCCGCCCGCCGGGCAACCGCAATCCATTGCCAGAAGAGCGCCTCGCCTGCCTGCCCTATTTGGTGGAGCAGATTGAGATTATCCAGCCCCAATTCCTGCTCATCATGGGGCTGGTAGCCGCGCAAACCCTTTTGGGAAATACCGAAAGCCTCGGCTGGCATCGCCTGAAAGTGCATAGCTTTATGGGCATCCCCACTTACGTTTCTTACCATCCAGCGGCGCTTTTGAGAAATCCCCAGTGGAAGCACCCCGCTTGGGAAGACCTGCAATTCTTCCAAAAAGCCTTTAAGGCTTAGCTTCCAAACACTTACAATCTGGCAAATACCCTGCCAGAGGAGTACCTATTACCATGATTAAACGCATCCTTGCCATTCACGATCTCTCCGGCTTTGGCAGCAGCTCGCTAATGGCGGTAATTCCCATCATGCACCGCTACGGCATCCAAACCAGCGTGTTGCCCACCGCGCTGCTTTCCACCAATACCTGCTATCCGGATTTCCGCTATTTGGATACTACCTCTTTCATCTCGGATATCCTTGTGCATTACAAAGAATTAGCCCGCCCTTTCAACGCCATCTACAGCGGCTTTTTAGGCTCACCCGCCCAGGTGGATATCTTGCTAAAAGAGCTGGATAAGCTCTCCACGGCAGATACTTTGGCGATGATCGACCCCGTAATGGCAGATGATGGCAAACTCTATAAATGCTACGATGAAAGCATGATCCATGCGCTGCGCCGCCTTATCTCCCGCGCCGATATCATCTCGCCAAACTTTACCGAAGCCTGCTTCCTTGCCGACTGGGATGTAAAGGCCACATATACCGATACTGAGCTGGAAAAGCTTTGTAAACTATTGCAAGAGAAGGGACCCAAAAACGTGATCATCACCAGCGTTCCCACCGGCTCGCCAGATAATAGCCGCGTGCTGTATTACCATCCCGAAAAAGGACTTAAGAGCTTCAATAGCGAATATATCCCCACTTTTTACCCCGGCACGGGCGATGTCTTTTCCTCGCTCATCCTTGCCCAAAACCTTAATGGCGTTTCTTTAGAAGCTGCCATCTCCAGCGCCATCTCCTTTATATACAAGGCTATATCCTATAGCATTCAGCATGGTGAAGACGCTCGCGAAGGCGTTTTATTGGAGCAGCTTCTGTGGCAATAAAGCGTCCCGCCAAACTCTGTGTGACCGACCTCGACGGCACTCTGCTGGATTCCCAAAGCCGCATTTCCAGAGTTAATCGTCAAACTCTGGAAAGGCTGGGAGAGCAAGGTATTTTAAGGGTTTTAGCTACCGGACGCTCGCTCTGGAGCATGCAGCGCGTAATAAAGGATGATGACCCTTTCGACTACGCTATTTTCTCCACCGGTGCGGGGATTATGGACTGGCGCACGAAAGAGCTTATCTACCATAAGAATCTCTTGCAAAATGAGATACATAGCGTTTATGAACACTTAGAAAGCCTCAATCTGGATTATATGATCCACGCCAAAGTGCCGGATTCGCATCACCTGCATTACCGCGCCAAACGTGAATTGCCAGACTTTTGGCAGCGTCTTTCATTTTATGATGGTTTTGCCAAGGAGCTTCAGCCCGCTGCACTCTTTGAGTTTCGGGAAGCTACGCAGTTCTTGGCAATTGCCGAAGCCGGCAGCGAAGCGCTGTATTACGATTTGCAGCAAAAGCTGGAACCGCTTACGGTTATCCGCTGCACCTCGCCGCTGGATTTTGCCACGCTCTGGATTGAGGTATACGCAGAGGGAGTAAACAAGGGTTCCGCCCTGGAATATCTGCTTAATCGCTATGGCGTTTCCTTCGCAGACGCCATGGTTATCGGCAATGATTACAATGATATAGACATGTTGGAACTGGTGCCAAATAGCTATGTTCCCAGCAATTCCGCCCCCGAGCTTTTAGCGAAATACCGCCGGGTGGCGCATCACGATAATGATGGTTTTAGCGAGGCGGTATCCCACTGGCTCAAAAAGGCTTAGCATGAAAACCATCCTGCTGCTCATCATCTCCAATATCTTTATGACCTTTGCCTGGTATGGGCACCTGAAATACAAGAGTTCGCCTTTGGCAAAGGTAATCTTTATCTCTTGGGCAATCGCCTTTTTCGAGTATTGCTTTCAGGTGCCGGCAAATCGCGTTGGGCATGGGCAATTCACCGCTTATGAACTTAAAACCATTCAGGAAGTAATAACCCTTATTGTCTTTAGCGTTTTCTCGGTGTTATATCTCAAAGAAGAATTGCGCTGGAATTATATCGTGGGCTTCGTGCTCATCGTGCTGGCGGTGTTCTTCATTTTCAAGAAGTGGTAAGCCTCTTTGAAAATAGTAAGTTAACGCAGGCTCTTGTGCTTTAGAATATCCGGTATTATCTATCTGTTTTAGGGATAATCCGGTAAAGCAGCGCAAACGCAGCTTAAGGTAAAGAAATATATGGGCTTTCCGGAAATGCCGGCTGAAAATAAAGCTTGACATCTATCGCTTGATCACTTTATATGAATTATTGATATTAAAATAGCTGGAGACCGTCATGCCGAAGCGTTTAGTCCGTCCTATCTGCCTGAATACATTGCATATATGGAGTTTCAGCCTGCTACTTTTTGCCTTAAATACATTGCTCTGTGCGCAAGTGATCCAGGTAGGCAATGGTAATACTTTGCATCAGGGTTTGCCCATAGAACCGCTTGCCCGGTTCAGCTATTCCCAGCAGCTTTATTATGGCGCGGAGATTGGGCAAAGCGGCAGCATTAGCCAGCTTGGCTTTCAGTACAATGTAAATAGTTCCGGCTTTCTAAATGCAAACAACAACTGGCGTATCTGGCTGGGGCAGAGCAATCTAAATAGCCTGAGTGAGTGGGTAGATATCAACAATTTAACCGAGGTGTATCAAGGCAACCTGCAATTTGATTACTTTAGCAGCGGGCTGCCCGGCAGCGGCTGGCTTACCATCCCTTTCGATAGCCCTTTTACTTACGATTCCAGCCACAACCTGATCATTGCTGTGGATGAAAATACGGACTCCTTCGGACATACTTCGGATGACTTTTACTGCTTTTCCACCAGCAATAACCGCGCGCTTTTGGCAATTCATAATAGCCTGAATCCCGACCCTTATGAGCCGCCCAGCCCCACCCCGAAAAGCTATTTAAGCAATATCCGGCTGCATTTTAGCGCAGCGGAAGAGGCCCCGCAAAATCTCTATGGCTACCACGCCGAAGGGCAAAACCGCCTCTTTTGGGAATATCCTTATCCTACTGAGGTTGCCGCATTTCGCATTCACCGCAATGGCATTTTCCTTTCTGAAGCTACTACACTTAGCTACGCCGATAGCGAGATATACGCCGGATACACTTACCATTACAAGGTGCAGGCGCGCTTTGCAGATGGCAATCTCTCCGGCTTTTCCAATAGTATCCAGATTACGGTGCCGGAAGCGGGAGAAAACCGCCTGATCGATGAAAGCTTTGAGGTATATCCGCCTTTTAGCACTGAAATGCTGCCCTGGCGTACTCTGGATTTGGACGATTCCCTTACCTGGGCATGGGACTTTGCGGACTTCTTGCATTCGGGTGAAAAGCTTAGTTGGCTGGTATTTAGCCCTGCCCAGTGCACGCCACCGCTTACGGATATAACGGCAAATAGCGGCAGCAAAATGCTTGCCAGCCTCGCCTGCATGCAGCCGCCGAATAACGACTGGCTCATCTCCCCCAGTATCCATCTGGGCGCTAAGGCAAGCCTCTGTTTCATGGCGCGCTCTTATACCGCCGCTTATGGTTTGGAACGGCTCAAAGTGCTGATCTCCACCACCGGCACAACCCCCTCAGATTTCAGCCCCTTACATGCGGCAAACTATCTGCAAATCCCCGCCACCTGGACGGCTTATACTTATGATCTCTCCCAATATGCAAATCAAGATATTCATCTCGCCTTCGCCTGCGTTTCGCTGGACGCCTTAGCCCTCTTTTTGGATGATATCGTGCTGGAGAGCCAGGGCGGGCATCTCTCAGCTTCCGAAAGCCTTAGCCCCGCGCTCCACGTAATAAACTACCCCAATCCCGCCCGCGGCAGTTTTTACCTGAAATCCCCCGAAATATTCGATGCCACCATCTATAACCTCAAAGGACAGAAAGTCCGGCAGATTACAGCCGCCAAGAGCTTCGATAGCAGCGAGATGAAGCTAAACCCAGGCATCTATTTCATCCGCATTGCAGCCGGCAAAGAGTCTTTCACCCTCAAGCAAGTGGTATTACCCTAAATGGCTTTGGTAGAATCCTTTATCTCCCATCTATTTGCGGATGCCCGCTTTGGTGAGAATATCATCTCCACCCATATCGCTGAGGCGCGGGACGCACAATATGCCCCCTTTCCCGAAGCCTTAAATCCCCGCTTAATCCAGCTTTGCCAGTGCCAGGGCATTGAAGAGCTTTACAGCCATCAGGCGGAGGCTATCCGTCATATTTTGGCAGGCGAAAACGTGGTGATCTCCACCGGCGTAGCCAGCGGCAAAAGCCTCGCCTTCCAGCTTCCCATCCTGCAGGCGGCAATGGAGCCTCGCGCCAGCCGTGCGCTACTACTTTACCCCACCAAAGCCTTAGCGCAGGATCAACTGCATAAAATGCAGGAACTTATCGCCGCAATCCCTGCTCCTCCCAAAGCCAATACCCCTGCCTCTATATACGATGGCGATACGCCCAGCGCCCAGCGCAGCCGCATCCGCAAAAACGCCCAAATCATCTTTTCAAACGCCGATATGCTGCACCTTGGCATCTTGCCAAACCACAGCCTCTGGAGCGGATTCTTTAGCCGCCTGCGCTATATCGTAATCGACGAAGTGCATTATTACCGCGGCGTTTTCGGCTCGCACCTTGCCAATGTACTGCGTCGGTTGCTCCGCATCTGCCGCATTTATGGCAGCAAACCTATCTTCATTTGCAGCTCTGCCACCATCGCCAATGCCCGCGATTTTGTGCGTGAACTTCTGGATCAGGAAGTGATTCTCATTGAAGCAGATGGCTCTCCCGCCGGCAAGCGTGTAAATATGATTTACAATCCGCCGCTTGTGCAAAAGGAGCTGGGTTTGCGCCGCAGTAGCATGGCGGAATCTGCCCAATTGGCAAAGCGCATGCTGGATAAAAGGCTGAAAGCCCTGCTCTTTTCCGTTAGCCGCCGCAGCGTGGAAATGCTTTACCGCCGCATTGCCAGCCATACCCGGGGACGCGTAGCCCCATATCGCAGCGGCTATCTGCCCGAAGAGCGCCGCCAGATCGAGCAGGATTTGCGTAGCGATCGCCTGGGACTGGTAATCTCCACCAATGCGCTGGAATTGGGCATCGATATCGGCAGTTTGGATGCGGTATTGATCAATGGCTATCCCGGCGCCATCTCCGCCGTACGCCAGGAATCCGGGCGTGCCGGCAGAAAGGCAAATACCGCACTTAGCATCCTGATAACCGGCAGCAGCCCCTTGGATCAATACATCTGCCAACACCCCGAATATCTCTGGGAAAATAACCCCGAACATGCGCTTATAGATCCGAATAACACCCAAATCCTGCTGGCACATCTCGCCTGCGCCGCCACTGAGCTTGCTTTCAAGGATACCGAAGATTTTGGTTCGTTAAAAAGCGTTGCGCTCTGGGGACCTTGGGATATTCTGGTGCAAGACAAGCGGGTGCGCCAAGTGGGAGATAAATATATGGGCATTCCGGATACTTATCCGGCAGAAGATGTAAATCTGCGCGGCGCCAGCAGCAATTTTCCCATCATGGCAGGCTCCGAGTGCATCGGCTTTGTAGATGAAGCCAGCACGCAATGGATGACCCATCCCGGCGCCATCTACCTGCAAGCCGGTGAGTGCTGGATTGTGCGCAAGCTGGATAGCGAAGCAGCCCGCATTGAAGTGGAGCCTATCGCCAGCGATTATTATACTCAAGCCACGCAGGATACCCAAATCTCCGCCCAAATGCTTCTGCAACGCAAGCCCTTTGCCTGGGGCGATAAGTATCTGGCGGAAGTGCTGGTGCTTACCACGGTTACCGGCTTCAAAAAGATCCGCTTTTCCAATCTTGAAATAATAAGCTACGAGAAACTTACACTGCCCACCCGCAAGCTGGAAACCGTAGCCTGGTGGCTGGCGCTGAACCCCAAAACCGTGCAAAATATCCGCGAACGCGGGCTTTGGAATAGCGATCCCATCTCTTATGGTGCCGATTGGCAAGAGACCTGCAACAAAGTAAAGCGCCGCGATGGAAACCGCTGCACCAGTTGCGGAGCCGGCGCCCAGCAGAACCCCCTGCATGTGCATCATATCGTGCCCTTTCGCAAGTTCATCAAAGCCGAAGACGCCAACGCCCTGGAAAATCTCACCACCCTCTGCCCCCGCTGCCACCATCTCGCCGAAGAGCGCGTGCGCATCCAAAGCGGCATTCACGGCTTAGCTTTCCTATTATGGAACCTGGCGCCTTTCTTTGTAATGTGCGACCTCACAAATCTGGGCATGCACAGCGAATTGGATAGCCCCCTGGCGCAGGGCAACCCCATCATCGCTTTATACGATATGATTCCCGGCGGTATCGGACTCGCCAAAAAGATATACGACCTTCAGGATATCATCCTAAAATCCGCTTATGAACAGCTTCAAAATTGCCCCTGCGAAGATGGCTGCCCTTCCTGCGTGGGTCCTGTATCCGAAAATGGCGAAGGTGCCAAAGCGCATGCCGCCGCCATCCTCGAAGAGCTTTTGCTTGACACAAAGCCCTCGCCGCAATAAACAAGCATCAAAGGTATTATCATGAAAATCTGCATTATTTCAAACTCACACCTCACCGGCGACGTGCGCTTGTATCATAAGCTGGGGCATAGCCTTAGCCACATTGCAGATACCTATATTATTTCCAGCAAAGGCATGATGAACCGCCAGCAAAACCCGCACCAAATAGTGGTAGAAGGCGGTTCTGCGCTTAAAACCCTGCATGCGCTATACCGTGAAGCCAAAAAGATCAAGCCGGATATCGTAATTTCTGTAGAACCGCTTACTTTGCTGCCTGGCATCGCGCTGAAAAAGAAGCTCGGCTGCCGCCTGCTTTTTGACCTGCACGAGTTTTTTGCCGAAGCCCATACCGAGCGCTATCATTTCCTCTTGCGCCCCTTGATCAAAGAGCTATACCTCGCTCTGCAAAAGGCTTTGCTACACTATACCGAGGGCGGAATTGCAGTAAATCAGGAAATCCTGAATCAGCTTTTTGGCGTGCATGCCCGCGACCCCCGCTATCTGGTTTTGCCAAATTACCCGGTAAAACACGTGTGGGAAATCCCGCAGGATATTCCCAGCTCGCTCGCCAAGCTACGCGACATGAGCTTTGACCTCGTATATATTGGCGGGATTACCGAAAGCCGCGGCATCATCAAAATACTCAAAAGCATCAGTTTACTCAAAGCGCGCTATCCCCATTTCCGCATCCTCATCGTGGGGAAGTTCAATAACCCCGATATCGAAAAAGACTTCAATAGAAGCGTGAACCGCTTCAACCTAAATGCCAATATCTACTTGCAGGAATGGATCCCTGCCGAGCGCATCGGCATCCTCTTAAAACGCTCCCGCTTTGGGCTTTGGCTCTTTGACCCGCGGGTAAAACGCATGAGCCTCGCCACGCCCTTGAAAGTGCTGGAATATCTCGCTGCCGGACTCCCCGTAATCAGCATCAAGACCCCGCTGATGAAAAGCATTATCGAGCGGAACGACCTGGGCATCCTCAGCGCCTACCGTGCCCGCGATATCGCCCAGGCGATCAGCAAAATGCTGGATATGCCCGAAGCTGAATATAAGGCCATGAGCCAGCGCTGCCTCAGCATTTCCGAAGAGCGCTTCAATTGGAACGCCCTGGAACCGCAGCTTTTTGAGCTTATCGAGCGCCTGAAATGAAAATCCTCTACATCAGCTATTTTTACCCCCCTTTGGGAGGTCCCGCCGCCCTGCGCAACCTCAAAACCATCCATTACCTCAGCGCTGCCGGTGCCGAAATCCATCTCATCACGGTAAAAGACATTCAATATACCTATTACGATGAGAGCCTGCTACAGCGCTCACGTGCTACAAGCATTACCCGTGCGCCTTCGCTGGACCCCATGGCGCTGCTCAAACGCTTTACCGGCAAAAAACCCGAACACTCGCAGGCGATCTATACCCAAAGCCCAGAGAAACTCAAACTCTTTATCCGCCGCCTCTTTCCGATAGATGATAAAATCGGCTGGCTACCCGGACTTATCAAAAGTGCGCATAAGCTCCTTAGCAGAAAGGATTTTGACCTGATTTATGTATCCTGCGGTCCCTTCTCCTCCGCCCTGGCTGCCTACACATTGGCAAATAAATACGCCCTGCCCTTGGTGGTGGACTATCGGGATTACTGGACTCTGCTAAAGGATTACGACCTTATCGGCTCGCGCCTTAGCCGCGCCTTTAGCTGCCATTGGGAAAGGCGCATCCTCAAGCGGGCAGATTTCATTGTAAGCGCTACTCAGGGCATTGTAGATGATCTCGCTGCCCATTTCGACCCCAAAATCAAAGACAAAAGCTTCGTATTATACAACGGTTACGACGAAGCGGATTTTGCCGAGCTCCCCGCCGCACAGCCGGATGCGGATTATTTCAGCCTCGCCTATTTTGGCAATATCTACGCCCGCCGCAGCCTGAAGCACCTCTATCAGGCTATTTGGGAGCTGGAACGCGAGCTTTGCACTCCCCAAAAACTGCGCATCAAACTCTACGGCAATTTCAATACCGAAGTGTATCAGGAAGCGGAAAGTAGCGGCATCCGCGAAAAGATCGAGTTCCTGCCGCAAATCCCCCACCACGATGCCCTGTTTGAAATGCAAAAGGCAGATGCCTTGATCCTGATAGTCAATAGCAGCAGCCCCAGCGGCACCCTTACCTCCAAAATCTTTGAATACCTGCGCCTGGGCAAGAAAATCCTCGCCTTAGTGCCCTTACGCGGCGAAGCCGCAGAACTTTTAACCGCCTGCGGCAATGAATACATCTGCCCCATGGAATCCGTAAGCGCCATCAAAGCTTGCCTTTCCCGCCTCTTTAGCCTGTCCGATGCCCCCCGCCCGCCCCTACCCAAAGCGCTACTAAAATACGAACGCAGCCGGCAGTTAAACGAGCTCTTTCAAATACTGCAAACCCTGGTGGATTCTACCCATCCTCGTATCGAGTGAGGGAAAAGATTGCCCTCCAATATCCCTATAGTGGACAAGCTATAGACAAAACCGGATCTTTTTTTCAAATTGAGAAAAAATAAAGAGCACCCCCACATATAATTCCTTAAAACAGAATAAAATAGCCATAACTAAAAAAAGGGCAGACACACGGGTCTGCCCCTACAATTCCAAGGTATCATTCGCGGTAAAAAACCACTATCTAAACCAACACCTCTTATCTTATTCCAAGGCAAATTGCTTTCAAACCTGCGTCAGCTTCTAATTAGCCATTGCGAGCTTGCGAGCAATACCGTCATTATTCATCATTCATTGTTCATTATTCATTGCAACGCAACGCGTTGCCCAGCCTTCATTATTCATTTACGTAGCGAAGCGAAGCTAATTCTACATTTTCAATACCTTTCGGCTCTTTACCTCCACTCCCTTCGCTTTCACAAAATATATACCCGCCGGCATTTTCATGCCATTTTGGTCTTTCCCATCCCACGTAATCTCGTTTTTCCCTTTGGCAAAATTAAAGGGGATTTCGCGCACTTTTTGCCCGCGGATATTGTAAATCCAGATTCCTCCCGCGGCAGCTTTACCGGTATCTACTTTTATCTTCAGATCACTGCTAAAGGGATTTGGATAGCAGCTTAGCGCTGTTAAAACCGGGATTTGAATCTCTTCTTCCACAGCTAAGGGCGTGATATTGCCATATTTGTGATACACTGTGCCCACACCATCCGCAGTTCTGAACCACACACAGGCATGCAGGGTATTTTCACTGCTATTACTCAGCGTAAGCATGGACTTGCTAATATCTTCCGCCAGGGCACCTTCCGGCAATTCAAAACTAAAGCCATGGCTGCTCAGGAGCCCGTCCAAATCAAAGCGCAGTACCTGCACGCTGCCCTCGGCAAAGTTTGGAATCGGTAAAAGGAAGCCATCGGCAATGCGATTCAGCGCGATAAAATCCATATCCCTGGATACGCTAAAGTTATATACCCTGGCACTTTCGCTGCCATCGATATTCATCACAAGCACCCGATAGGCTATCTCCGCGCCCAGTTCTTTGCGCTGTAGGCTTATCACCTTATTAGACGCGCTAAGCTTGGCTTGCTTGATCTGCCAATCTTCCGCTATATCCAGATTATGCACTTCAGTGTAAGTAAGCAAGGCATTTCCAGATTGAAACAGCCACTCGCCGTCATTATAATCCACAGATTGATAATCGCCGGCAAAATTCCCCTTAAGCCATTTGGGACTCTGAGGGTTGGGATTTATAAAATCTATGATATAAGCGCCCAAACCCCAGACTTCCTGGCGGGGAAGCTCGGGAAACACTCGATTATCGGCATACCGTTCCCTTTTGTAGCCTACTCCCGCTCCCGAAGCGCCGGGGAAGTTTTGGCTTAGTAGTGTCAGCCCCGGGATTACCGGATCGGGTATCTCTACGGGATTGGTAGGTCCCCCGCATTGGTCATTCGCAATATTCCAAATGCCCACATTACTGGGGTATTCCGCGTCATTATGCGAGCGGTGGAGAAAGCCGCTTCTGTTTTGATACAGCGCACCATGGTGCACTATCTTGCCTCGTTCCAAATATGGATGCGCTTCCGGCCAAAGCGGATTGTACCAGGGGTAATCGATATTTGCCGACCAGGGATTTGCCGCCGTGGGCGGAAAATGATAGCGATGTAGATCGATATTATCAAAATATTGTGTTTCGCCACCTATTACCAGCTCTTGCGGCGGCGTGGAAGGATGCGGATGCTGATATTCAAAGCTGAAACATCCGGAATTAAGAGGGTTCTGATAGTAATCATTCAAGGCAAAGAGATCGGCATAGATATAGATCGGGTCATTATCCGCGCGACAATTTGGATGCACACTTTCCCCGGTTACAGGGTCTTTATAACCGTATTTCATGATAATCTGCTTTTCCGAGATCAGGCTCATTTTATCTGTAGTATTGCCGTCTGGGAATTGTCCCGCGGGAGTTCCCGAAAGCAGGATATCGCCCACAATATATATATTCTGCGAGCTACCAAAAGCGTTTACGCCGCTAAAAGTTACCTTCAGCCACAGTGTTCCATTTACAAAGAAATCTCGATTTAAAAGCCCCCCCGGATAAGGCGTCCATATTATATTCGGTTCCACATAGTCATTTGTATATAGATATTCAGAGCCAGAATCAGGCAGCGGCGGATATGAACTATACACATCGGCGCTCTTTTGTGTGCCAGGGGTGATAATTCCGTGATAACCGCTTATCGAATTGCCATTTCCTATCAAATAATAGATGTGACCATCGCCCTCTCCTATCTGCATTGCGCGCGCCCTATAATAATCGCGAAACAAAGTAGGCTTGAGCTGTGCATCCGAAAGATCAGCATTCTCCCTTAAACCGCCTTGAAATACCTGGTCTATAGGATAATTTGGCGGATCGGATATCACTGTGCCGGAGATAATTACCTCGTCCAAAAAGGTGGGCCAGCCGCTATTATTTCCTCCACCTGCTTGTTTAATATGAAGATCTCCATTCACTTTCACTGCACCGGTGATTACATCAGGACCATAATAGTAACTATTATTGTCGTGCGGAGTGATATGCTTATCAAAGTAGTATTGCGTATCCACGCCATCCGAGTAGTTCACCGCAAAGGTGCGCAAAACAGCACCACCCTGCCGAATAATAGTATCCATGGCGTTGGTCTTTAGCATATCATCTTCCATTTGCTGCATGCTCCAGTGATTACCAAAATCGGCTGAATTGAACTTTAGCGTCATCTCCGGAACTTGCACTAAAATGTGGATATTAGGCAAATCTAAAGTCAAGCTGGGCTTTCCGTAGTAATCACCAGCGTATTCATCAAACTGCCGATACACAGTGCCGGATGCCGATGATTTACAAAAATAAAGCTGCAATTGCGGATTCTCAGCACTGGTAGGTCCCAAATACGCCAGATAAAGCGTATCACCCACCGCCTGAACCGCATTTTCACCATAAATCGCAGTGGCAGGAAGCTCAAGATCCTGCTCCCACTGCCAGTCAAATGCAAAGATACTGCTAATCATTATTAGCACAACTACCGATAATACAAGGCGTTTCATCTTTCAATCCTCCCGGAATATTTGTTTTTTCATTTGTTTTACGCTGTGCCCCAATGTAAAGCAAATATCATTCCATTCCAAGATATTGTTTTAACTATTACGCGCACCCGCCTCTTGGACTTCGACGCGCTTATCCGCCTTTCAGTTCGGACAACGCCTTTGTTTAGCGTACCGGAGTTCAAGAGGCTTTCCCCAATTCCACACACCATGCGCCAGCCTGGTGATAGGGGTAGGGGAGCAATCCGTTACCGGGCTCCCCTCCCTCCGAACCGTACGTGCGGTTCTCCCGCATACGGCTCTCCAGAAAATGAGTTTCTCACGTAGGAGACTGGCGTAATTTAGCATGGGATCCGACCATAGAGAAGAACCCAAGCTTGTCAAATAGTGCATTGGGATAACGAATGTTATCTTTGTAGCATGTTGCTATTCCTCTTCGTTTCTCTCGTTTCTTGAGGATGCTGCGTAATCGTCTTCTTGTCCAACCATCTTGGTCAGGAAATGCGTTTTTGTGAGAATGTTTGAAGTATTCAAACCAGCCTCTTTGAATCGGTTTGATTATTTCAATTATCGTTTCAAGGCTGTGTGCGTTTGTTCTTCTTGTTCTTTTTCTGATACTGTCTCTGTATTTCTTAATGCTTTTGTCGGATGGGTATTTGGTACCTTGTTTGAACTTATAGCCTAAGAAATTGAAGATGTCAGTGTTGGCGTTGATTATCTTAGTTTTGGTCGGATGTAGGATAAGTCCAACTTTTTCCGTCCATTCTTTGATGATTTTCATCGCCTGGTGAGCTTCATTCTCTGTTTTGCACATTACCACAAAATCATCAGCATATCTTGTCATCTCGTATCCATTTTCCAGCATTAACCAATCCAGTGGATTTAAGTAGATATTTGCCAGGAGTGGACTGATAACCGCTCCTTGAGGTGTGCCTGTTTCTGGCGTCCAGCTTTTTGCAGCATCCATTACCTCTTGGTTCAGGTATTGCTGTATAAGTGCTAACACCTTACTATCTGCAATCTGTTCTTCTACGAGTTTCATTAGCTTGTCTTTGGGGATGGTATCAAAATATCCCTTCAGGTCTGCATCCACGATGTATTTGTAATCTTGCTTCAGGAGTCCTTCGACTCTTCTAAGCGCATCTTTACAAGATTTACCGGGACGGAAGCCAAAACTGTTTTCGCAGAATATCTTCTCAAAGATTGGTTCGATGACATTGCGTAGTGCTGTTTGCATTATTCTGTCCGTGATTGTTGGTATTCCCAATGGTCGTTTCTCTTTACTACCGGCTTTATCAATCCAGACGCGTTTTACGCCTGCCGGTTGATATCTGCCTTGTTTAAGCAGTTCTGAGGTTCGATTAAGACGTTTCTCAGCATCTCTGCGATATTGCTTGATACTGACATTGTCTATTCCTGCACTACCGCGATTTGCTGCTACTTTGCTCCAGGCTGATTCAAGATTGGAAATGCTCCAAACCTTGTCAATCAGACTGAACCATACACCACCTTTGACTCCCTTATCGAGAGTCGCCAGCATTTTGTCAGTCCATACCGATGGTTCAGTCCATTCCCATTGAGGATGGACTTCTCGCACTTGTTTAGCCTTTTTTGGCACTACCGTTCGTTTCATTTCCATTGATACTCCTTATCAAAATTCATTTTCCTGTGCCCCTTCGTTCCTCTCGGGTTATGTTGTCCCGAGTATCAACACTAATATGAGCACTCTGACTTCTGCCAATGTCTCTTGTCCATCGGCAGACCTCCCTGCTTAACGTCATATACCTTCCTGACCATTCCGTCTCCAACCACATGATAGCTCCTGAACTGGCTTTGTTTGTCACGTCGTTTAACCGCTCAGGTTTTCCCAGAATTACTTTGGGGTACTGCCCCATCCGTCTCATCCGGGTCTTAGTTTTCGCCGTCGAATCGGGGGCTCAACAGCCTATCCTACCGAATCGAGTTCGTTATCCTACGGACTGGTCGTTCGCTTCCGGTTGCTCTCCACATCACCTCACGATGATGCAGTTACCTTCAGCTACAGAGCTTGACGGTACTCTGAATCGGACTTTCACCGATTTGTTATATGACGCTCACAGGCGCACGATTCGACACGTCTCGTGTCGAGCGAGGGTGCAGCCCGAGATAATTTTCAATTTAATACTGCGCTTGCGCAGCCGCCATTATTCATCATTCATTATTCATTTTTTGGAGCCTCCAAAATCTCTATAGTGGACACACTGTGGACAAAACCCAAACTATTTTTCCAGCACCCTCGCAACTCTTTGATTTCCAACGCCAAACAAAATTGAAATTTATTTTATCCCCGTTTGGTAGCTGTGGCATCTTGCCTATGATTTGGCATAAAGTGGTTGTGGCATCTTGCCGCAGAAGAGTATCGGCGGCATCTTGCCGCATTCAAATAAACCATTGCGAGCGAAGCTAAGCAATACCTTCATCATTCATCATTCATTTTTCATTATTCATTGCGAAGCTTGCGACCAGCCTCTTGGACTTCTGCCGCTTATCCGACTTTTATCGCCGCCAACGCCCTATACAAGCGGGTAGGACTTCATGAATCCTTCCCAATTCCACACACCATGCGCCAGCTATGATAAACCTGCGCTTGCGCAGCCGCCATTATTCATCATTCATCATTCATTATTCATTTTTTGGAGCCTCCAAAATCTCTATAGTGGACACACTGTGGACAAAACCCAAACTATTTTTCCAGCACCTTCGTAACTCTTTGATTTTCAAAGCCAAACAGAATTGAAATTTATTTTATCCCCGTTTGGTAGCTGTGGCATCTTGCCTATGATTTGGCATAAAGTGGCTGTGGCATCTTGCCACAGAAGAGTATCGGCGGCATCTTGCCGCTTTCAAATAAACCATTGCGAGCCTGCGAGCAATACCTTCATCATTCATCATTCATTATTCATCATTCATTTGCGCAGCGAAGCCAAAAATGGCATCCCGTAGGGGAATCGAACCCCTGTTGCGTGACTGAGAATCACGAGTCCTGGGCCACTAGACGAACGGGACGCATATAATAAAGAGCGGTATAAACCGCCCTCAAAACCGTATTTTTAAAAGATGGCGACACCTAGGGGAATCGAACCCCTCTTGCAAGAATGAAAATCTTGAGTCCTAACCGATAGACGAAGGGGTCGCAAACTTTTGGTGATCCAGGATGGACTCGAACCATCGACTCCCTGCTTAAAAGGCAGATACTCTACCGCTGAGTTACTGGACCTAAAATTCACAATGTTTGCTCAATACATTTTAGCTGCGCTTTTCTGTCAAGAAAAAAAAATCTGAGGGGATTTGCAAACGAGGAAATTGCCTTGCGCCATTATTCGTTTTTAATTCCTATTTAATCATAGCCCTGCAACATGTTAACATGTACCTTACCTGAGGTGCAAAACTCCGATTTGGCACAAGCAGTGGAGCGAAGCGGAACTGCTTAAATAATGAATTTCCTTTTCAAAATGCTAACTAATAATCAACGATTTTGATGCAATTATCTCACATTAATCTGGCATGCAACCAATCTTGAGGTTGTTTTGAAATGCCAAAACTAAGCACGATATCAAGCAAAACGAGAATGTAGGGGCTTGAGGGTTTTGCGCCCGTTTTTAACAAAGCATGCGCGCAGCGCACACCGTAATAAATTGATACTGAGCCCGTAATGATTACCTGTTGCGTGTAAATTTCGGCGGGATCAATGCCTTGAACCCCTACATTTCAGG
>JAQVIX010000039.1 GCA_028695495.1 Candidatus Cloacimonadota bacterium | reverse complement strand
CACTGGCGAGCACTACTTTAGCCTGTGGATACTGGTGCCTCATGAAAATAATTACCGCAGTGCGCGGGAAAGCCTGTATAGCTATGTGCTTTTACTATGCAGCATCCCGCGCTTTTATGTAAGCGAGGGCGTGGTGGAATATGGTGAAGATATGGTGGGCAATGTGCCCTGCGTCTTAGCGCGATTGGTGGGAAAAGTAGCATGAGTGAAGCTTATTCCTGGGCTAGCAAAGTGCGCGAATATCAGGCTATGGAAGCGGATATTCCGGATGAGCGCATTACTGCCTTTGCGCTGCTTGGCGTAGATACGGTGCGGGGCTTCTTAGGCGCCAGCGTGTATGATGCATACTGGGCGGGCAAGGATAAAAGGCTGGAATTTGCGGTGTGTGCGCTGGCGATAAGCGATCTTTTGAAAAGCTCGCGGCAGGTAAATGAAGGCAGCAGCATCCACGATGTGCAGGGCTGGGGAACGGGTGAAATCCGCAGCAGCGAGATATCGGAAATACTAAGGCTGAGTAAGTCTTGGGAAGAGCGGGCGCATAGCGCTTTGGCTCAGTTAAAACGTGATTATTCCGGCTTTGCTGGCTGGATTGATCTTTAATAATTATGAAAAAAGGAGAAAAACATGTACAAAAGAATCTATTTGATGGTGATCATCCTGGTGATGATTCTGCTACCGGTGGCAGCGTATGCCGATACGGCAAACACTCTGGGGCTTTTGACGCAGGCGCTGATGCCACTGATTGTAATCATCGTAAGTCCGCTTATCGCACGGCTTTTTAGGAAGCTGGGCATCGATATTGCAGATAGCACATTGGAGCCTATTCTGATGCGCATCATCGAGATAATAGCGCGGGTAGAAGGTTCGGATATGACAGGCGAACAGAAGAAGGATTTTGTAAGCCAGGAGCTGCAAAGGACGCTATCCAAAGCGGAAATAAAGGCGCTCATCAAACGTTATGGCAGCCTGCAAACAGCGGTTCAAGCGGCGTTTGAGCAAAGCTCTGTAGCCTACAAATGAATAATGAACAATGAATGATGAATGATGGCGGTGTGCTTACGCACGTTTATAAGATGCTTACACAAATCGCATACATATCGTGCCGCCATAAACTCCACGAGCAAGAGAATTGAGAGTGGAAAGTAGGGAGTGAAAATGATAGAGATACCGATGGCGCTTGCGCTCTTTATCTTGGGGCTTTTAGTAAGCCTGGTAAGCTATATTTGGGCGCATTTTACGCGGAAGATAGATATGCTCTTTCGCAAGATCGCCGTGATGGATAAATTTCAGGGCTGTGAACCGGTAACGATGCAGCAGATCAAAGATCTTTTCGATGCGCGGTTCAATGAATTTCGCCTGGAGCTGTATAAAAGCGGGGTGCTAAAGCCCGGTGCTGTGCGCGGCCGGAAGGCGAACACGGAAAATTAAGGAGATACAATGGCAGTAAAATTTTACGACAAAGTGCTTATCCGCTCCGCTGGTGCGGTATTTAGCAGCATAGCAAAATCTGAATTAGTAAGCTGGGATTTGATGCCCAGCGGTGCTAAGGTAACGCAAGAACTGAATATGACTACGGAGCCGGATGTAACAACGCCCTTGGGCGATGGAACGGACGAGGTGGGCAGCGAAGCGGCAAATTGCGAGATGCAGCTCATTGGCTGGCAGCCGGCTGCTTTGCCCACGCTGCGCAGTGCGCTGATCAATAAGAAAGTGGACATTCTGGTGTATGATAGCCGCAATGACGCCACCGCCTGGGCTATCTTTGGCACCCAGGTGTATCCGCATCCGGAAATTGCCGGCGGCAAAGAAGAAGTGATCAAGCTCACTGGTAAAGTGCGCTATGCTTCGGATCTGAATCCGGCGATGGTGCCGGTGAGTTTAACTTAAAGTGGAAAGTGGAAGTTGAGCGGCTTGTATATAAAATCAATTCGTGAAGTCTATGGCGGCCAAAAATATCAAGGATTAGCAAGATAGCTTGCCGCCATAAACTCCACGAGCAACTGTATTAAGGAGCTACAATGGCAGTAAAACATTATCACGTATTGGCTTTTGAAGTATCAAAGCAGTATCAATTGGCAGCGGGGAAGCTGGTATATCAGCCGCATTATTTGGGCAAAACCAGTGATTTGAGCTTTAATACGGAGGTGGATGTAAGCCTGGAATTGGATGATGGCACCACGGAAGTTGGCAGCGAAAAGCTTAGCCTGGCTTTTAGCAGCATTATGCCGCTTACAAATCCGGCGGCGCTCTCGGAAGTGTGGCTGGTTCCCGCCATCGGGCATAGCGGCGGTTGGCAGCAAGGCGAGGCCCCGCGCGGGGATATCTTGAGGGTGCATTTCAGGGATAGTGAAGATTACCGGCTGGAGCTGAAGAGCGGCACATTTGAGCTTCTAAAGTTTTCCGCCACTTTGCGTTACCCGGTGGACACACCCGCTTATGAATATATTAGTGATTTTTGGAAAAATCACCGGCTACACCTTTTGCCGCATTTAGAAGGCGATAGTGTGTATCCCCCCGCAGTGTATGACAAAGATAAGCTTTTAGTGCACGAGGGGCTAAGGGAGCCAGACCGCCTGGGGCAGCATACGCTGGCTATAGTGGAGTATCAGACGTTCCAGGATAAGGCTTACGGGCCGCTAATGGAAGAAATATGCCCCTCTGAACGGGGGATTTTCCTTTATCCGGAGCTTAAGGGCAGCCGCTACAATTTGTATCGAATCTATAAGCAGGCTTCGGCGGGATATATAGAAGATTTACTTACTTACGCTGCATATTATGCCCGTAACTATTCGCCCTTGGCTGCGTTTGAGATATTTTGTATGATGATGCACAATTTTGGGAAACAGCATGAAGGCGAAGTTTGCTTGGATGCGATCAGCATTCCAGACATCCGGACGCAATGGATCGATTTGTGCTACATAGGTCTCGCCATTGATAGCGGCTATCTGCCGGATGTGCGCGAGAGCGCAGATGAATTGCAGCAGGAAATCTAATGCAAGTGCATATATTTAAAAGCAAGGATAGCAAGAGCCGCAAAAAGGGGCAGCAGCAGACGGAATATGCGCGCCCCTTTAGCGTTGATGAGCTGATCGAGGCGTATTATACCAATAGCTGGCATGCGGCTTGTATAAACCTAAAAACCATCTGCATCTTGGGCGATGGCATCGAAGACAGCCAGGTGATAGAGCGCTTAAAGACAAGCGTGCGCGAGGATTCCGTATTTACGCTCTTGCAAAAGACGATATTGGATTTGCGCATCTTTGGCGATGCCTTTTGGGAGATAGTGCGTGTGGGCAGCGAGGTGGAGATTTACCACATCCCCAGCTGGACGATGGAGCTGGATGAGAGCGGTGCCTTCATTCAGGTAGTGGATGATAAGAAGCAGAAGTTTCAGGAGGATGAACTATGGCATTTTCGGGAGCCGAGCCTGCTTTCGCATGTATGGGGATCGCCAGACTATCTGCCTTTGATCCACGATGCTACCATCAGCACCATCAGCACGATCAAGAAGTATAACAACAATTTCTTCAAAAACAATGCGATTCCGGACGGCATCCTCTTTATCCAGGGCGGAGACATCAGCCCCGCTACGGAGATAGGGCTGCGCAATTTCTTTTATGCAAAGTTTCGCGGGGTGGAAAATGCCGCAAAATTCTGCCTGGCACCCTTGCCGGAAGGCGTAAAAGTGCAGCTGGAAAAATTGCAAGACCACAGCGATGGGAAGTTTTTGGAACTCAAGGATTCACTGGTGGCGGAGATCATCAGCTGCCACGGCGTGCCGCCACGGCTGGCTTCGCTGATGATGCCGGGCAGTTTGGGCGGGGGCGGAGAGGCCACGGGCGAGCTGAAGATATTCCTAAATACGCGCATCAAACCGCTGCAGAATGTATTTGGCGGGCAATTGGATAAGTTTTTTAAGGCGGTGTATGACATGGATACGGATATCACCTTTGCGCCCTTTGACATCATGCCCAATGCGGCGGAAGCAGCGCTAAACATGTTGAAATTATGAGCCGTATTAATATTCGCCTGCGCTATCTGAACGCGCGGCTGCGCAGCATGCAAAAAGAGAGCCGCAGCACCAGCCTGGAACTGGAGGAGCTTTTGGCGGAAATGGCAGAGATTAGCCAGGAAATGCAGAATCTGGCAGCGCGGGCGCAGATACATGGTCCGGATATTTACATCCAGCCCACAAAGCCGGAAACCACCGAAGATTATGTGTGGATCAATACGGACGTGGATGATATTTGAATTGAGAGTTATGAATTATTAGTACAAGGAGGAAAATAAAATGGCAATTAAAAAAGTCACAGAAGTTCAAATCGTAGATCCAGAATACCTGGATAGTACGGGCTGGCAGCCCTTAAAATACCTGGACACGAGCAACAATCCGAAAGTTATAAAACAAGTGGTTTTATTTCAGTCCGTTGCGGGAGTGCTTCCCTCAACCATCTCAAATCTGGGTGTAAATTGGGCGAATTTTAATAACGGCGAGGGGCAGGCTAACGCCACGATCTTTGGGGTGCCTTTACCCTTGAATGCCACGGATAAATCCATCAAAATTCGCTATAAGATCATGGTAATCAGCCTGGATGATGATATTGGTAATATCCATTCGGTATCCGAAGACTATGCTTATATGATGATTAATATGGGCTTCTCGTCTACAAAGACCCTGAGTGGCTTGCCTGGCGAGCTGGATGGCGGAAAATTGGAAGCCATTATCGCCGTGGAATGCCCGGCATTTCCAGATACGCCTTTGGGTTCAGATTATACTGCCGTGCGGGATGTATTGAAAGACAGCGATGCTTGGAAGGCAAAATGGACACCACCGAAAGGCTCTGCTCTATATATCGATCCGGGCATCATCATACTGGAAGCGGTAAAGCCCAGCGAAACCGCAGAACACGGCGGATACAGCATCAAGGCAAAGCTTCCTTTGAACTTGCCGGTAAACATAGATGGTGAGTACCGCCTGGATATCCAGTGGCTCAAAGATAGCGGCAGCGCATACACGATACCCCAAAATCTAAAAGCTACTGCCTTGATTACCATCAACAAGGCTGCGGTGGAATCTGCTGTATATGTAAGCGGCAGCACTACGGATATTGAGCTTAGCTTTAGCTAATGCAGAATAAAACCAAACAACTGATAGCCTCTAAATACAATGCCAGCGGGAAACGCATATTTATCCCGCTGGCTATTCGTATTGACGGCATCGAGCGCATCATTCCTTTCCGCATTCAGAAGTATCTGGTTTCGCCGCAGGTGCCCGCCATCTATAGCAGCAGTAGTGAAGCTACAGTGGCTTTGGTTTTTAGCCAAGTGGAAAGGGTATTTACGCAGCCCTTCACGGCTGATGAATTATGAACAGATACATTGAGCTTTTAGCGCCATATATCAAGCGGACGCTGTATCCTTATCAATTGAAGTTTGTAACGGATACGGCGCGTTGGCGCATCGTAAATAAAAGCCGGCAGATTGGCATCAGCTATACAGCGGCTGTGGATGCCATCAGCGGCGCCTTTATCCGTCAACGCAATCAGCTCATCGTATCCGCTTCCAAGATGAATGCCGAAATCGTGATGGATTATATCCGGGAACATTTGGATGCCCTGGATATCTTGCCGCTGAAGGATAAAGAAGGTCTCATCGAGCTCGAAAACGGTCGTGCCATACGCGTATGCTCTACAAATTGGCGCACCGCCCGCGGCTTCAATGGCGATGTTTATTTCGATGAATATGCCTTCACCATCCGCGATAACGAAATCTGGCGCGCCATGGTGCCTTCCATTACGGCGGTAAATGGGCGCGTTACCGTACTCTCTACCCCCAAGAGCCGCATCGATAAATTTTGGCAGATTTACAGCCGCAAAAGCAAGAAATGGAGCAAGCACTGCATCACTATCCACGATGCCAAGGCGGATGGCTTCCCGGTGGATATTGAGGAGCTGCGCGAGCTCTTTGACCCGGAGGAATTTGCCCAAGCTTATGAATGTGTGCCCCTGGATACGGCGGAGAGCTATGTGCCTTATAACCTTATCGAGCCTTGCCTGTATGATCCTTTGAGCGATGCCTTTTTGCTGCAGGCAAAAAATTGGGATAGGGACTTGCCCCTGGTGTATGGGGTGGATATCGGACGCACGCGAGACGAAACGGCGGTAGCAGAAACCCTGCGCGAAAGCCAGATTATCTGGAATACCTCCATGAAAGAATGGCAAAAGACTTCCTTCCGAGAGCAAAAAGAACGGCTTACCCAGCTTTTGATGCAGCCTCAATGCCAGATTATGGCTATCGATAAAGGCGGCATCGGGATGAACTTGCATGAAGATCTGGCCTTTAAATTTCCGGCGAAGGTGCGCGGGGTATCTTTTGCTCCAGCGGTTAAAGAACGTTTGGCAAAAAACCTCAAAATCGCCTTTGAAGAAAAGCGCATCCGCATTCCCCACGATGCCAGCCTCATTAGCCACATCCTGTCCATTAAACGCAGTGCAAACCGCTCTAACACATTCAGCTACAATGCGGACGAGATGCAGCCGCATCATGGTGATAAGTTTTGGGCGCTCGCCTTGGCGGTGGATTACAGTAGCGCAAACCGCGTAATTGATTTTAGGTTTATCTGATTATGTATCCGATATTTAATTATGGCAGTCCCCGTTTTTATGTGCATGAGCAATTGAACGTGCATTTCGATACGCGTCAGGCTGCGGGAATGGTGGTATTTGAACCTGTAGAAGAGTTTATCACTACCTTGGGCGGAAAAAGCATCCCCGTATTCAAAGGCTATCGCGCCAATGTAAGCCTTAAGCTCTATAATACGCGTTCCAGCGATAGCGATCAACACCTTATCCTGATGAAGGTGATAAACCATGCGCGGCAAATGCGCAAAGCCATCCTGCTGCAGCCGCGTTATTGCAATGGACGCACCCTGGATTTGTATGTATATCCGGAGGGAGATTTTGGCTACAAGGAGATCACAAACCTCAATGCCGGGCAATCGATCGAGCTTACATTTCACAGCGAAGATCTCCTCACCAGCCTCCCCCTCATCTCGGCAAACCTCGCTTTCTTGAAGATAGATAAGGATTCATTTTTAAAATTGAAAAACAATCACAGAATTATTATATAAGGAGTTACCTATGTCTGACAACAACGATAAGATGCTACACGAATTAGAAGAATCTGCCACTCCAGTATTGGCGGATTTGGTGTTTACTGCGGATTCCACAGCAAATTATGAGCCTAAGAAGCTGTTGCTTCAGGCGCTTATGGAGCTATTTTTAGCTCAGAATCCAGTAATCCAGGTGGCTGATGATGGTACATTTGGGCTAAAAAATCCCCTGGATGCCAGGGGTAAAAAATCCATAATCTACCCAAAGGCGCAGACACTAAAGATGCCGTGCGCTATGACCAGATCAGCCATATGATACAGAACCTGGATGCCGTAATTCCCACCCCGCCTTCGGTTTCAGACCAGTCGGCCTTTCTACGCCTTATCACAAGCAGCATTACCGAGCCTTTCGGCGGTTTTTACCTCTTTTATTGGTGCATCGATGAGCGGGAAAACACGCAAATCACCCGGGATGGCGGCTCAATCGTGGCAGATAGCGGCGCCACTATCTATTTTGAAGGCAGCGTGGCAAACCTGGCAAACGTGCCCAAAAGCGCCGCCTGGCGCGGAAAATATTTCCACTGCATGGTGTGTTATCGAAATAGCAAATTCCTTACGCCTGCGTCTCCCACCTCGCATCATTATATCAGAAAAGCTTCGCCTATAGATCTGATAAACGAGGATGTGCCCACAGTTCCCACAAACCAGGCTCTTTCCATTCAAAACAACCAGGTTATCATCGGGGCGGACGCGCTTTCGGAAAGCAGCAGTGTGGGCATTAGCTACCGCTTTGATATCCTGCTGAATGACGCGGCGGAAACTACTATCGGCGGAAACGAAGCGGCTTTGATTACCTTCTATAGCTCTACTCCCCGCTTTGTGTATGATATCCCCTTTGCCCAAACTGCAAAAAGCTATGCCCACGTGCGTATATGTGCTGTTTCAGCTTATGGACGCGCCTCAGCATCCGGTACCCTGCATGCGCCACTCAGCTTTGATAGCAGCCTTTTCAATGAAGACCTTTTGGATTACCTGGCACTCAAGATTTCCGAAAAGGTACAAACCCAAGATGGAACGCCGCTGACAGCGAAGTAATTATAAATTATAGGAGAATATTATGAAAGTATATACCGATGTAAGTACCTTATCGAGCTTGTTTCCGCTATTCAAAGAAGCGGGGATAGAAGGAGTTTTAACCGGCGATCTCAGCAAAATCAAAGACCTGGATTTGCCGGATTTGGCGGGACTGCTTTTGGAAAAAGGCAAACTCCCCGAAATCTGCGAAATCATCACCAAAAGCGATGTGTGTGAAGAGGAAACGGGGGCGGTGGCGTGGGCGGAATGCTCTTTAATCCAGTGCTTGGGGGTATTCGTCCCTTTTGTGATCGATATCACCGTCGGACCAATCGAATTGAACCAGATGCTGGAGATGGCTCAGACGACGACGGAAGAGATATCTTCATGAATCTGAGGTATTTGATGTATCGGATCGGTGCCGATCCAGGTGAAATTGAAATCGATGAAGCTGTAGCTTTGGCAGAGCTTTATTATGAGGAGAGGGCGCAGACTATCTGCCCCCTGGTGGGGACTACTTGAGGAGGTCGTCTATTTCTTTTATGCCTGTCTTTTTTCGAAGTGGATCGCCTATTCCAGATGCTCCAATACGAAAAAGAACGTATAAGATAGCGAAGACGATTAACACATACGGTACCATGATTAACTCCTTACTTGTTTATATTAGTATACCTAATAACAAGCTAAGTGTATTAAAAGGATATGCAAATGGATAATTCAAAATTCGTCATAAAACTGGAATTTAAGGGCAAAGAAGAGCTGCAGCAGCTTATTGCCCAAATCGGAAAACAATATAATATCCCCGTCGATATCGATATCTCTACGGCTAAATTAGGCGTGTTTAAGGAATTTGAGGATCGCTTCCGCAGTCTTTTTGAGTCTGCAAGACAATTTAGCTCTCAAATAGGCTTTGCCATTCAGGGTATCAAGCAAATGTATGGCGTTTTGGACAAGGTGTTTGGAACAGTTATCCGGACTTCCAGCGAGTTTGAACAGCTCCGGCTGCGCCTCTTTAATCTTTACCAGGATACAGACCGCGCTAGCGCCGCCTTTGAAAAATTCCGGAAAGTAGCCCTCGAAACTCCCGCTACCCTCCGCGAAGTGGTGGGAGCAGGCGCAAACCTCAAGGCATTCGGCTTAGATGCCGAAAACGTGCTGGAAAGCGTGCAAGATTTGGCGGCATTCATGGGGATCGATATCGTGGAAGCGGCAAACGCTGTGGGACGGGCTTTTGCGGGCGGTGCGGGTGCGGCGATCATGCTGCGAGACAGGGGAATCCTCGAATTGATCCGCAGCTTTCATGGCATTGATGACCTCAGTAAGCTGACGCTTCCAGAATTCAGAGAGGCGATGCTTTCTACCTTTAAGAGTACGGAGACGGGGATTGCCGGCTCTTCCGCGCGCATGGCGGATTCTTATGCCGGAGCAATGGCACAAATGCAGGACGCAATGGAGACCCTCTTTGCGGCAATCGGTGATGTTTTGACGCCAGCGATTGCGGATTTTGCGCGGGCTATTACTCCCTTGATCGAAAAAGCAGCGGAATTTAGCACCACGCAGGCGGCGATCACGGTGGGGCTGATCGTGGCGAATGCTTTGGTGGTGAAACAGACATTGGCGGTGATGGCGGATCGGGCGGCGTGGGCAGCTCTTACGATCGAACAGCAGAAGCAGATTATGACCATGATGGTGTTGGCGGGAGCGCAGAAAACAGCGACTATTTCGACTATCACCTTCAGTGTGGCGATGAAGGGCTTGGGGGCGGCGTTTGTGGCGGCAAGAACAGCGGTTCAGTCCTTTGTGGCGAGCATCCCTGTTATAGGTTGGGTTATTATCGGCGTGACGGCTGCTTTTGTGGGGTTAAACGCTCTTTTTAAGAAGAATACGAAGGAAATCCGGAATAATATAGCGGTGCAGAAAGACCTGCTGGAGAGCACGAACAAGGATTTGCAGCAGAAAAAAGAAACAGCGCAGGTGACGGTTGAATTAGCGGAAAAGTATGAGGAACTAACGCTTAAGGCTAAACGAAGCAGCGATGAAAACAAGGAATTGGAGCGGGTTCACAATGCGCTTCAGAAGCGCTATCCGGGGATTATCAGTTCAACAGGGACTTATGCTGAGAAGCTGGATGCAGTGCGGAAAATGGCGGGGGATGCGCGGGGTAAAATTCATAGTTTAACCAAAGAGATTCATAAGAATAATATCGAGATGGCGCGGCTGGATGTTCAAGACAAGCGGGTAAATGCGTATGAAGAATTGGCTAAGGAATTTACCTGGTATGATTACTTCATGAAGGGGGCGCGGGGAACGGCTTTGAAAGCGATTAAAGGTTATAAAGATGAGCTTTTGTCCACGGCGGAGATGTCTGCAGAGCGTTTGCGCAGCCTGGCGGCGGGAATGGAGAGTTTGGGGAATAATACGGAGGCTTTTTATCGGGCGGAACGGGCGTCGCTGCTGAAGACGGCGAGTCTTTTGAAGCAGGCGGCACAGCAGAAGGAAAAGATCGCATCGATGCAGGCATTTGGCCCGGAAAAAGATAATGATAGCGGAAGTGGCGATAAAGAGCCTCCAGGTAAGGAACCGCCTCTTTCTGAGGTCGAAAAGATGTTGCGCGAATATGAAGCTCTTAAGAAGGCGCGATTTGACTTGCGAGAGAAGGAAATTGCGGAGGTTTCAGCAAAGATCGACAAGGAAATTGCACTTTACGAGAAGGGAAGTAAAAAACGGAATGCGCTGGAAGAGCTTAAGGCGCATGAGATAAAAAAAATTAATCAGGAACATGATAAGCGTATCGAGAAGGATAAGGCCGCACATTATGATAAATTAAAGTTTTTTGATAGTGAGTATTATCAGTGGAAACGTGAGCAGATCGAGACTGAAGCAGAAGCAATGAATATGCCAAAGGCTGATAAAGAGCGGTGGGTTTTCGATCAAACCAAGGCCTTGGATGAGGCTCAGTATGATGCAGTGATGTCCAGAATGAACCAATTGCGGGATTTGGGTCTGGTGACATATTCTGATATAGCTAAGAAAGCAGAGGAGTATTATCGGAAGTTAGAGGACATTTTATGGGCAGATGGGGAACTCACTGAGGAAGAGAAGGAACTTCTGGCGATCTATAAAAAACGGTATCAAGAAGCTTTATTGGCAGTGAATCGAGACAGTGATATAGCGAAGTATTATAATGAAATAAAGTTTTTGGATAAGGGTTATTTCGAGTGGAAAAAGGCGCGCCTTCGGGAGGATGTGGATGCGTTGGATATTTTGCCAGCGCAGAAGGTGGCGCTATTCAAAGCCAGGCTGAAAGAGTTGGAAAAGGAATTTGAAGGGTTTCAGGGGGACAAGACACTGTATGGAAAAATAATGGATGGTGTCGGGTTACCAAAGGAACAGCATAGCAAGGTGAAAGGGGCTTTTCAAGAGATGGCAAACAGCATTACGGGAATCTTTAGCCAGATGTACAATAACCTGGGTTTGCAGCGGGATAGGGCTTTGGTAGATTTGGAGAAACGGGCAAAAAATGAGCGGAAAACGGATGCGTGGTTAGCAAAGGAAAAAGAGCGCATTAACGAAGAATATGAGAAAAAACAACGCACCCTGAAACGGACAGA
The DNA here is from genome assembly GCA_028695495.1 of Candidatus Cloacimonadota bacterium. Taxonomy (GTDB): domain Bacteria; phylum Cloacimonadota; class Cloacimonadia; order Cloacimonadales; family Cloacimonadaceae; genus UBA5456. The sequence goes on along the minus strand of JAQVIX010000039.1, from coordinate 13,512 downwards.
ACAGAAGATGCAAATAGCAAGCGCTACGGTGAATACTCTCGAGGGAATCACGAATGCGCTTACCATCAAGCCAGCTTGGTTGGCGCCCATATTAGCGGCTTCGGTGGGGGCGCTGGGCTTTGCGCAGGTGAAGATGATTGCGGAACAAAAATTTGCAAGTGGTGGGCTTTTCCGTGGAAAAGGAAGCACCACATCGGATTCAAATATCATAGCGGTATCGGATAACGAATATATCGTTTCGGCAGATAGAGTTAAGCGCTTTGGCGTAGGGTTCTTTGATGCGCTGAACTTTGGGGGCGCAGAACAGATTAGAAAAGCACTTAATTCCATCAAAATGCCCACCTTTGCGCCAGTACCAGCGCCGGTAAAAACATCAGGATATGCAGCGGGCGGGCAGGTGCCTACTGTCTCTTCAAAACCAGCAAATATTCAAATGAACATTACCCTAAAGTGCGATGGAAAAGAGCTTGCCCGAGCTGTGGCACGTGGGAATAAAAAGATAATATCAACTTAATTATTTCCAAACCTCTTGTCATAATGACAGGGGTTTTGGAAATCTCTTGAATTTTAAGGCGGAATTTTCCAAAGGGCTTGTCTAAAGTGACCAAAGGGGTTGTCATCGGATATAGATCTTTTTCTGGTAAATGAAGATCATCTTTCGTTCCTCAAATTATTTTTGCTTGACCAATAGCGCCAGTAAATATGCTTGGCATAATGATCTTATAAATTGAGGATTTTATGAGCCAGAAAAAAGTCAACCAAAAAAATATAAAGGCTGCGCCTAAAGCCAAAGCGGAAGCCGAAGCCCTGATCCCCGCTAAATACCATAGCTACATATTGATGGGCATCTTGTTTGTGCTGCTCTCTCTGCTTTATTTCCCTGTGGCATATCAAAATATGGAACCGCAGGCTTCGGACATCAGCCAATGGCGCGGTGCCGCCAAAAGCATTGTGGATTACAATGCTACGCACAAAGATAAGGCGCTCTGGACGCAAAATATGTTCAGCGGCATGCCCAGCTATATGATCTCTTTTCCAAATCGCTATCCCTTCCTGGAAAGCATTACCCGTTATACAGATAAGCTAATGAATTGGCGCATCCTGCTGCTCTTTATCGGCGGCTGGGGGGTGTTTCTCATCCTGCGGCAGCTAAAGCAAGAGCCGCTGATTGCCTTTTTTGCGGCGCTGGCTTTCATCTTTTCCTGCCATTGGGTGGGGCTTTTGGATATTGGGCATAATACGAAATTCCGCGCCATGATGTATGTACCCTGGGTATTTTGGGCGATGCTGCGGCTGCGCGAAAAACCAACGCTGCTCTCGCTGGGGCTGCTTTCCACCTTTTTGATTACACAATTGCGCGAAAATCACCCGCAAATCAGCTATTACCTCTATCTTTTGATGGGGATGTATTGGATATTTGAGCTAATTCAAAGCATCAAAAGCAAAGACCTTAAACGCTTTGGATTCTGGACTTTGCTCATTGTTTGCGCCTTTGGATTAACTGCGCTGGCGGTGATGAACCCCTACCTCAGCACCATGGAATACAGCCATCATACCATGCGCGGCGGGGCGGAAGGGCTGGATAAGGCTTATGCGCAGGGTTGGAGCTTTCACCCCAAGGAAATAGCCGGCTTTATCATTCCGGATTTCTTTGGTGGGATCGCTACAAACGAAAGCAATAACTACTGGGGCTATATGCCTTTTACGCAAATATATAACTACTTTGGCATTCTGGTTTTGGCGCTGGGAGTCTTTGCGCTGTGGGGTTCGCAAAAGGGTTTAGCGCGCTTTTTGTGGATTACTTCCGGCATCTTTACAATCCTCAGTTTTGGCTCTGCCACGCCCCGGCTCTCGGACATCTTCCTGAACTATCTGCCATATTTCAATAAGTTTCGCGTTCCCTCCATGACGCTGGTTATCGTGCAATTCAATGCCGTAATTTTAGCGGGGCTGGGCTTACAGCAGATTCAGGAGAATATCGGAAACCCGCGCTGGCAAAAGATTTATCAACGCCTCTTCTGGATTATGGGCGGTATTTATATCCTCTGGCTGGTAGCGGCAAAAAGCATCTTTAGCGGCTTACCCTTCAGCACGGCGGCGGAGATTGCGCAATATGAACAAGCCGGTGCGCTTAGCAGATTGGCGGGGGTGCGCGAGCTGCGGTTGGGACTTTTGGTAAAAAGCGGCACCCTCTCGCTGCTTTTTCTTACGGTAAGCCTGGGGCTTATCTACCTCAGCTCGATAAAGAAAATCAAACCCGCATATCTCTTTATTCTGCTAAGTATTATCTGCTTTGCCGACCTCTGGCCATATACGGGGAAACACCTGAAAAAGGCGTATATGCGTCCGGTATCTGAGCGCGAAGTGTATTTCCAAATGCAGGATTACGATCGCTTTTTGCTCTCGCAGGAAGGCAATTTCCGCATCTTCCCCATTTCCAATAACCCACGTCCCGCCGGCGAATGGGCATATTATCACCAAACTATCAATGGCTATTCTGCGGCAAAACTAAAACCTTATGATGAAATCCTGGGTCTCATCGTTGGCGAAAAAAGCGAATTCCAGCGCTATATAAAAGGCGTATTTGAAGAACCCGGCATCGAGCTGCAAATGCCTGTGTTGAATATGCTTTCTACCAAATATATCGTAATTCCGGATTCCATTCCCTACGGCTCGCGTTTGCAAAACCTGCGTCCGGTATTTAATAATGGCAAAGTGAGCATCTATGAAAATCTCTTTGCCCTACCGCGTGCCTGGTTTGTGCAGAATACCGAAGTAATGGCAAATAAGGAAGAAATGTTTGCGCGCTTGCAAGACCCACGCTTTGATCCTGCCCAAACGGCGCTCTTGGAAAGCCCGCTGCCGCTTATTGAGCAGCCGGATTCCAGCTTTGTAAAGCAGACCAAAGCGGAAATGCACAAGCTCGAATACGATGTAGCCACCGATGCGCCCAGCCTTTTGGTATTAAGCGAAGTGTATTATCCCGCCGGTTGGAAAGCCTATTTGGACGATAAGGAAATCGCCATCCATCCGGTAAATCACATCCTGCGCGGCGTGGAAATACCGGCAGGGGAGCACGAATTGAAGCTGGTATTTGCGCCCTCCAGCTATAAAAAGAGCACGATGCTCTCGCTGGCGGGGATTAGTTTTACCGTTCTTTCCGTTATAGCGGGATGCGCGTATCTTAGATTCTTTTGAATGAATGATGAATAATGAATGATGAATGATGGCGGCTGAGCTTCGCTCAGGTTGATCATAGCTTACGCATGGTTAACATAATGCGATATAAGCGTTTTGTTCAATAAAAATGGAGAATGAAAAATGAAAGATAATTTGATCAAGGATTTGAGTTTTGATTTCGCATTGGATATTGTGGCATGCTACAAATACTTATGTGAGAATAAAAAAGAATATGTGCTTTCAAAACAGCTTTTGCGTTCGGGAACCTCTATTGGGGCGAATGTGCGTGAAGCTGACTTGGCTATATCAAAAAAGGAATTCATTGTAAAAGCTCAAATAGCTTTAAAAGAAGCATCTGAAACTGAATATTGGGTATTGCTACTTATCAGAGGAGGGTATCTACCTAATAATACTAACTTACTACCTCGGTCACAACAACTTATTCGCATCCTTACATCAATTATCAAATCATCTAAAGAAAACCTGGAGAATAGTAAATAAGCTTGGGTATGACCCTCCAAATCACCTGAAAGCCAATATTATACGGGCTAAAACCTAAACTTCAATCTTGCCCGATTACCCCGAGACTACCTCTATTACCTAATTTGGGTTTGCGAGCGAAGCGAGTAAACAATGCCTTCATCATTCATCATTCATTATTCATCATTCATTTCTCGCTTGCGAGATCTGCGAGTTTGCGAGACAGGTTGCTCTGTTGGAGTCCAAGCGCTTCCGCGGTTTTGCTGATGTTTCCTTGATGTTTTTCTAATTGTCTTTTGAGGTAGCGCTTTTCAAATTCCCGCTTCTTATCCTGATATTTCGTGGTCTCTTCCCAAAAGGATAAATCTGTGTCGCTTTTGATAGCAGTTCCCGGTAGTAGCGGCAAAATATCCTCTTTCTCCAGTAACTCCTTATCGCTGAGGAGGTAAATCCGTTCCATGATGTTCTTTAGCTCGCGCACATTGCCTGGATAGCGTTGCGCCTGCATCGTTTGCATGGCGCCTGCGGAAAAGCGCTTGATTTTGCAGGCAAGCTCCAGCGCCAAATCCACGGCAAAGTGTTCTACCAAAAAGGGGATATCGCTTTGGCGATCGCGCAGAGGCGGACTGAATATGGGCACCACATTCAGGCGGAAAAAGAGGTCTTCTCGGAAGCTGCCTTTTTGCACCAGGGCAGGTAAATCCTTATTTGTAGCGGCGATAATGCGCACGTCTATCTTGTGCGTTTGGTTGCTGCCCAAGCGTTCAAACTCCCCTTCCTGGATTACGCGCAATATTTTCGCCTGCGCTTCCAGCTCCATATCCCCTATTTCGTCCAGAAAGAGGCTGCCGCCATCTGCTTCTTCCAGCTTGCCTTTCTTGCGCGCCTGCGCACCGGTAAAAGCGCCTTTTTCATAGCCAAAGAGTTCACTCTCGATAAGCTCGCGGGGGATTGCAGCGCAATTGAACTTCACAAAGCTCTTATCCGCGCGGTTGCTACGCGTATGGATCAATCTGGCAATCAGTTCCTTGCCTGTACCGCTTTCGCCCTGAATGAGGATTTTGGCGTTGGAAGGCGCCACTTTGTGAATCATCTTTTGTAAGTCTTGCATTACGCCGCTATCGCCAATCATGCGCCAATCCCGCTCGCTATCTGCCTGCATGCGCATCAGTTTCAGGCTCATGGCATAGAAGTCCATTGCCTTTTTTACGCCGATCTTTACCTTGGGCAGGCTGAGGGGCTTTTCCAAAAAGTCGAAAGCGCCGAGTTTGATGGCTTTTACGGCGTCTGCTATATTGCTATTGCCGGAGATCATTATTACCGGCAGCGCTGGGTATTGCGCCTTGATCTGCGCAAGAGCGTCTATCCCATTGCCGTCTGGCAGTAGCACGTCCAAAAGCACGGCGTCGGGGTCATATTCTTCCAGTTTCTCTAAACCCAGGGCGATATTGCCGGCAGTTTCCGTGCGGTAGCCCTCATCTTCCAAAATGGTGGAAAGCGTAAGCCGGATGTTCTTCTCATCGTCTATAATCAGGATTTTCATGGGGATTTTTCCTCGATAATGAAGGTGAAATTGCTGCCTTCGCCGGGGCTGCTTTTCACGCGGATGATGCTGTGATTTACATCGGCGAGCTTTTTCACCAGCGCCAGTCCCAGCCCGGTGCCTTTGGTCTTGCGCGAAAAATAGGGTTCAAAAATGCGTTTGAGGTCTTCTTCGGCGATGCCTTTGCCGTTATCGATGATGCTAAGAACGGCATAAGAGCGCTCTTTATATAGCTTTACCTCGATTTTGGGATTCTCTTCGCAGGCGTCGATGGCGTTTTGGAGTACATTGGTAATAATCTGATAAAAATGCGTTTTATCGAAGCGGATGAGCAGGTTTTCTGCCAAATCCAGCTTGATTTCATAGTTCGAGAGGTAGGAATTCACGATTTCGCTAAGCGCTTCGGCAGGGTCAAGGAGTTCAAGTGCCGGCTGATTTGCCCGCGCATATTGCGAGAAATCTTGGGCTAAAAGCCGGAGGTTTTCCACTTCCTGCGCGATGATGCTAAGCGATTCTTTCAGGATGTCGTTTACCGTATCGGGATCAGTTTGCAGGCGTTCATCCAGGCGCTGGATGGCGAGCTGGATGGGGGTTAAGGGGTTCTTTATCTCATGCGCCAAAATGCGGGAGAGGTCTTTCCAGATCATCTCTTTTTCGGCAATCAAAAGGCGGGTTTGCACGGCTTCCAGCTCGCAGGACATGAAATTGAAACTGCTTTTTAGCTCGCGAATCTCCGGCATGCCTTTTTCCGAGAGATGCACGGAGAAATTGCCTTGGCGAATCTGATCGGTGGCGTTTTTTAGCTCCTTTAGCGGTTTATTGATGCGGGAAATTACAATCAAAAAGATGGCGGTAGAAAGCACGATGATAATGAGCAGCACCAAAGAGGTCATGATGCGGGATTCGCTAAGCGCTATATTTACCGCGGCTTTACCTTCACTATAGATGCGCATCAGGGATTGGGCTTTGAGCGAATCCTCGCGGCTCGCCTGGCGAATCTCGCGTAGTGAGCTGCTTAGCTCCATCTTGCTTAGGGCATCGTGGATGTTATTGTGTTTATCCTGAAACACGTTATTTAGCACCACCAAACCTCCCACCGAAACGGTGAAAAAGAGGATGAAGATGCGCAGGCGCAGGCTGAGTTTTCGCATCGCTACTCCTTTAATCCAGGCGGCGCAGGTCGATACTGCCGCTGGCGCCGGGCTTTTTATATTTCCAGAGCACCATCAAATCCATCTGCTTGCCCAGCTCTTTGAAATATACCTTGGGCAAAGAGGCACTTAGTTTCACTTTTAGCTCGCCCCACTCTCGGTTATAGGGTATCGCCACTTCCAAATGCGCCGCTTCGTGCAGCACTTCCGATATGGATTTGCTATAAATGCTGGGCAAGCCCTCTTTACGAATCTCGTAAATGCCGGTGGCGAGATCGTAGCTTATTCTATTTGTTACCCGCCGTTTACCATGATAGCCGTTAGCGCCGCGCAGGTCTAAATCGTAATGGATATTTACCGGCACTCCAGAGGCAAAGATGCTGGGAAAATCATTCTCAAAGGCGGTGCTAAGCTGTGCCTTTACATAAAGATAGCTATCGGTTTTGCTAAGCTGAAATTGCGAGATGGCAGGGTCGTTTCCCTTGAAGGAGCTAAAGAGCAGCATGGAGAGCGCCACCACCGTGGAAAATACTTTGCTGCCAAGGGCGTCGAACAAAGAGGCTAATCCTTTATGTAATAGGGATTATCCGCTCCACTACGGGGGCGAGGGCAAAGGCAATGCGCAGGATGCCATTGATGTAGCTTACCTGCGGTTCTTCTTTATTCAGCGCTACTTCCGGGAAAAAGATGCGGCGCTCGAAATGACCAGTTTCAATCTCCATATTGTAATAACTAAGGGGGCGCTGCCCGGAAGAAAGAAAGCGCTCACCGCTGATGCGCAGATACTCTTGCGCCACCGAGATGGAGATATCTTCCTTTTCCACGCCTGCCAGCTCCACCACCACTATCCAGTGCGTATCGCTTTGAAATACATCACACTTGGGATGCCAGCTTTCATCGATGGCTTCCTCCAGGGCGTTGGGGCTGGGAGTAAGGGAATTAACTTCGCCTATCAGTTTCAGCATTTCTCGGTGTAAACCCACGATATTCGTAAAAATCTTTTCGCGCATTGTATTCCTCTATCTTAAAATACATCTGTAAAACAAATAAGGCTCCCCCCACAAACTGGGAAGAGCCTTTGTTAAAATACTACCATTCAGTGCGTTCTTTGAACATGAAGCTGCGTTCTGTGCCGGAAGCCAGCTCCACCATATATGTAACCTTGTGTTTCGTCTCATCGTAATTGTAGCGCAAATCGCCTTCCACAATCCTGGCATTTGAACCAAGCTGATGCACCACGTTTATCCGTTTTGTTTCTTTGGAATTGTTTTTGAGCAACACGTGAATCTCGCGCTCGGATACCTTATTGGAGATGCTTTTGCGGTTGCGCTCCTGCGTGCTGGCTACCAGATCAAAGGCGGTGCCGGTATTGATATTGATCTCTTCGTTTACGCTGGTGTGCTTGATGCTATCTTCGCCGATAAACTCCAGATTCTTATCCTTATCTGCTTTGTATATCTTGAACTTACCCTTGGGCAGCGGCTTGCCCAAACCCTGGTTTTGCATATTCATAAAGCGAATGAGGCTCTTTACGCCGCTATCGAAAGTATTGTATTCGTAAACGCCTTCGGCTACCACGTTTTGGGTAGGGTACAGCTCCAGTTGCTTGGTTTGGTTATTCGCAAAAGATACCTTCTGATCCAGGGTGTAGATGTGGAAATCGTGGAATTCGCGTTCTTCAAAAGAAGGAGCGGCTGTACCCATCGCCATGGCATCCGCCACCATGTCATAGCGGTCGGTCTTGCGGTAAAGACTTTCCTGCACCTTATTTACATCGCCGGCAATCAGCTTCAAGGTGGTATTTTCAAAGGCTTTGCCGCTGCGGTTATTGATGGTTACCCAGGAATTGATGTCCAGCTTTTTGCCATCCCACACGGCATTGTAATTCACATCCCAGGAAAAGCCGCCGCTAAGGTAGCTAAGCTCCATAGGTACCTTGCCTTTACTCTTGTTTATCAGGCTCCACGCCAGGGTGGGTTTGGTATAGAAATTGCTCGGCAACGAGGCTAATTGCAGCCATTGCACTTCGTTATTGGAGATTATTAAGAGGCGCTTGGTGCTGCTTTCGATAATGCCCAGATTGCCGTAATCCGAGAACTTCAGAGTGCCCGTAAGCTGCGAGCCATCTTTCATTACTGCAATCACTTCCTTATCCAGATACTTGATGAGTATCTGGTCTCTGCTGGCAAGGTCGTATTCGTAATTCTGCTCTGCCACGCGCACGCCGGAACCTCTTACCACCACCGAAGCAGGCTCGATGCGCGAGGTAATATCATCGTAATTATAGTTGCTCTTCCCCGCCGGCAAATCAAGCGTAAACTTGCTGCGGATAAGGGATAAATCATCATTGTAAATGGTGAGCCAATCCTCCGCCCAAAGAGGCAGACTCATGAGCAGGATCATCAGGACGATTAAACAAGAACGTGTTTTCATTTATTTCTCCTTTGGGATATATCTATATGATATACTCCAGCATGCTGAAATCACTGCAAAACATAAGTTATGAAAAGCAAAAAGATGTCAAGAACTATTCTCTTTTTCAGGCATTCCAAGATTTTTTTAGAACAAGATATTGCGCTTGTTCATTGGTAGTGGCTAAGTAAAATGTCACGAACCAAACAGTAATGATAAAGCAAAAACAGCAACACATTCAAGGAGAACCCAGGGATAACCTTACAAAAGCCTGGCAAATATCCCGCACAATGTGCCAGTTATGCTCCGTCTGCGCTTGCGGAGCCTTCATCATTCATCTTTCATATTTCGTTGCAACGCATGCGTTGCTCGTGTCTCGCCCTCGCAATGCCCTCGTCTCTACCGGCATTTTCTGGGGAGAGACGAGGGCATTGCGAGGGCGAGAGGCGAGGAAAAAGTGATGGTAGAAGCAATGTAAATGTGGCAGCCTGCCGCATCAAAGAAAAACTACCGAGAACCTACCATGAACGGTAACGTTATTGCATTATTTACAGTCTATTACAAATACTGTTTCCCAATTTTATCTTGGAATGCCTGCTATTCTCACAGGGGACAGGTTGCAGGTGGCAGAGCGCTTACGCTCGTGGCGAACTTGTTCTGGTTTTAACCTAATTCGTGTTAATTTGCGGACATTCGTGGGTATTCGTGTTCATTATCCATTTAGCGGTCTTCCGCACCGCGCTCAAGGTCGCGTTCTTTGATGGTTTCGCGCTTATCATGCTGCTTCTTCCCTTTTGCCAGCCCCAAGGTAATCTTGCATTTGCCCTGTTCATTGAGGTATATCTCCAGGGGCACGAGGGTCATACCCTGCTCTTCGGTGCGGCTTTTCAGGCGGCGAATCTCGTGTTTATGCAGTAGCAGCCGGCGGGGACGCTCCGCATCGTGATTGAAGAATGCCGCTTTTTCCCAGTGGGAGATATGGAAATTGAGCAGCATGCACTCGCCATCTACAATCTTGGCATAGCTATCTTTAAAGTTGATTCTGCCGGCGCGGATGCTCTTGATTTCGGTGCCTTTCAGCGCGATGCCCGCTTCCAGCTTTTGCACGATAAAGTATTCGTAAAAAGCGCGTTTATTCGTTATCTTTTTCATAGGAATCTTTCCACCATCCCCTCGTAATGAAAGGCTTTTTTCATTAACTCATCGTCGTATATGTTTACTAAGCTCTTATCTTGCACCACCGCTTTGCCGGCTACAAATACATCGCGTATCTGACGGCTATTCATTGCGTAAACCAAATGCGAATAGATGTTATAGAGCGGCTGGCTATTTAGCTCGTAGGGGTCGATAAGCAGCAAATCCGCCGCTTTGCCAATCTCCAGCGAACCCAAGGTATCCCCTTTGCCCAAAGCGCGGGCGGCATCGATGGTTACGAGGGCAAAAGCTTCCTGTGCGCTCAGAAACTCCGGATCCTCATTTATCGCCTTGTGCAGCTTCGCCGTGGTGGAAAGCTCCGCCAACAAATCCAGATCGTTATTGCTACTCACGCCATCCGTGCCCAAGGGGCTTAGTATCCCGTGCTGGCGCAAGGCTTTTAAGGGAGCAAAACCGCTGGCAAGTTTGAGATTGCTATCTGTGCAGATTGCTACTGCACTACGGGTGCTTGCCATCAGCTCCAGCTCGCTTTCCGAAAGATGCACACCATGCGCAAAGAGACAATGCAGCTCACCAAAACCCAGTTCATGAAGGTATTGATAGGGCGTTTTACCATGCTCTTTGAGGCAGTTTTCTACTTCCTGACGGGTCTCGCTAAGGTGGGTATGAATCATCCAGCCTTTTTTGGCGGTAATAGCTGCGCACTCTTTTAGCAAATCCCTGCTGCAGGTATAGATAGCGTGCGGCGCCAGGGCAATATCTACCAATTCCTCAGCCTTGTACCTCTCGGCAATCGCTTCCTGCCGCTTGATAAAATGCCCCAAGCCATCCTTCAACTGCGCTTCGATGATCGCCTCGCTTACTATCACCCGCATCCCCGCTTCTGTGCAGGCATCGGCTATCTTATCGATATGAAAGTACATATCGTTTGTAAGTGTAATGCCATTTAGCAGCATTTCCGCCGCACCGTGCAGGCTGGCGTCATATACAAAGTCGGGCGCCAAAAGCTTGGCTTCCAGCGACCAAATGTATTCGCTAAGCCATTTATACAAGGGCATATCGTCTGCCACACCGCGCAGATAGGTCATAGGCAAATGGCTGTGGGCGTTGATCATGCCGGGGGTAACGAAGCAGCCGGAAGCGTCCCAATCTTCCTTTGCCCGATATTTCTTGCTTCCCGTGGGGTAGATATCGATTATCTTGCCGCCGGAAATCGCCAGATCGTGGCTTTCCAAAATGCGGAAAGAGGAGTCCATGCTTACGATGTCGCCATCGCTAATAATAAGATCACATTGTTTCATAATTGCACCTTTTGCGCAGCCTCGGAAGGCTCGAATATTCCTTTGGGGGTGATGATGCCGCCGATGTATTTGGCGGGAGTGATATCGAAAGCGGGATTGAGTGCGGCAGAGCCGGGATTGCAGATGATATTTTCGCCAATGCGCTTGATTTCATCTTCGCTGCGAATCTCGATGGGGATATCCTTTCCGGACACACAGGCAAAATCGAAGGTGCTTACCGGTGCGGCGATATAGAAGGGAATATCGTGCACCTGCGCCATTACCGCTTTCTCGTAAGTGCCTATCTTATTGGCAATATCGCCATTTAGGCAGATGCGATCGGCTCCGGTGATTACCATATCGATCTCGCCTTTCCAGAAGTAAAAGCCCGAAGCGGCATCGGTAATAATAGCATGCGGGATGCCTTCCTGCTCCAGCTCAAAGGCGGTAAGCTTTGCCCCCTGCAAGCGGGGACGCGTTTCATCCACATACACAAAGATGTTTTTGCCTTCGCGATGCGCCTGGCGGATTACCGCCAAAGCCGTGCCGTGATCTATGGTAGCCAAAGCGCCGGCATTGCAATGGGTAAGGATGCGCGCACCCGGCGGCACCACCTGCGAGCCAAGCACGCCAATCTCCTGGCATTCGCGCACAATGTTATTCGCAAATTCATGCGCCGCTAAGAGCGCTACATGACGGGTATAAGAGAGATCGGGAATGAACTTCAGCGCACTTTCGTAAACGTAATTTACCCCGATACTTAGGTCAATAGCCGTGGGGCGCGCAGCAATTAAAGTACCGTGCGCCTTGCGGATATGATTGCGAAACTTCTCGTCTGGTGCATTTAATATGGTAAGCGCCATGCCATAAGCACCGGCTGCACCAATAGCCGGGGCGCCGCGCACGGTCATAATCCGGATGGCTTCTGCCACTTCCAGATGGTCTGTAAAGCTTTTTATCTCAAACTCATAAGGCAAGAGATTCTGGTCTATCATCTTCAGCGCATCATCCTCATACCAAAGGCTGCGGTATTCTTTTCCATTTATTTGCATTATTTCTCCAATACTTAACTACTGTGTGGTAGATTCTGAAAGGGGGGAATTGTGTCAATGATTTTTGATAGTTACTTAGTTCGTAGTTGTTCAGAAAATGAACGATGAATGATGAATGATGAATGATGGAGGCATTGTTTGCTTGCTTCGCTGCGCAAACCCAAATCAGGTCATAGAGGTAATTTCGGGGTAATCGGGTAAGACTGAAATATGGGTTTTAACCCGTATAATATGGCTTTCAGGGGATTTGTAGGTTTTAGCCAACTTATCCACTATTTATCTTTACTGTTTTCCAGGTTTTCTTTGGCTGATTTGATGATTGAGGTAAGGATTCGAATAAGCTGTTGTGCACGAGGTAGAAAATTGGTATTATCGGGGAGATACCCACCCCTGATTAGCAGCAATATCCAATACTCGGTTTCAGACGCTTCTTTAAGAGCTATCTGTGCTTTCATGATGAATTCTTTTTTTGATATCGCCAAATCCGCTTCACGCACATTCGCCCCAATAGAGGTTCCCGAACGCAAAAGCTGTTTTGAAAGCACATATTCTTTCTTATTCTCGCATAAATCTTTGTAGCATGCCACAATATCCAAAGCGAAATCAAAACTCAAGTCCTTAATTAAATTACCTTTCATCATTCATCCTTAATTATTGATGTAAAACGCCTATATCGCATTATGTTAACCACGCGCAAGCTATGATCAAACTGAGCGAAGCTCAGCCTCCATCATTCATTATTCATTGTTCATCATTCATTTGCGCGAGCGCATCGAGTGCACAAAAAAGCGGCTTCACCCGAAGCCGCTTTGTTTATACTTCCATTATTTCTTTTTCTTTCGCCTTTTCCACGTCATCGATCTTTTTGATCCAATCATCCGTAAGGTCTTGGATGTCTTTCAGATGCTTCTTTTCGTCGTCTTCGCTTATTTCACTATCTTTCTTCATCTTTTTGATCTGTTCATTTACATCGCGGCGGATATTGCGAATAGCCACGCGGGCATCTTCTCCCAGTTTCTTCAGATTGCGGGAGATTTCCTTTCTTTTATCTTCGGTAAGTGCTTGAAAAGGCAGGCGGATTACGTTGCCGTCATTTTCCGGAGTAATGCCGATATTAGCGGCGAGGATGGCTTTTTCGATATCCGCGAGGGTGGTTTTATCCCAGGGTTGCACCACGATGGTGCGCGGCTCTGGAATGGAGATATTGCAAAGCTGCTTCACGGGGGTAGGCTCGCCGTAGTAATTGATCCTCACATCGT
>JAQVIX010000038.1 GCA_028695495.1 Candidatus Cloacimonadota bacterium | reverse complement strand
CCCGGCGCAGTTTTAGACCAAAACTTGATGGAAGGTAATTCCAACGTGTTTTTAGGCTCAGTTTATTTCGGGGATAAGAACCGCAGGATTGGCTTTAGCTGCTTAGACCTCTCCACCGGAGATTTTGTCTTCACAGAGCTGCAGCAGGAAGAATTAGCCAGCGAGATCATGCGCATGCAGCCGCGTGAGATAATCGTGGATTCATTAGTAAATAAAGACCTTATCCAGAGGCTGAACCTGGATTATGAGCCTACTCTCAGCGTATTTGACAGTTGGCAATTCCAGCCCGCCGAAGCTACGGCATTGCTAAAGAAACACTTTGGCGTTAGCAGCCTGGAAGCTTTTGGCGCGCATAACCGGCTTTATGGCGCTACTGCCGCGGGAGCCGCACTGGCTTATGTAATGAGCCTATACGCACAAGTGCCCATGGCACATATCGCCAGCCTGAAATACTACTCGCTGGCGGGCTATATGCAGTTAGATGAGATAAGCCGGCGTAATCTGGAGATAACCCATAGTATTCGCTATGGTACCAGGCACGGCAGCCTCCTCAGCGTAATAGACCTTACGCAAACGCCCATGGGAGCGCGACTCTTGGCAAATTGGCTGCTGCATCCCTTGATTCACCCGCAGGAGATTTATGCCCGCCAGGAACTAATCTCTGCCTTTATCCAAGATTCCGCACAGCTAAAAGAAACCCGCAGGAAGTTAAAAGAGATCGGCGATATCTCGCGCATCGTATCGCGTTTAGGTTCACTTCGTATCAATCCCCGCGAATTGCTGGCGCTAAATAGCTATCTGATCAGCGCTGCCGAATTGAAAGAGCAGCTAAAACAATACAATGAAGCGCTCTTCCTGCCTTGGGCAGAGCTTTTGGCGGGCTATGAGGATATCGCAGAGCTGATAGACAAGGCGATCAATGAAAATCCACCTCTTACCATTACCGAAGGCGGTATCTTCAAGAAAGGCTATCAGACAGATTTGGATGAACTCCTGGAGCTTATTCACGATGGTAAAAGCTGGATTGCGCGCCTGGAAGAAGACGAAAAGCAAAAGACCGGCATCCCCAGCCTGAAGGTGGGCTACAACCGGGTATTTGGCTACTATTTAGAGGTATCGAACACTCACAAAACTAAGGTGCCGGATTACTATATTCCCAAACAGACGCTTGCCAATGCTCAGCGCTTCATCTCCCCCCGCCTCAAGGAATTTGAAGCTAAAGTGCTCTCCAGCGAGGAAAAGAGTAAGAACCTGGAATATGAGCTTTACAAAGACTTGCGGCAGGATTTGGCAGCACATCTCCCCCGCCTGCAAGCCCTTAGCCAGTGCATTGCCGAGATCGATGTATATAGCGCCTTAGCCTTTCTTGCCTGGCAAAATCACTATAGTCGTCCTGAGTTTAGCGATGAGCGCCGGCTAATAATCGAGAGCGGAAGGCACCCGGTAATTGAAAAGCTGATGGGCGAAGCAGAGTTTATTCCAAACGACACCCATCTGGACTATCCGGAAACCACTATTGCGCTTATTACGGGACCCAATATGGCGGGTAAATCCACTTACTTACGCCAGGTAGGTCTTTTGGTAATTCTTGCCCAGATTGGCTCTTACATTCCCGCCCAATACATGCGCTTGCCCATCTTCGATCGCGTATTTACCCGCGTGGGCGCTTCAGACAATCTGGCGCAGGGGCAAAGTACCTTCCTGGTGGAAATGATAGAAACTGCTAATATCCTAAACTCTGCTACGCCTAACTCTCTGATACTGTTAGACGAAATCGGGCGCGGCACTTCTACCTTCGATGGACTCAGCCTCGCCTGGGCGATTATCGAGCAAATCCATAAAAGCATCGGCGCCCTTACCCTTTTTGCCACACACTACCATGAGCTTACCGAATTGGAAAACATCTACCCGGAAATCAAGAACTACAATGTAGCGGTAAAGCTATATGAAGACCAGATGATCTTTATCCGCAAGATCGAGCGCGGAGGAGCAGACCAAAGCTACGGCATTCAGGTGGCGCGTCTGGCAGGAGTACCGCTGAAAGTAATTCGCCGTGCCAAAGAAATCTTACACAACCTGGAAGAGCACGAGATTAGCCCGCAAGGTCTCACCCAAAGTCTAAAAAAGAAGCTGGCACAAGGGCAAAACCAGATTGAAATCTTTGAAGTAATGATCGATAAGGCTTCCGAACATGAAAACAGCCTGGAAAAGATCAAAGAAATAGAATTGGACAAGCTAAGCCCCATCGAGGCATGGCAGTTCCTGGCAGATTTGCAAAAAGAAATCCTGGGAGAATAATGAAAAAGAGCATCCTCTACCTTTTGTTCATAGTGCTTTTAGCTTCCTGCGGCGGACCGCGGGGAGATAGCGCCGGTATTATCAATGGCAAAAAGATAGCTAATTCCGAGTTTATCCGCGCCTATCAAACACGCACTATAGACTATCGCAGTATTTACAAACACGCTCCCGATGCGGAAGAAAAGCTACAGATATTTGAAAACACCTGGCTGGATATAGCGCAACATGTGATTTTGATGGATTACTTTAAGAAATACCAAATCCACAGCAACGAAAAAGAGGTCTTGGACTCACTATCAGCCAATATCCCATTGGTATTTCGCGAATCCAATCTCTTTAAAGTAAATGGCGTTTTCGATATGGATATGTATCTGAGCTCTGTGCATAATGACAGCCCATTTAATATGGCGGATACCCGCAAGCAATACCTGGATTACTACATCCCCATCCAAAAGCTAAAGCCATACATTATCGATAACGAACTGCTGGACAGTAAGAAGCGGAAAGAGCTTGCGGAAGCGATCAATAGCAAAGCAGACTTTGAGCTTGTGGTATTTGATCCCACGCAGCTAAAACTAAGCATCAGTGAAAGCGAACTTAGGAATTACTATCAGAAAAATATGGAGCGCTACGCCCTGCCAGCCGTATATGAATTGGAATACATCAAGCTTCCCATCCAGATGCAGGAGTATGACTTACAATATTCACGCGCCGTGGCAGATAGCATTTATCAGGAATTGAGCTATGGCAGAAATCTGGACGCCCTCTATCAGGAAAAGCGAACACACCTTGCCGGCTTGACGCTTAGCGAGGCAGAGTTTGTACCCGAAAACATGATAAGCGAAGAGCTTTTGGGTATCTTGGATTTACTGCCGGATAACAAAACCAGCCGCCTGATTCCCTATGAAAACGGCTACATCATCTATCAAAAGATGCAGCGCACCAAAAGCATGATTCGCTACCGCCATCTACAGATCCCGCCCCTAATCTCCCCCGCCACGGTGGAAGGGCATTATGAAGCTGCCTTAGGCGCAATGGAACTGGCAAAAAGCCTGGGTATGCGCAAGGCAGCGCAGGAATTGGACAGCCCTTTGGAAAAGACTGCCACCCTCAGCTTGGGCGATAACTGGTATCCGGATGAATTGATCCGCAAAAGCGTGGAAAGCAAGCTCCCCGGCACAAAGAAAGGGGACTATCTGTCTCCTATCTATTCCCCTGCAACGTGTTCTTGGGTAATTGTATATCTTACAGATAATAAGGTAAACAAAGCTCAAGCATTTTCTCAAGTGAAACAGGAGATTGAAGAGCAGCTCTTTAGCGAGCGAAAACAGGAGCTTGCTCGCCAGAAAGCCCAGAATTGGCTGCTGAGAAATCCTGACTATAAAACGGATAAAGACAGCCCTGAATATGAGCTAATGCAGTATCAGAACATCGGTTCAGAAGCCCTTTACAAAGGCGAAAAGCTGGATAGAATATATCTGAATGCCATGTTAGCCAAAAAAGCCGGTAAGAGCCTCTTCATCCAGAGCCTTGGTGAAGCCAGCGTAATCCTCATCCCCAAAAAGATCTATCCCCCTGCCAAAAACAAAATAGCAATTACGGAACTGCGGGAGTATTTCCTGCGCAGCCAGCCGGTAAATTGGTTTGAGCTTTGGCTGAATGGCAAGGTAAGGGAAGCTAAAATTGAAATCTATACCAAACCCTAAAGATGAGCTTTTTATGCGGGTGGCACTGAAGGAAGCCGAAGCCGCCGTTGCGCAAGATGAAATACCCATCGGCGCCTGTGTGGTGCATAAGGACCAGATAGTAGCCCAAAACCATAACCGTACGCAGGAATTAAATGACCCTCTTGCTCATGCTGAACTACTCGTAATCAATGAACTAATGACAAAAGGCTCTAAATATCTTTATGATTGCACCTTATACGTTACCTTGGAACCTTGCTTGATGTGCGCCGGCGCGATTATCCTGGCAAAAGTGGGCAGAGTGGTATATGGTGCCAAAGACCCCAAAAGCGGGGTTGCCGGCTCTTTACTCAATGTATTTCAGGATAAAAGCTACAATCACCACCCGGAATTAAAAAGCGGAGTATTGGCAGCAGAATGTGCTTTACTCTTGACAGATTTCTTTCATAAAAAACGTTGATAGCAGAGCGGAGAGTTGCCGGAGCGGTTGAACGGGGCGGTCTCGAAAACCGTTGTATCCTTGCGGGTACCCAGGGTTCGAATCCCTGACTCTCCGCCATTTATTATTACAAGCACAAATACAAAATATCTTCAGTATCCTTTATTTTTGTGTCTTCCACGTTTGCCTCCCTCGCAATGCCCTCACCTCTACCCACAAAATGCCGGTAGAGGCGAGGGCATTACGAGGGAGAGAAACGGGGAGGCTGCTACTTATTTTCCTGCATCTCCCAGATTCTATCCCTAAGCTCTGCTGCGCGCTCAAAATCCAGATTTGCTGCTGCTTTCTGCATCTCTTTGCTAAGCAATTCCAGCACCTTCTCTTTGGAATCCAATTCCAGATATTGGATAAAATCTTCCTTACTGGTTTTTTTATCTTCCTTTTCTTCTGGCAGGTCATAACCCTCGGCAATTGCGGTAGATTGCAGGATTTGCTCGATGGTTTTGGTAATGGTCTGCGGGCTAATCCCATGCTTTTGGTTATACGCCATCTGCTTGGCACGGCGGCGATTGGTTTCGTCTATAGTGCGCTGCATTGCCTCGGTAATCTCATCCGCATAAAAGATTACTTTGCCTTCGATATTGCGCGCTGCTCTGCCGGATATTTGAATTAGGGAGCGGGAAGAACGCAAGAAGCCCGTTTTATCCGCATCCAGAATTGCCACCAGCGATACCTCTGGCAAATCCAGCCCTTCACGCAAGAGATTCACACCCACCAGGATGTCATATTCCCCCAAACGCAAATCCCGGATGATCTTAGCGCGCTGGATGCTATCGATATCGCTATGCAGATAGCGCACTTTAAGCCCGATATTACCCAGATATGTAGTGAGGTCTTCAGCCATGCGCTTGGTGAGTGTCATTACCAATACCTTATGCCCTTTGGCTACCCGCTCCTGGCTTTGCTGAATGAGATCATCCACCTGATGCTTGATGGGTTTTACCTCTATCTCCGGATCGATCAAGCCGGTGGGGCGTATCACCTGCTCCACAATCTCTCCCCCTGTTTTATCCAATTCATAATCCGCCGGCGTGGCAGATACAAAAATCACCCGATTGAGGTATTTCTCAAACTCATCGAAACGCAGAGGGCGATTATCAAAAGCCGATGGCAGCCGGAAGCCATATTCCACCAGATTCTTTTTGCGGGTATAATCCCCACCATACATGCCATGCACCTGCGGGATGCTGGCGTGGGATTCATCGATGATAAAAAGGAAATCCTCCGGGAAATAATCCAGCAGGCAATTAGGCGGCAAGCCGGGCGCAGCGCCGGTAAGATGCCGGGTATAGTTTTCGATGCCGCTGCAATAGCCCAGCTCTCGCAGCATTTCCAGATCAAACTTCGTGCGCTGCTTCAGCCTATCCGCTTCCACATAGCGCTTATTTTCCAGATAGTACTCAACGCGTTCATTTAGCTCTTGTTCTATACTGAGGGTAGCCGCTCGCAGCTTATCCTCACTCATAATGAAATGGATGGCAGGGTAAACGGGGTATTCATCTACTGCCCCCAAACTGTTGTAGCTAATGGGATGCAGCTTTTCCAGATTCACAATTTCATCGCCAAAAAACTCCACGCGCAGGCAGTGTTCCAGATACGCCGGATAGATATCCACTGTATCACCGCGCACCCGAAAGGCACCACGCTCGAAGGCAATATCATTACGCGCATAATGCGCCGCTACCAGCTTCTGCAAAAGCTCTTCTCTATCCATCTGCATACCCACTTTCAGGCGAATTAGGGCTTCGCGGTATTCTTCCGGAACGCCCAAGCCATAGATGCAGGAGACTGATGCCACAATGATTACGTCTTTGCGCTCCATTAGGCTCATGGTGGCACGCAGTCGCAGCTTTTCAATTTGCTCATTGATATCCGAATCCTTTTCGATATAGATATCCTTGCCGGGGATGTAAGCTTCGGGCTGGTAATAGTCGTAATAAGAAATGAAATACTCCACGGCGTTTTCGGGAAAAAGCTGCTTGATTTCCCCATAAAGCTGCGCAGCCAGGGTCTTATTGTGCGAAAGCACCAAGGTGGGGCGATTAAGCTCCCGGATTACATTGGCAATGGTAAAGGTCTTGCCGCTACCCGTTACCCCCAAAAGCACCTGATGCCGCTTGCCTGTACGCACTCCTGCCACAAGCTCGGCGATGGCTTCGGGCTGGTCGCCACTGGGGGCATAATCTGCATGAAGCTGAAATCTATCCATCCTTGATCTCCATTTTCCGAAATTCTTCTTGACTGAATCTGGCTACAATTCAGTGTGGATACCAAGTTCTTGATGGAGCGATATCTGTCGAGAAAATAATATTGGGAGCAAAGATAAATGCTTAACAACGTAGAATTACAGATCAATTTTGAGAATCTGCTGAAGCTCGGCTATGCCGTGATAGACATCCGCTACAAGAATTACGACCTCTGCGGCGATGCCCAAAAGCTGGTGATTGCCCGCGTGGATACAGACCGCGATGAGTTTTATCAGGATATGCTGAAACTTTATACCGGTATTGAATTCAAGCCCAGCGAACTCTTTGAAGTATGGACGGAGATTCTTTTACATAAGGTGCGCATGAGCCGCGTGCTAAACCGCGATATCGCCATCAAAGTAGCTGCACTGGATTTTATTGAAACCATCTACATTAGCAAATAATGCAAAGAACTTTGATGCTCATCAAGCCGGATGCCGTAAAAGCCAAAAGCGCTGGCGGCATCATTGGGATGCTGGAAAAAGCCGGTTTTGAGATAAAGGCAGCCAAGGTATTTGAGTTTGACGCTGCCTTATGCCAGGTGTTTTACAAAGACCATTTAGCAAAGGAATTCTTTCCCCGGTTGGAAAGCTTTATGTGTTCTGGCACAAGCTGGGCATTGATATTGGAAAAAGAGAACGCCGTATGCGCATTACGGGAACTAATGGGAGATGTAATGCCCGAAAAGCGAGTGCCGGGTACCATTCGCTACCACTATGGGCATGGAATTACAGATAACGGTGTGCATGGCTCGGATAGCCTGGAAAATGCGGAGAGGGAGATAGCTATTATATTTAGGTGATAGGTGTTAGGTGTTAGGTGTTAGGTGTTAGGCGCTGACGCTCATTTCATGGATATTTGTTTTGTAAAAGACATATAGGTTTGGTGTAAGGAGAGCATTATACCGCAAATATACGCAAATTACAACGCTAATTCCCGCGAATATCATAGATAATTGACCACACACAAGCGATAACTCTGAAACGAGCGTCAGCGCCTAACACCTAGCCCCTATCACCTAACACCTCGTATAGCTTGCTACACAAATAGTATCTTCGTCTGCTTCAGATAGTTCTTTTCCAGGATTCGGGAGAATTGCTTCATCAGATTGCGGCGTATCTCCAAATCCTTGGGCAGCGCGGGGTCTTGATGCGCTTCATTGATCTTTGTGCCCACTACAAACTCGATTATATCGCTATTTAAGAGGATACTTACCAGGCGTTTAACCGCATTATCCGGCATTTCTTCCAAGGGAGTATCTTGTTCCAAAGCCCTTAGTGCGCGGGAAAGCGTAATAGTGCCTTCGGTAACCAGATCAAATCCTTCCATATCCGCAGTAGGAGGCACCTCTCCCCCCTTCCTGATCTCTTTGAGATTTACCTTGATAGGCACATTTAGTTCGCGGGAAAGAATCGCCGCGGTAGTACCTCCACAGATAATCTTTCTGCCCTTAAAATCCTGAGCTATCATCGCCAGGATGGGGTCATGTTCCTTTTTATAGGGAGGTCCCGTTATTAGCAGTGTGCGCCGAGGACTCCTGAAATATAGTGCAGCACAGGTGGTATCATCCGCTGCTTTATTGCCATCATATTCCCGTGCTTTAAAGACCAAACGTTTGGAGATTTCCCCCGCCGAGATCAGGTTATTGCCCTTTAGCAAGCTCTCCAAATAGTCTTCCACTCCCTTTTCCTGCCATCCCAAAGGCAAATGCGGCAGTCCCAAACCGGATTGGGTAATACCATCTGAAAAATAGATGATCCTATCCTCCGGTTGCAGATTGATTTCGGAATAATACAAATGGCTTTTGCGGAAGCTTTTAATGGGGATTTCCTGCTTTTCCACCTCTACTTTCTTGCCATCGCGTAATAGCACATAAGGCGGGTTATCGTGTTCTATAATGCGCAGATAGCCATCGTATTTGGCGTCGATAATGGTAAAGGTGCTATAGCCAATATGGCGGTAAGAGCATACGGGCAGGGTTTCCAGGATGATCTCGGCGGCGCGCTTGATATCCATTTTGGAATTGATAAAGCCCGCCGCCATAGTGGTGGTAAGCGTGGCTAATACACTGGCTTTGATGCCGCTGCCCAAGCCATCTGCCAGCACGCAGATAATGCCATCCTCGGTTTTGATGCTATAAAAGCTATCTCCGCAGGATTGAAAGCCATGTTTACAGATTTGGTAATAATCCGCTTCCAGAAAGTATTCCACGTTAATTTCCTTCTTTGCCAAAGCTCTTTACGATGGAGGAGAGCAGCACCTCGCTATCAGCGGCATTTTCGCCCAAAAGGAAGGCAATTTGCTGCACGGTAGAGAGATTCTTGCGCATTACTTCATTGGCTTTTTCTATAATCTGCTCGCGCTGGATTACCGGCTCGGTAATATCCTGCAAGATACCGCCTAATACGTGGTGCTTTTGGATACTAAATAGCGTAAGTCTCAGGATTTTGCCATTTTGCCGGATGTCTTGAACCTGCGCTCCCACGCCATCTTTTAGGGCTTTGGAAAATAGCTCGTGGAAATCTATAATGCGCTCCAGATAGGCGCCTTCGAGGTCTGGATCAGCTTCGGAGATGAGATCAACATCGCCCCCGATAATCTCAATAAAACGGCGGTTGCTTTCGATAATCTTCAGGTTTTCATCTACTATCACCACCCCCGAAGGCATGGCTTTGATAATGGCGGAAGCTTTGTTTTGCGCCAGTTTGCGCAGGTAGGATACACACATGGAAGGCTCCGCTTTTTCTTCGATCAAAGCTGCTGCAAACTCTTTGCAGGTATCATATCCGCAGCCGCCGCAATTAAGTTCATCTTCGCGGCGCTTTTTGCCAATCTTGAGTAGCGCCGCCGCAATCTCCGCCTTGCTATAGCTCTTTTGCTTTATCTCCCGCTCGTGAAACTCCTTTTCCAGTCTTAGTTCAAAGGGTTCCCGCGCCTGGGGTGCCGGCGGAGTAAGGCTTTGAATCTTGTAGCGCTTTTGGATGGTAGAGCCGCGTTTGCTTACGCCGGGACCATTTACGCAGCCGCCCACGCAGGTAAGCGTTTCGATAAATACCGGACAACCAAAGTTCTCTACGTCCAGCTCGTCAAAGGCATCCACGATCTCTTTTACACCGCTAAACGCCATATAGAGGGTGTTTTCGGGAGGGTCGTAAAACTTGATGCCTTCTATCATCCCGCCATCGATGGGATAGAGTCCGCCCTCTTCGGCAGAGCCTAAGGTAAAGCTTTCATCCAGATTCAGTTTGCTCCAATCGATATTGCTGATATTGAACCAGCGCCGCAGGTCTGTAAAGGTAAGCGCTACGTCAAAGCTATCTGTAGCTTCGTTTTTCTTAGCCACGCAGGGACCGATAAAGACCACCCCGATATCATTGCCCAGGGAAGCCTTGAGCATTCTTACGTGCGCCTGCAGGGGGGATTCCACCGGCGTAATATGTGGCACCAAATGGGGATAGTATTGCTCTATGAGGTGCACCACGCTGGGGCAGGCGGAGGAAATCCACAAGGGATTTGTACCTTCGTGTAAAAGGCGTGCACAGGAAGCCGAAACTTCCTGTGCGCCCAATGCAGTTTCCGATACACCGGTAAAACCCAGCTTTTTGATGGCGGAGATGAGCCGGGAGCTATCCATCCCGCTAAACTCGGTTCTAAAGGTAGGTGCGAGGGATACATATACTTCCTTCTTTTCTACCAGAAGTTGAATAGCATCTTGCAGATCGTCGCGTATCTTCTTGGCGCCCACGGGGCATACCTGAGTGCAGCGTCCGCAGAGAATACAGGCTTCGGGTATTACCTGTGCGCTTCCATCTACCACCCGGATTGCCTTCACCGGGCATTCACGCACGCATTTGTAGCAATCCTGGCATTCGGTTTTTTCGGTATATATCGGCTTGTTCATATTTCTAATAGCTCTTTTTCTAAGATTTGGGGCAGAACCTCACCGCTTACTTCGTGATAGTCCGTGCCGTTTATGGTGATATTGGGACCCATTGCACAGTTTCCCATGCAAAGCGAGCCTTCAATATGCACACTATCGCTTAATCCATGATTTTTAAGGAACTCTTCAATCATCATGAGGTTTTCTCTATTTTCCCGTGCGAAGCAAGAGCTTCCCATACAAATCAGGATTTTCTTCATTTCGACCTTCTTTGCGCCTCTTTCTGGATCAGCTCTTTGATCTGTTTCAGCTCGGCGCGGTGGATTACGGTATCGCCCACGCTTACATTCGGTCCCTTATCGCACTTCTCGCTGCAGAAGGTAGCGGCAATATCAAAGTAATTGCCCCAAGCGTTTTCCTCTACCATTTGCAGAGTCTTGGCAAGGATATCCTGAGCGCCGCGCAGATAGCAGCTGGTGCCTACGCAGACGCGGATTTTACAGCGATCGGCGCCGTCATCTGCACTAAAGCTAAGCTCGTCATCATCAATGCGTTTGCGATGGCGATAGGCGGTATGCAGCAATTCATGCGCCTTGTGGCTATTAGGCTCTTCCAAGAGGGTCTTGTAAAGCTCGTGGATAAAGGGGTTATCCTGCGCACGGTGCAGGGTCATTACCTTATCGGCATGATAAAGGTTTTCGGTGCGCTTATTGCGTTGCTTTTTGCTATGCACGATGGGCTGTCCGGCTCCGCCAGTGCAGCCGCCGGGGCATGCCATTACTTCCACAATGTCGTAATGCACTTCGCCAGCGATTATCTTGTCGCAAAGCTCCTGCGCATTACGCAATCCATGTACCACAGCCATTCTCAGGTTTCCATCTGCCAAAATGGCTTCACGCATACCAGAACCGCCACGCACGTCTTGCAATACAATGCTTTCGGGTACAGGGATATTGAACTTATCGGCTGCATAGCGCAATACAGCTTCGGATACACCACCGCTATTGCCAAAGATTACGCCGGCACCAGTAGCAAAGCCCAGCGGCAAGTCCATAGATTCCGGCTCAATGCTGCCAAAATCGATACCCGCTTCTTTGATCATTCTGCCTATTTCCTGAGTGGTAATCGCCAAATCCACATCGGCAATGCCATCATGGATAAACTCAGGACGCTTGCACTCAAACTTCTTGGCAGTACAAGGCATGATGGATACTACCACCAGGTCTTCTTTCTTTACATTCAGCTTTTCGGGAAGCACGTTTTTGGCAATGGCACCAAACATCTGTTGCGGAGATTGGCAGCTGGAAAGGTGCTCCAAAAGTGAAGGATAATTATGCTCTGCATACTTTACCCATGCCGGACAGCAGGAGGTAAAGATGGGCAGCTTGCCACCGTTGCTTTTGCGATTGATAAACTCGGTAGCTTCTTCCACCACGGTGAGGTCTGCGGCAAAAGCAGTGTCATACACCTGATCAAAGCCTATCATTCTCAGAGCAGCTACCAATTTACCCATATTCAGCTCGGTATTGGGTAGGTTAAACATCTCGCCCAAGGCTACGCGCACGGCGGGAGCAATCTGGGCTACCACGGTCTTTTGGGGATCGTGGATGGCATCCCAGGCGAGATGGATGTGGCTCTTTACCACGATAGCGCCGGTGGGGCATACTGCAGCACATTGACCGCAATTTATGCAATCCACCTGTTGCAGGCTCTTGCCATAAGCGGCGTTTACGCTTACGTTTTGACCGCGCTCGGCAAAGTCGATTACGCCGATGCCCTGGATTTCGTCGCAAAAGCGCACGCAATCGCCGCAGAGAACGCATTTATTGGGGTCTCTTTCCAGGCATTCACTGCCCAGATTTTTGGGCATGATCGGGCGGGTTCTGCGGAAGCGCACTTCATCGATGCTCAGGCGGTTCGATAGATCGCGCAATTTACAGTCATTGGCGCGGCTGCACTTGGTGCATTCCTGATCGTGATTTGCCAAGAGCATTTCCACGATGGTTTTGCGCAGCTTCAAAATCTGCTGGGTGTGGGTCTTTACCCGCATCCCCTCAAAAGGCTGGGTAGAGCAAGAGGTTACCAGCCCGCGTCCTTCCACTTCTACCATGCAAAGGCGGCAAGCACCATAGATGCTTAGATCGCTGTGGTAGCAGAAAGTAGGTATTTCTATATTGGCTTTTCTGGCAAGATCCAGGATATTGGTCTCAGCATCCCAGACTACCGGACGGTCGTTGATATATACGTATTTTTCCATTATTATTCCTCTCAACTGATGGCTTTAAATTTACAGGTTGCGATGCAAGCGCCACATTTGATGCACACCATAGGGTCAATCACGTGCGGCTGTTTCAATTCACCAGAGATGGCTCCCACGGGGCACACGCGTTTGCAGAGGGTGCAGCCACGGCAGAGCGCGGGATCTATATAAATGGGTGTAAGGGCTTTACAATTCTTGGTAGGGCAATATTTTGCCTTTACGTGCGCTTCGTATTCATCGCGGAAATAGCGCAGAGTGGAAAGCACGGGATTGGGGGCAGATTTGCCCAAGCCGCAGAGCGAGGTAAGCTTTACGGTTTCCCCTACTTCCTGCAGAAGCTCCAGGGTTTGCTCGGTGCCTTCGCCAGCAGTAATATCTTCCAGCATCTCCAGCATCTGACGCGTTCCTTCACGGCAGGGTACGCATTTGCCGCAGGATTCATGCTGGGTAAAGGTCATGAAATAGCGGGCGGTTTCCACCATGCAGGTGCTATCGTTCATTACCACCATACCGCCGGAACCCACCATTGCGCCTATTGAGCCCAGGGAATCAAAATCCAGAGGCAAATCCAGGTGTTCGCGAGTAAGGCAGCCGCCGCTGGGACCACCAATCTGCACAGCCTTGAAAGCATCGTTATTGATCTTGCCATCTTTATCCAATACACCGCCGCCGATCTCAAATACGATCTGCCGAATGGTGGTACCAAAAGGAACCTCGATGAGACCCGTATTGGCTACGTGCCCGGTAAGGGCAAAGGTCTTGGTTCCCGGAGATTTGGCGGTTCCTACCTTGCGGTAGTTTTCAGGACCCTGTTGCATTACTACGGGTACCAGGGCAAGAGTTTCCACGTTGTTGATAACGGTGGGCTTGCCAAAGAGGCCTTTCTGGGCGGGGAAGGGTGGCTTCGGATTTGGCATGCCGCGCTTGCCCTCGATGGAGGAAAGCAGTGCTGTTTCTTCGCCGCATACAAATGCTCCGGCTCCTTCCATTACATGGATGTGAAACTTCTTGCCGGTATCAAATACATTATCGCCCAAAATGCCCAGTTCTTCCGCTTTGGCTATCGCCTTGCGGATGCGTTCGCATGCCAGCGGATATTCCATGCGCACATATACATAGCCTTCATCTGCATCGATGGCGCGGGCTGCGATTAGCATGCCTTCGATTACACTATGGGGATTTCCTTCCAAAATGGAACGGTCCATAAAGGCACCGGGGTCGCCTTCATCGCCATTGCATACCACATATTTCTTGTCGCTATTCTCTTTGCGGGCAAAATCCCACTTCAGCCCAGTGGAGAAGCCGCCGCCGCCGCGTCCGCGCAATCCGCTATCCTGATACAGCTTACAAATCTCTTGGGCACTGTATTTGGTAAAGGCATAGCGAGCGGAAAAATAGCCACCATGCGCAATGTATTCATATATATTTAGCGGATCCACATGGCCGCAATCTTTCAGACCAGTTCTCTGCTGTTTGGTATAAAAGGGGATTTCGTTATTACCCTTGTAAGCTTCGCCAGTAACGGGGTCTTGATACAAAAGGCGTTCTACGATTTCATCTTTTACCACGCTGCGGCTTACTATTTCTTCCACGTCTGCCACTTTTACATGACCATACATAATGCCATTGGGCTCGATGGTAACCAGCGGCCCTACCTGGCAAAAGCCCTGGCAACCGCTGCCTACCATATATACATCGTGATGTTTGTGCTTGCCGGTATCTTCACTTTCCAAAGATACGGTGATATCCAAACCGCGCAGTGCCACAGCACTTTTCAGCGCTTCAAATACTTTTAGAGAGCCATTGGCGATGCAGCCGGTTCCGGCGCACACCACGATTCTTTTCTTACACAGCTCGCGAGCTTGATTGTAGCGATCCCGAATATCTTCCAGTTTAGGCATTTTCCTTCTCCTCTTTGTCAATTTTATCCAAAATAGCCAAAGCCTGCTCTGGGGTTATCTGACCGTGAACTTCATCGTCCACCACCAGCACCGGAGCCAATCCGCAGGCACCCAGGCAGGATACGGTTTCAAATGTGTACATCATGTCGTCTGTAGTAATCTTCTTGGCGCTAAGGTTCAAACGACCGCGAATGGCATCAATTACGGCGGAAGAACCGCGTACATGACACGCTGTGCCGTCGCACATTTTGATAATGTGTTTTCCCTTGGGTTCCAAAGAAAAATGGCTATAGAATGTGGCTACTCCATACACTCTGGCAGGTGATACACCTAAAGAGGTAGCGATAAAGGTAAGCACTTCCTGAGGAAGATAACGGTATTCCTCTTGAACTGCCTGCAGGATGGGGATGATCTTATTTTCGCTTCTATCAAAGCGATCCAAGATCTGCATTACTTTGTTAAAGCTCTGGGCTTTAGCGTACTGCGTGTTCATTGTTACTCCTGTATCTTTTTATTTTTGTTTTCATCTATGTATTTCGGGAATTAAAGGTTTTTCCTTTTCTGGTATTAGCAGCCTATTAAAGCTGCTCCTGATGCAAGTGTTCGGCTACGCGCCTCGATAAAACCGCCAGGGAGGCGCTCATATCGATATTTTCTATGATAATGTGTTCAGGAAGCTGCAATTTGATATTGCTAAAGTTCCAGATTGCGATAATGCCCGCTGCCAGCATCTTATCCGCCACTTCCTGCGCAGCCTCGGCAGGAACTGCCAATATGCCAATATGAACGTGCAGGCGGGAGCTAAGATTTTCAAAGCGTTCCATGGAGTAAATGGGAATACCCTGGTGCGTATTGCCAATCAAATCAGGGTCTTTATCAAATGCGGCTACAATCCTTAAGCCTTTTTTATTCAGTTCAGAATAGCCCATGAGTGCCTTGCCCAAATGCCCTACGCCTACCAAAAAACAAGAGGAGATGTCGTTCCAATTTAAGGTACGCTCTATGGCTTGCATTAGCTCATCAATATGATGCCCCACCTTGGGGGTGCCTACTACGCCGGTATATGCCAGGTCTTTGCGCACCTGTGTCATGTGCACATCGGTAAAGACGGCAATCTTGGTGGCAGATACCATCTTGAGTCCGGCTTTCTTGAAGCGGTTAAGCGCTTCCAGGTATTGGGGCAGGCGCTTTAGCGTAAGTAGCGGTATAGCTTCCATTTAGTCTCCTTTATTTTTGTGTATCGCTATTCTTATGTCGATAAAATAATATCGACTTATTTTGTCAAGGGAAATCTACTCTTATTTTATCGATATAATTGTGTCGATATGTGAAGTAAGGGATTAGCTCCGCCAGGTGTTAGGTTTTAGGGCGCTGACGCTCGGGGGAAAGTTACTTTGTTATTTAGTAGATTGGTTGATTATTTCTTTTTTGGCGCTTGTTCAAACGTGGTGTGTGCGCCCTGAATGTATAGTCTATTATGCGGCTGACCTGAAATATTTGCAACCTGGCTGACAAACTTGAGGCTGTCTTGAAATGCCAAAAGCAAGCTCGATATCTGCTACATTGGGAGTGTAGGGGCGCAAGGCGTTGCGCCCGCATTTAACAAAGCGTGCGCAAAGCGCACACCGTAATAAATTGATACACAATCCGTAATGATTACCGGTTGCGTGCTAATTTCGGCGGGTTCAATGCCTTGAACCCCTACATTTCAGGGGTGGACTTTTCTTGATGTTGTGTTGTTTGCGTATTTCGGGACAGCTTCAGCGTTTCAGATAGCCCAGGGTGTGTTTGCCCAAAATGAGCTTGCGATTTTTGGGTAATATCACCCTGGGTAATGATTGCGTTTTGATGAATGCTTTTTTATCCTCTAGCCCCCTTTCCTTAGATTTACTCTCCCCAAAACGCGTTTTTGGGAGAGTAAATCTAAGGAAAGGGGGCTAGGTTTTCATTTTATGCTTTTATATGGGACACTTTATGCTACCTGAACTTTCGTTCCTTCGGAACTAATACGCCAGAAATGTTTTAGCATTTCATTACAACCGCATAATAGACTATACATTCAAGGCTTACTCGCCATTTATGAACCAGCTCCTACACCCCGCTACAATTTCCAAATATCTTTGGCGTAAGCCTTGATCGTTTCATCTGATGAAAATCTACCCATATTGGCGATATTCGCCGTAGCCATATGGTTCCACAGCTTGCCATCCTGATAGCAGCTATTTAGCTTTTCCATTACGCGCCGGTAATCATCAAAATCGGCAAAGAGGAAGTATTGGTCATTATCCAAAAGCGAATCCACGATGGGCTTGAATAGTTGCGGATTATCCGGCGAGAGCCTGCCACTTTGGATAAACTCTATTATGCGCGGCAAATACGGGACACTTTGCATATATGCCTGGGGATTGTAGCCTCTATGCTTTAGTAATTCCAGCTCTTCCACGGTATTGCCAAAAAGAAAAAAGTTATCTGCCCCTACCGCTTCGCGTATTTCCACATTAGCGCCATCCAGTGTGCCCACCGTAAGTGCAGCATTTAGCGCATATTTCATATTTCCCGTGCCCGAGGCTTCGGTGCCAGCGGTGGAAATCTGTTGCGATACCTCTGCTGCGGGCATGATTTTTTCCGCCAGGCTTACGCGGTAGTTTGGCAAAAACACCACCTTCAGATATTTAGAAAGCTGGCTATCCTGCTCGATATAATCGCTGATGGATAAGATAAAGCGGATAATGAGCTTTGCCATAAAGTAGCCGGGGGCAGCTTTGCCAGAAAAGAAAAAGCTATGCGGCAAAAGTTCCTTATGTTCGTTTTCCTGAATGCAGATTACCAGGTGCAGGATGTGCAAAGCATTTAGTAATTGACGTTTATATTCGTGCAAGCGCTTGGTTTGAAAATCGAAGATGCTATCGGGATTTAGCTTCAGACAATACTGTTTTTCACAATAGAGGGCAAAATCTTCTTTATTTTTGTGTTTTATCTTTGCCAGGCTCTGGATAAAGGCGGCATCATCCAGGTAGTCATTTAGCTTCTTTAGTTTACGCAAATCCTTCCGCCAGCTTTTGCCGATGCTATCATCTATCAGCCCGGAAAGCGCCGGATTTGCCAGCATCAGCCAGCGGCGGGGAGTAATACCATTGGTTTTGTTGTTAAACATTTTGGGGAAATAGTGGTAAAAATCGCTAAATAGCTCTTTTTTCAGGATTTCGCTATGCAGCGCGGATACCCCGTTTACGCTGTGGGAACCGATAATTGCCAGATTTGCCATTCTTACAGACCTTTGCGGCTCTTCCTCAATGATGGATACCCGGCGCAAGCTGCTGTCATCTGCCCCTTTGTTATTTTTCAAATCGGTCAAAAAGCGGTGGTTGATCTCGTATATAATCTGCAAATGCCGTGGTAATACTTTTTCAAACATCTCCAGCTGCCATTTTTCCAGCGCTTCGGGCAGAATGGTGTGATTTGTATATGCCAAAGTAGCCTTGGTAATCTGCCAGGCATTTTCCCAATCAAGACCTTTTTCATCTACAAAGAGCCGCATCAATTCTGCCACGGCAATGGCAGGATGGGTGTCGTTCATCTGAATTGCCGCTTTATCTGAAAAACTTTGCCAATCCGGATGCTTCTTTTGATACCTGCGCATGATATCCTGCAAAGTGGCGCTTACAAAAAAGTATTCCTGCTTTAGCCTTAGCTCCTTCCCCGCCAATTGGTCATCCTTGGGATACAACACTTTGGAGATCATTTCCGAATTGTTTTTATCCGCCACCGCCTGCACATAATCTCCGGCATTAAAATAATCCAGATCAAAATCGCGGGTGCTTTTTGCTGACCACAATCTCAAGGTATTGATATAGCCATTCTTATAGCCCGGAATCAGATAGTCGTAAGCCATTGCCATGATGGATTCCTGAGGATGCCATTCGTAGCGAAGCTCTCCTTTGGCATTGAGTATTTCTTCTACAAAGCCGCCAAAATGCACCGGAAAAAGCCGTTGCGGACGGGGGATTTCCCATACCGAGCCATAGCGCAGCCAGTTATCCGGCGTTTCATGCTGTTCGCCATTCATAATATGCTGAAAGAAAATGCCGTATTCATAGCGGATGCCGTAGCCATAAGCGGGGATTTTAAGGCTTGCCATGGAATCCAAAAAACAAGCTGCCAACCTACCCAAACCGCCATTTCCCAAGCCGGCATCCCACTCCAATTCTTCCAGCATCTGCATCTTAAAGCCCATTTGTTTTAATGCTTTCAGGCTTTGCTTGCCCAAATCCAGATTCAAAATGGCGTTATTTAGCGAACGCCCAATCAAATACTCCATCGATAGATAATACACGCGTTTGCTATTTTGTTTGTATTCATAGGGTTGGGTGATCAGCCAATGCTCCAACAAGTAGTTTTTGATTACGGTGGCAAAACAGAGATAGCAATCCAAAGCGGTGGCAGAATATTCATCTTTGCCACGCTCATATTTTAAGTATTCCACAAAACGGATAACGATCTCCTCAGCACTGCCTTGAAGCCGCAGCGAGTCAATCCGGTTGCGCAAATCTTTGGTCATTTTTAACCTCCTGGCTTTGTGTAGATAATTATATTATACTCTGTTTTCAGGATTTTACAAGGAGTCTGTTTATTATTTTTCGGCGTTTTTTCATTTGCCCCTCCCTCTTTTTACCATCCCTTTCTGTATTGATGCCCTCGCAATGCCCTCACCTCTACCCAGAATTTGCCGGTCGAGGTGAGGGCATTGCGAGGGAGAGAAACGGGAAGCTCCGCCCTGCCACCAAATATTTGCGAACTGCTTGACAAAATAATGGCTTTTAATTTAACTGTAAATAGCTTATATAGCAAAAATAAATTTGGGGAACCATAGATTGGATACTCTTAGTTCAAAGGCTCTTACAGCAAATCTGGAGCTTACCAAAGTTCAGCAAATAGAGCTGGACGCACAGGCACTGCGCCTGCTGGAGCTCTGTAAATCTCACTTTGGCATACACCAACGTGTAGAACTATTTTTGAAAGAATTGTATCATCCTTTTGTAAATCCATTGGATAGCCTGGGCATGATGCGTCAAAGTCTTTTGGGCGATCTCTGGTTTTTTGCTGCACTGCCAGAAGCGAATGAAGCAGTCCAGATCATTATATCCTTATACGATAAAGCGCGCAGTTATTGCGAAAAAGAGGATTGCCGCAAGAAACTGATCAACGACTATCTGGAATTGGGCTTGAGCTTATGCGATTACCCGGCATTAAGTCCGGATGTATTTGGCAATTACTTAGAAATCCTGATCTCCTGGCATGCGGAACTGAAGGATAGCTTTATCCGCTTGGGCAGCCTCAGCCGTAAGGCGCTGCTAAAGCTTGCCACGCTTTGTCCGCAACCGGAAGCTTGCCTTGGCTTTCTGCGCAAATTGCTTTTGGATAATCTGCTCTTTTGGCAAAGCACGGCAGAACTGGGCACCTGGCACGAAATACTTCCTACGCACGCTCCTAACTATGAATATTATCAGGCTTTTATCGATCAATTGGAGAGTATTGACCTGGGCAGTGTTCCCACTTTTAGCGAGATTGCAAATCAACACAGATATCTCATTGGAGAGATACAAGCCCCCTCGCAAAGGGTGCATTATATCTTCTTTCTGTTATCGCTGCCAGGGATGCAAGAGCTTATGGATCACCTTTTATGGGATCTCAATCGCCAGCTTTTTGACTTGCACAGCCTCTTGGAAGAAGAGGAATTAAACGAGATTATCAGCTCGGTATTTGTCACCTTAGCTGAATTTAAAAAGAGCCATCCCAGTATCGTTCTGGACTGTTTGGGTACCATTAGCAAAGCAATTCTAAAGTGCGACAAAGAGGAATCCAAACGCCTGTTGATCCGCAAGATCTCGAAGTTTGGCTTTACCCCGCCCGGTGAAGTTAAGATCGCCGGAGATTGGCAGATGGTGGTGGATAAAAGCCACGTAAAACACCTGCGTATCCTCTTGGAACTCATAGCCATCAATCCCAAACAGAATAAGGATTTACTCGCCTTTACAGTACTAAATATCACCCGCCATGGCATCTTTATTGCCGATACAGACCTCTTTCAAAAGGATGTCTCCAGCTATCTAAATGCGGATATTGCTTCGGTATTTGTGCAGAGTAAGCATCTGCTACGGATGTTTCCGGTCTTTTATCACGAGATTGGAGCCGAAGGTGAGATTCGCGATGCCAGCACCACAATGGACGAGATGAGCCAGCGCAAAGACCGGCTCATCCATTTCCTGCGCAAGCAGATACATACGGAAAGCAATAATACCCATATTACGCTTACCGAACGCATCTTGCGCTATTGGGTGGATCTGAATCCCAGTCCGCTGATGCCGATGATCCCCCGCGATGTATGGGCATATCTGCAAGAAAAGAACCCGCGCGATCTGGAACAAAGCCGTTTTGTTAATGACTTCCTCAAAGAGCATCAGCTTACAGATACCCAGCTTTTGGCGCTTAGCTGGCAACGCGTGGAAGTGCTTTTTGCCAAAACGCCGGATACCTTTTATCTGAAACGGCTGAAGCTGCTCTGTTTCTGCCATTTCCTGCTGAAAGATAAATACAATCTGGACCCACATGATATCGTGAAATTCCTCAGCCCTTACGGTTTCTTCAATTCCAAAGAGCATAACCGCTTAAGCACGAGTTTAGCCAGGCGGGATTACGAAAGCTCCATCCGGCAGATGCTTAGCTTTATCGGGATTTTGAACGCTACTATCCTGGACCCAAAAACCACCGATGCTACCGAAAATATCTATTACAAGCGCCATATTGCCGCCGGCATCCCTTCCATGTACGGCATTTACAAAGAGCCAAAGCTGGAGGCCTTAGGGATGGTATTCCGGCTGGAAAACGTAATTGGCAAACTCTTTGAACGGAGTATTGGGCAGCTAAATCTGGAATATATCAATGGTAAAATGCTGAAGCGCATCATCCGCATATTGGAGCTATACGATTTTGCCATGAAGCAGGAAATGATTACCAGCGATGCCTTTGGCTCGGCGCTCAGCATGCTCGCCACCATGCAATACCGCACCACGGTATCCATCAATCAATATCTGGATATCTTTAAGCTTTTGAAAGATAGCGTAAGCGAGATCATCAGCGAATATTACTACCGCTTTTACGATAGCGCTTTGCATTTGGCATTTATCAATGATGATAATATCACCGCCAAGGAAATCTTTGCCGAAGAGTTTTATCGGAATTTGCTATATAAATCTTTCATTGTTCAAGGCTTAGATGGCTTTATCTCGCGCATCCTGGACGCCCTGGCGCGCATGAAAGTGCTCTTTCGCCCGCATGAATTGCAGAAGCTGATGGCTTACGATCCAGATACCCTCTTTTACCATCTTTCCAGCAAAAATGCGCGCATTGAAAATCAGGTGCTTTTGGGGAGCAAAGCCTTTTTCCTCAAACGCATGATTCAATATGAATTCCCCATCCCGCCAGGCTTTGTGCTTACTACCGATCTTTACCGCAATCGCGGTATTATCAATACCCATCCGGATATTTCGGCGGAGTTTGACCGTTTGCTAAAAGATAATTTGCAGCGCATGGAAAATAATACCGGTTTGCGCTATGGCGATCCCGAAAAGCCGCTACTGCTCTCGGTGCGCAGCGGTGCGCCCATGAGCCTGCCCGGGGCGATGGATACCTTCCTGAATATCGGGCTTACAGATGAGGTAACACAGCGGCTTTCTGAAAGAGCAAATTACGGTTGGACAGCCTGGGATTGCTATCGCCGGCTCATCCAAAGCTGGGGTATGGCGTATGGCATTGCGCGAGATGATTTTGATAAAGTAATGATCGACTTTAAACAGCGCTATCACGTTCAGCAAAAAACGCAATTTAGCCCCAAGCAAATGCGCGAAATGGTGCAGGAATATAAGAATATCCTTGATGCTAACAAGATTCATCTGGAGCAAGACCCCTTCCGCCAGCTATATATCTCCATCGGGCATGTATTGGATAGCTGGAATACAAGGCGGGCAAAGCTTTATCGCGAAAAGCTGCATATCGCCGAAGAATGGGGCACTGCGGTAATCATCCAAAAGATGGTGATGGGCAATATCTCTCTAAATAGCGGTAGCGGCGTGCTTTTTACCTATACGGATTGGAATCGGGATGAAGGGATTTGCTTAAATGGAGATTTTACCCTGTGTAGCCAGGGGGAAGACGTGGTGGCGGGTCTGGTGCATACCCTGCCCATCTCGGAAGCGCAACGCCTGGAAGAGCATACGGATCAGGAAATCTCCCTGGAAAAGGATTTCCCGGCTATCTATAATAAACTCTTGCGTTTGGCGCAGCAGCTTATCTATGAGCGCAATTATCCGCATCAGGAGATTGAGTTTACCTTTGAAGGCCCCTCCGAAGATCTGCTCTATATCCTGCAAACGCGTAATCAGGTAATTCATAAGAGTCCGGATTACAAGGTATTGGGCTGCGATGATTGCGAGATGATTCCGCTGGGTACGGGCATCGGTATCGGCAAAGGGGCGATCAATGGCATTTTGGTAATCTCGCAAGCGGATATCAAGAAATACAAAGATGGCGGCGAAGCGCTCATCCTGGTGCGTCCGGATACCGTTCCAGACGATATGCCGCTCTTATTTGAATGCCAGGGGCTACTCACCTCGCGCGGCGGAGTTACCTCCCATGCTGCCGTTACGGCAACCCGCTTGGGACTGATCGGAGTGGTTAATTGCCGCGAGCTGGTAGTAGATGAAAATAGCTCTACCTGTAGCATTGGCGAAACCCAGCTTAAAGCGGGAGATAAGATTGCACTCGATGCTATTGGTGGCGCTATCTATCTGGGACACTACCCCTTGCAAAGCGCACATTCATTGATGTAAGAATAAAAAATATAAAAATAAGGAGAATATCCATGGTTCAGAACTTAAGAAACAAGAAGCTATTGGGAATCAATAGCTTGGGACGTATTGGCAAATTGCTTTTGTGGAACCAGATCAATCTCAAACACTTTGAGGGGATCGTGGTGAATTGTGGCCGCGAAATCGGCAAGGATTTTGATGACCTCATGCAGGTGATTGAAACCGATAGTACTTATGGCTCTATCCATAAGTTTCTCTATGGGCTTACCGGCAAGAAGGCAGAGATTGAGATCATCGATGCTGCGATTCCGCTGATCAAGATCGAAGGGATTTATGTAAAGATTCTGCGCAGCGCGCGCGACCCTAAGGACATCAACTGGCTGAACGAAGGGGTAAAGATTGTGGTGGATTGCACGGGAAACTTTATAGACCCCACCATAAGCACAGAATCTGGCAAAGCCTGCGTGCGGGGGCATCTGGATGCTGGCGCCCTCAAGGTAATCACCAGCGCACCGTTCAAGATGAAAACCGCCTGCCCGGATGATGCTAAAACCATGATCTTTGGGATTAACCACCTGGAATATGACCCGCAGCAGCACCACATCATCTCTGCCGCTTCCTGCACCACTACCGGGCTGGCACACATGATGAAGCCGCTTCTGGATAACGCAGCAACCGCCCGCATTGCTACAGCCTCTATGAGCACCATCCATGCTGCTACCAATACCCAATCCATCCTGGATAGCGTTCCCAAAGCGGCAGCATCGGATTTGCGCAAGAGCCGCAGTGTATTGAACAACATCATCCTTTCCACTACCGGTGCGGCGAAGGCTTTGGAACTGGTAATGCCTTCCATCAAAGATATTGGCTTTATGGCAGATAGCGTGCGCATCCCCACGAATACGGTATCGCTGATTAATCTAAACGTCACCTTCCATACCGAGCTGGACGCTAATGGCGAGCCTATTGTAAGCCGCAAGCTCCTAAACGATATCTATAAAAAAGCTTCCGAAGGGCCGCAGAAGGGGCTTCTGGTCTTTAGCCAAAGGCAAAATGTGTCTTCAGACTTGATCGGCAGCATGGCAGCCGTAACCATCGAAGCGCATGAAACGCATACCCGTACCGGCTTTATCTCCTTCCCCAAAGAGACTTTGGCAGCCCGCGGACTGGATACCGGCAAAGAACTGAGCATGCCCGTTACCCACGCCAAAATCTTCGGCTGGTACGATAACGAGCTTGGCTCTTATGTGTATTGCCTCTCCAAACTCTGCAATTATATCGAAGAAAAGACGGTGTAAAATAAGAGCGGATATTGTAAAGGCGTTGCCACTGCGCAACGCCTTTCATTATTCTATTCCCATTCTATGGTGGCGGGGGGTTTGGAACTAAGGTCATACACTACACGAGAAATGCCCCTTACTTCTGTGCCAATGCGGCGGGCTACCCGAAAGAGGAAGTCCCAAGGGAGTTCGCTTGGCTGCGCCGTCATGGCATCCACAGTGTTTACCGCACGCAAGGCGCAAACTTGTTCATAGCTGCGGCAATCGTCTTTTACGCCCACGCTTTTGATGGGGAGCAAAACGGCAAATGCCTGCCAGGTGCTGTTATAGAGCTTGTGGTTTTTGAGTTCACTGATAAATATCTCATCCGCTTCTTGAAGGATGCGCACCGCTTCGGGGGTGATATCACCTAAGATGCGCACTCCCAGAC
>JAQVIX010000037.1 GCA_028695495.1 Candidatus Cloacimonadota bacterium | reverse complement strand
ATAGTCCTCCATCTGCTGGGTTTCCCATACATTCAGGCGGGAAATCACAATATCCGGTACCGGATCATCGCCCACAATGCAGCCATACCAGGTATCGCTGGCGGTAGCACCATGCTTATATGTCCAGATCATTTTTACCGGAATCAGGTTATACTTGCGGCTGGGGCTATTATCCCGGCTATCGTCCACCCCTTCACCCAGTAGCATCACGTGGCTCAGCTGCGGCGCCTGCCAGTTGTTATAGGCATATTTCAGGAAATCCCGAATTGCCTCGGCAGATACAATGCCGCTATTAAACTCATCGTAGATATCCTGAATATCCACTACCTTTACTAGGTGTCCTTCAGATTCCCAAAGGTTTACCAGCCTTGTAGTGCCTTCCGCATTTACAAATTGATATGGCGTAATTACTATTACATCCGCACCATTTACGGGATTCTTCAAGTCTGAAGGGATATTCAGCCGCATCATCTTAGGCGCCTTTTTCTTGCCTTCTTCCACAGCATAGTAGCGCACTGCCTGAGAGCTAATACTATCTTGCAGGCTTACCGTCCAGGGCGCATTACCCGCCACATTAAAGGGTTCGATCTGCAAATTGCTGAAGATACTGGAGCCAATCTTATATACCGACACATTGGGCGAGCTAAAACCTTCCAAATCAAATTGAAAGAGACCATTTGGGCGGTAAGAGGGTTTTTCAAATTTGATATAATCCCGGCTGGTTTTGTATTCCCGCCAGTATGTTATCTCTGCATAGTCCAATAACACCTGTTCGCGATCGCCCATCTCTGTATTGCCCGAAAGACTGATATAGAGGTTATTCGTTCCATGTTTCAAGAAGGAATTGGCGATAGGCTGCTGATTGTAAAAGAATTGCTCACTTTGCCCCCGCCAGGAGTGAGTATTGATCATCGCCTGATTCAGGCGGATCGAGGCTTCATGATCGTATTGATCCTCCGGAAGCCTATCTACATAGGTAAGCCCCTGTAGGAGAATCTTGGCGGAAGCCGTGCGAATCTGGCTATCATAAGGATATTCCAGCTCAAGGGGCACCACCTCCAGGTTTGGCGCTTTGATCTTTTGCCAAAACCATACATCTTCACGGTAATAATTGGAATCGTAATCCCAGTTTTTACCTAATTTGTCTTTAACCAATTGCTTCTCGAAGTGTACGGTTTCTTCATAATAATCCGCCGCATAATAGCCCAGCGGATTGCTTACCGTTAGTCCGCCGTTTTCCACCACCATGCGCGCACCATAGCCCCCTTTTAGCGCCAGAGTATATACGTTTTCTGCCGTATAATCATCATAATAGCGGGTTTCACCATAATGCCGGTCGCCATAAAACTCGAAGTAATCGTCTGGCCCAAAGCGTCCATCCTCTTCACCTACAAAGTGAATGGGCACCTGCCCGTCTTCATCATTCAGTTCCAAATAGCGGGGATCCACATTATCGATATTCCAGCTCATCTCAATGCCCAAAGAATCCGTCATGGTATCGATGAAATCCTTCAGAGCGCTATATGTCACCTTATAAATCCCCTCGGTATCCACGATAAATTGGATTTCGGAGATGGCAGTACTGCTATTTTTGGGCGATTCATAGCTATTGTCTCTGGTTTGAGGCAAGCGCCATTTCTGCGATGTGGCGTTATTGATAAAGAAGGCATCCGCCGCATTATCTATTAGGTTTTTCTTTAGTTGCCAGTTTTCCGTGTTTCCCTTGCTGCCGCTGAGGTTTACCACCAGTTCAAACTCACTGTGGATATGCAGTTTGCGGCTTCCTGCCTCATATTGGAAAGGATACACATTCAGGGATACAAACTTCCGATCCCCTATAAACGCCGTCTCGCCTAATTCCGCTGCATTCGCTGGATACAGCGCCCGGCTTTGATATGCGGCAAAATCTGGCTTGTACTTATATTCCGGCTCTCCATTTACCATGTCCAGCTTAAGCGAAGGCATGATCGCAATATCCGCTTCCACTCTGCTCTTTACATTTCTAATGCTTACCGTGGCGTTTCCATCCACCGGCAAGCCCAGCGCCGTAGTAAACATCCAGAGTTGCGGCTTTCCTTCCAAGGCATAGATATTGCCTTCTTCGCATGCAAGCTGCTGGTATTTTAGTCCGTTTATGCTCGTTTCTTCCAGCTTATATTCCGGCAACCTGAAGCGCAAGACCACTTGCTGGGGACTTTCGCTAATCAGGCTGATCGCCGCGCTAAATGCCATTACAGGCAATAGCATCAGCAGGATTATTATATGTTCTCTCATTATTTGATACTCCTCATTCTCAAAGGATGTTTTCCCGTAGTCCAATATCTTTACGGTAGATCAGGCGAGGTTCCGCAAGCTTTTCCAAATCCGCATATACTTTCTGACGTGCCTCACTAATATTCTCACCTTTTGCCACCAGGCTCAAAACTCTCCCCCCGCTGGATTCTAACTTGCCATTTTTGCTCGTTACTCCAGCATAAAAAAGCTGGGATTTTGCTTGGAGATTGCTCAGTTCGATCCCCTTCAGATATTGTCCGGGATAGCCTTCCGCTGCCAAAACCACGGCTACACACACCGCGGCTTCCCATTTCAGCTTCATACCGGCTACTTTGTGATCCCTTACCCGCTTGCAGATTTCTGTAATATCTGTCTTTAGCAGCGGCAAGAGTGCCTGAGTTTCAGGATCACCCAGACGGCAATTAAATTCGATTACTTTCGCTCCACTTTCTGTGATCATTAGCCCCATATACAGTATTCCAGTGTAGGGGCAATCTTCTTCACGCATGGCTTTTAGCACGGGCTTCAGGATATCCCGCTCAATCGCCATTCGATACTCTTCTGCGCTTTTAACGGGGGCAAAAGCACCCATTCCGCCTGTATTGGGTCCCTTATCCCCATCGTACAGCTGCTTGTGATCTTGCGCAAAGAGTGTGGTTACATAATCATTTCCGTCGGTAATTGCAAATAGCGATACTTCCCATCCTTTCAAGTATTCTTCTACCAAAATGCCTGTGGCGCCCGCATTCGTGGCAAAAAGCTCTGCCGCTGCCTGATGCGCTGCCTCGTAGTTTTCTGCGATTATTACGCCCTTACCGGCTGCCAAGCCATCGGCTTTTAGCACCACCGGCAAGCCATATTCCTGTATCTTTATTTCCGCTTCCGCCAGGCTCTTTACCAAGCTGTATCTGGCGGTAGGAACATCGTATTTACTCATAATGTATTTGGCAAAAGCCTTGGAACTCTCCAAGCGCGCCGCCTTTTGGGAAGGGGCAAATACCCAGATTCCCTGCTTTCTTAGGTAATCCGAAAGCCCTTCGCAGATAGGCTGTTCGGGACCGATAAACACCAGATCGATCTCCTCTTTCTGGCAAAAATCTCTGATTTCCTGATGTCCCTTTAGCTGCACACAGGCATATTCCTGCGCAATGCCGGCGTTTCCGGGGCTTACATAGATTTGCCGGGTTTCCGCCGCTCTGCCAAAGGCATCGGCAACGGCATGCTCCCGCCCGCCGGAGCCTATTATCAATACCTTCAAAACCCCTTCCGTAAGAATTCTAAAAGCTTGAGTATCGTATATTCCGCTGCCCGATGCCGGATTTCTACTCTATTGCCGCGAAATACTTCTTTTTCCACTGCTACCTTACCCTGGATGTCAAAACCCATAAATACGGTTCCCACCGGTTTTTCTTTGCTACCCCCGTCGGGACCGGCAATACCCGTAATGCTCACCGCTACAGAAACCGGTATCAGCCTTTTCACGCCGTCCAGCATGCAACTGGCGGTAAGCAGCGATACCGCTCCGTGCTTTTTAAGCACCACAGGGGGAATAAATAGCAGCCTTTCCTTTACTTCGTTTGCATAGCTTACAATGCCGCCCTTAAATACATCCGAAGAGCCTGGCACATCAGTTATATACTTTTGCAATAGACCGCCCGTGCAGGATTCCACCGCCGCCAAAGTCAGTTTACGCTTTCGCAGCTCATTTAGTAGCGCTTCTGCCGGAGATTTTTCATTCTCTCCCCAAATATACTTACGCGCTTTGCTCTTTATATATTCTTCCGCTTTTTGAAACGACTCTTTGTTGGTGGTGGTTATTCTGAGATCCACCCTACCCGTTTGCGGCAGCCAGGCGAGACTCACATCGCTGGGCAAATCCTCTTCGTGAATTATCTCCGCCAAGGCAGATTCCCCAATGCCAAAGGTATTAAAATCCTTTTGCAATAGCTCTTCCGCCTGCGGATATTCCCGCTTTATCAAGGGCCGGATATGCGTTTCAAACGAGTGTTTCATCTCGCGGGGAACCCCCTGCAAGGCAAAGAAATGCTTTCCCCCTTCGCTATAATGCAGCGCCGGCGCTGTGCCCTGTGTATTTTCAAGCACCTCAAAGCCTTCCGGCACCATCGCCTGCGCTTTATTGGACTCTGGGATTTCCATATTCCGCCGTTTCCAAAACATCTTTTGGATATACTCCCAGGTCGCTTCACTAAAGAGCAGCTCCTTGCCAAAGAAATCCGCAATTGCCTGCCGGCTGAGATCGTCTTTGGTAGGTCCCAAACCGCCGGTGCTAATTACGATATCTGCATCCTGCCAGGCTTCTTTCAAGGCTTTTTGGATTTCAAAAGGATCGTCGCTTATATCGTAGCCCCTCTTTACCGGCATGCCCAAAGGTGATAGTTCCTGTCCCAAATAGCCCAAATTGCTATTGATAGTGCGCCCCAAAAGCAGCTCGCTGCCAATGCTGATGATTATCGATGTGTATTTCATAATCAATAGGATTTGGCAAAAATAGCACGCTTCTGCGAGGCTTTACCGCAGGCAATGCAGCTTCCCGCTTCCTCCGGCATATCAAAGGGAATCACCCGGATGGTCACCTTCAAATCTTCTTTGATTTTCTCCTCACACGCGGCAGCTCCGCACCAGTGGGACGCAGCAAAGCCGCCATGTATCTCCGGCTGATTTACATTTTTCGGGGTAAAATAACGGTAAAACTCCTTTTGATCATCTATCTTACGGGTATTTTCCTCTCTGAAGCTCAAGGCATTATTGTAGTAATGATCCTGAATCTCTCTTAAGCTTTTTAGCACTTCTTCTTTCAAATCCGCGATGGGAACGCTCTTTTTATCCCGCGCTTCCAAATCCCGCCGCGCCAGCATTACTGCACGCTGCGCCACATCGCGCGGCCCCACCTCTATGCGCAAAGGAATCCCTTTTTTTATCCAATACCAATTGCGCTCGCTACCGGTAAGGTCGCGGTCGTCCAATTCCGTGTAAATGCGGATGTCTTCAAAATACTGACGCTGAAAGATTTCCTCTATTTCATGGCACGCTTCCAGCACCGCTTTCTTTTCTTCGTCATCCCGGTAAATGGGGATGAGCGCAATGTGCGAAGGCGCAATCTTGGGCGGCAATACCAGCCCGTT
This sequence comes from Candidatus Cloacimonadota bacterium, assembly GCA_028695495.1. GTDB lineage: Bacteria > Cloacimonadota > Cloacimonadia > Cloacimonadales > Cloacimonadaceae > UBA5456. The sequence continues at coordinate 19,995 of JAQVIX010000037.1, read as the reverse complement.
ATCATCACTATGTGCCATGATCAAGGCGCCAATCAGGCGGGTGGATACGCCCCAGGAGGTAGTCCAGGCATATTCAAAATCCCCCTCGCGATTCTGATATTTTATCTGCGAAGCCTGCGCAAAGTTTTGCCCCAAAAAGTGGGAGGTGCCAGATTGCAGCGCCTTTTTATCCTGCATCATCGCTTCGATACAGTAGGTATTTACGGCGCCGGGGAATTTCTCGCTTTCTGTTTTTTCACCCGTAAGCACCGGAATTGCCAGATATTCACGGGCAAACTTCGCATATACATCCAGCATCTTGCGGGTTTCTTCCATGGCGTCTTCCGCAGTCTCGTGCACGGTATGCCCTTCTTGCCACAAAAACTCGGTGGTTCTCAGGAAAAGCCGGGTGCGCATTTCCCAACGCACGATATTTGCCCATTGGTTGATGAGTAGCGGCAAATCCCGATAGCTATTTACCCATTTGGCAAATGATGCGCCAATAATGGTTTCGCTGGTGGGGCGAACGATATAAGGCTCGGTAAGCTCACCCGCCGCTTTCAAACCGCCTTTGCCGTCATCTTCCAAACGCGAGTGGGTTACCACCGCACATTCCTTGGCAAAGCCTTCCACGTGCTCGGCTTCTTTTTCAAAATAACTTTTGGGGATAAAGATGGGGAAATAGGCATTACGATGCCCCGTTTCGCGAAACATCCCATCCAAAACGCGCTGGATATTTTCCCAGATTGCATAGCCCCAAGGTTTTATTACCATGCAACCGCGCACTTCGCTATTTTCTGCCATGTCGGCAGCTTTGATTACCTGCTGATACCACTCCGCATAATTATCGGCACGAGTGGGTTCAATGGCAGTTCTTTTTTGTTTACTCATCGGTTCTCCGTGTATTTTTACCTGCATACCACACACTTTGAAGCCCTCTTTCTGTCAATAACAAAAGTGAGTATTAGAGAGTGTAAACGAGAGTTTGTGGATTTTGTTCCACAAATAAGACAATAAACCTCTTGGACTTCTGCCGCTTAAACGCCTTCAATCACCGCCAACGCCCTATACAAGCGTGCAGGAGTTCAAGCGGCTGATGCGATTATTTCCCAAAATTATGGCATCGAACCTGTCTTGTCCCGTCAGGGACAGTGGTTCAGATAGCCCAGGGTGTTAGAGCCCCGATATGAGCTTGCGAATATTGGGGCACGATCACCCTGGTTGAAAGGCATGTTTTGATGAAATCCTTTTTGTCCCCCAGCCCCCCTTGTAATTAACGGCACAAAACCCGCGGGTTTTGTGCCGTTAATTACAAGGGGGGCTGGGGTTTTATTTCCTTATTTAAACGCGTTTCTTTACCCAGGGTGATCTTGCCCAAAACTCGCAAGCTCGTTTTTGGCTAGCACACCCTGAGCTACCTGAACCACTGTCCCTGACGGGACAAGAAAGGCGCCCGTGGAGTTCATGGCAGCAAATCATGTATACCCTTTGCGTCAGCGTCTAATCAACCTGCGCTTGCGCAGCCGCCATTATTCATTATTCATCATTCATTGCAACGCAACGCGTTGCCCAGCCGCCATTATTCATCATTCATTATTCATTATTCATTGCAACGCAACGCGTTGCTAATTATACATTCTACTCTCTCCCGTCCCTTCCCCATCCATCAAACGAGTAAGCAACGGGTAAACAACGAGTTACAAGGCTGTTCCAGATTGGCTCATACAAAGCATAAAATATCCAAAAAACGACTACCCTATCGAACAAAAACCAGATATACCCTTCCCACACATCTTCTTTCTATCTCCAAAATCCCAGCACAAAGCAAAGAGCCGGTTTATTAATAAAACCGGCTCCTTTCTATATATGCTTGGTTTGGGATTTACATCATTTCAGCCAAAATCTTATTCATCAGAGCTTTGGTGCCTTCATCCTTCATATAGGAAAGCGGGAAAGCAAAGGTAAATACTTTGCCGCCGGCGGGCGTTTCGTTTCTGATGCCTATCGTTTTGCCATGGAAGCGGTTGTACTGATCCTGAGTAGGCGGGAAGGCGGCATAATCCACCGGTTTGCAACCCAGAGTGTAAATCGGCGTTCCGGTACCCAGTTCGTTAAAGTAGGACACTCCGGAAAGCCCGTGTCTTTGCTGTACCAAAGGGTTAAAGCTGGCGGGATCGCCATATTCCACATCCAGGCGCGGATAGCCTTGCATACCCTCAGCATACTGCATAAAGGGATTTATCTGCAAGCCACCGGTGGTAACTGTGCTCATGCGGGGCTGATCTGGCGCACCCATCATCCGCAGCATCAAGGTGCGTACTCCGCCCTTGGAGATTTCGGAGAGTAGTGACGCCAAAAGCTGTGTATGCGAAAATACCATGTTTCCGCCCATACGCAAATACAAGGCAAATCCATCCGGTTCCAAATGCAGGTTCCCCTTCTCGCCGGGATTATCGCTATGGTAGATTACCGCTTTATACTGCATCAATTCACTAAAGGCGAGCTGTCTTCTGCGCACGTCTGGGTAGGTGTTTCCACCTGCGCTGCGCACCAATACCGTGGTTTGGCTGGCATAATCTCCCACCATATTGGCGTATTTGGCAGTTACCAGAGAATCGGGTGAATTGTTGGGGTGGTTCAAGTCATCATCGATGAGCAGGATGCCGTGTCTGGCACTGGGTGCAATGTAAGGCACTACCTCATATTCTATTACGGCAGGCACAGGGTCCACTTCATATTGCAAGTCCACGCAACGAACTTCAAATATATGCTCTCCCACATCCATTTGCGCACCCGTAAGCACTACGGATTGCATTAGCGGGGAATCCACCGGCAAGCGCAGCCACACGGTGCCGTCTTCGTCCGTTTGCTTATATTCCGGTTTGTCGTAAGGTCCAAAATAGTAGGGTTGACCATCAAAGCGCAGGTCAAAAGCAATGATTTCGCTAAAGTAATTGCCGCGGGTAGCGCGATCGAGCACCACGTCCACCTTCTTGCCATAAGGATCGTCGTAATCGAAGGAAGTACCATTGGCGCTTACCGTGCCATATTCGCCATACCAGCCCCAGCGGACGTAGGTTTTCAGGTTCGGGCTGTGTACCGCGGTGTATTTGCCATCAGAATTGCGGAAGAAGGAAGTAGCATAGCGCATTTCGCCTTCCACTGTATTGCTGGGAAGCACTTCCGGCGTGGTATCATCCTGCCAGTTTTCATAGTGAAAATCGCCCATGGTCAAAAGGCGTTTGCTATAAATCTGGGTGTGTGGATAGAAACCGGGTTTTACCTTGAATCTTAGCGGAGTGGTCTCCGATTCTTCGGAGATTACGCCAGCCAGGTCTGTAGCACGGGCTATTACCTGGGTCATGCTTATCGCCGTGCCATTTTCATAGTCATACACCAAAGCAGGTGTGGTATGGCGGGTAAGCTGATATTCGGAAATGCTTTCCTGATCGTAAGTATTGAACCAATCGCTTTCGGTGCCGGGGATGATTTCTCCATCGGTATTGCCACTGCTATCCACATATAATTTCATTATCTTAAACTCAAATTTGTAAGGAATAGCAGCAATGAAAGGATCAAAATCTTTCATCGTAAAGCTCAGTTTCAAGCCGCTGCCCACGGCGTCTCCTGCCGGATTACCCTTGGTGGTGCTTACGCTGCAGGTAGGGCGTGCAGATTCCGTGCGGTATTGCTTCCAGGCTTTGTCCGAAATCCCACCCCGGTTATCAATAGCCACCACTTCAAATTTGGAAATGCGCTTCACCGGCTCGCCAAAAGCATCGGCAGCCGGGAAATTGATCAAAGCATACTTTTGCGAAGTCCAGATCGTGCGCCTGGCATTGGGGTTATCCAAAGCAAAGTTTTGATCCGCACCCGGCATATAGTGAATAGCCCAGCCAACACCATATTTTTGCTGCAAATCCTGAGGGGTAAGGCTGCCGTCGGCATCGATAAAATCATAACCAGGAACGGCAACGGGGTTGTTGTCTTCATCCAATACGCGGAAAGCATAGCCCTTGATTACGCCATCCGGATCGCTGGCATGCCAGTAGATACGCTGTTGAAACGAATAGCTGTGAGTCAAAGTATCAACATTTGCCGGCACGTCTTCCGGAGTCCAGCCTTCGTAAGAAGTAATTTCAATTGTGGGCAGAATATTGTCAAATCGCTTGCCAGATTTTCCGCAAGCGCTTAAGGCAAATACCGCCGCCATTGCTATCAAGATGATTGCCAAGAGTTTAACACTCTTAATTTTCATCATTCCTCCCAAACATCTATTTATTTATCTTAAGTGTTTTCAACAAAAACAAGGTCGATATATTCGTCAACACTTTTATTTATGCCTTTGGCAATAAGTGCTGCTTTTATCAGGTTCAAATACAAAAGTGAGGTGGTAATTCTGCCGATTCCGCCGGGCACCGGAGTAAGGGCAAGCGCCTTATCATACAAGGCCTTATAGTCCATATCACCTACATAGATGGCTTTGCCTTCGGCACCTGTAATCTCATTTATGCCCACATCGATTAAAACTGCATTTTCTTTTACCATATCCGCTTTTACAAAGTGGGGAATCCCAATTGCCGAGATCAGGATGTCGGCATTTCGGCAAATATCTGCCAGATTCGCCGTGCGGCTGTGGCATACCGTCACTGTGGCATTCAGCTTTTTCCAGAGCAGGATATTTGCCAAAGGTTTGCCTACTACGTTCGAGCGTCCCAAGATTACCGTATTCTTGCCTACCGGGTCTATGCCATAATACTTTAGGCTATAGATTACCGCTGCGGGGGTGCAGGGCAAAAAGCCTTCGGTTTCTGCCATGATGCGCCCCAAATTGATGGGGTTCAGAGCATCGAGATCCTTATCCGGATTTACACTGAGATTGATTAGGCTCTCGTCAAAGCTTTTGGGCAGAGGCTTTTGGATCATAATACCATGCACGTAAGGGTCTGTATTTGCCCGCTGAATCTGCTTTAGCAAATAGTCTTGCCCAGAATCATCCGGCAGGCTCATCAGCTCTGCTTTGCAGCCAAATTTCGCCGCATTCTTTAATATGCTTTGCACATAGTAGGCACTGGCAGCTTCGCTACCCACCTGAATTAGCAACATTTTAGGCTCCATCGGATGCTCTGCCAAAATGCGCTTCGCCGCCTTATTTAGCGCTGCCGCCACGGGCTTTCCGCTTAATACCTTTTCCATTTTTATTGTAGCTCCTCTTTCGTCCAGATCCTTCGTATCTCCCTGGCTTTGCCGCTATTATCCAATTCAATAAATACGGCGTTGATCATCAGCCCTTTATCCGAAGTTTCAAATCTCTGCGGGATATTGTTTACAAATCTATCCAGGATAATGTGTTTCTTTACGCCGATTACGCTATCGTGCGAGCCGGTCATACCTACATCCGTAATGTATGCCATTCCACCCGGCAATATCTCGCTATCTGCCGTTTGGATATGCGTATGCGTGCCCACCATCACCGCTGCTCTGCAATCAATATGCCAGGCAAAGGCGCGCTTTTCGGCGGTGGATTCGGCATGAAAATCTACCAAAAGCGGGATCTCCGGCTCTTTGCGGCTATTCCAAAAGGTATCAAAGCCGTGAAAGGCAGAATCGCAGGGGGGCATAAACATCTGTCCCGTAAGGCAGATGATATCCAGTGCCAGATTGCCTTTTTCCAGCCGGCAAGAGATATTGCCAATGGAATTTGCCGGATAATTCAGGGGGCGCACCAAGCGCTTTTCTTTGGCAATATAGCTAAGCGCCTCTTCCCTATCCCAAAGATGATTTCCGCTGGTCATAGCATCCACTCCGCTGTGCCACAAAGCTTTTGCCACTTTTTCGGTAATGCCGCGACCATCCGCCAGGTTTTCAGCGTTGAGGATCACAAAATCGGCTTTGTATTCGTGCCTCAGGCGGGGCAATTCCTGCATTATCAGGCTACGTCCCGGTTTGCCAAATACATCGCCAAAAAAGAGGATACGCATTTTACTTTGCCATTGCTATCTGTCGGGTTTCGCGAATCACAGTTACTTTGATCTGCCCCGGATATTGCACCTGCTTTTCAATGCTGGCGGCTATCTCGCTCGCCAAAAGCGGAGTTTGATTCTCTTCTATCATGGCGGGTTCCACTATAATGCGCAGCTCGCGCCCTGCCTGAATGGCATAGGATTTATTTACGCCTTCCACGCTATTGGCTATCTCTTCCAGCTTTGCCAGGCGCTGCATATAGGTTTCCAGCATCTCGCGCCGCGCTCCCGGACGGGCGCCGGATATGGCATCCGATGCCTGTACCAAAGCGGCATATACGGAGATGGCGTCCACCTCTTCGTGGTGCGCCTCAATGGCATTTACTATCAGCTTGCCTTCGCCATTCTTACGTGCCAGATTTGCGCCGATAATCGCGTGGGTGCCGTCAAATTCGTGATCCACCGCCTTGCCAATATCATGCAAAAGCCCTGCTCGGCGCGCCACTTCCTGATCCAGGTTGATCTCGGCAGCCAAAATGCCACAAATCCAGGCGGCTTCGATGGAATGCTGCAATACATTCTGCCCGTAGGAAGTGCGATAGTGCAGGCGCCCCAGTATCTTGATTAGGTTCGGGGAAATATTGTGGATATTGGTTTCCAATACTGCCTTTTCCCCTATCTTGATCAGGTTTTCATCCATCTCTTTGGTGGTTTTGGATATTACTTCTTCAATGCGACCGGGGTGAATGCGTCCATCCGAAATGAGTTTAACCAGCGCCAAACGGGCAATCTCGCGGCGCACGGGGTCAAAGCAGGAAAGCACTACCGCTTCCGGTGTATCGTCAATTATCAAATCCACGCCCGATGCCTTTTCAAAGGTGCGGATATTGCGCCCTTCACGCCCAATAATGCGCCCCTTCATCTCGTCTGAAGGCAGAGACACCACCGAGACCGTAGTTTCGGATACATGGTCCACCGCCATACGCTGAATTGCCGTGGAAAGTATCTCCGATGCCTTCTTATTGGCATCCAGTTTTAGCTGTTCAATGCTTAGTTTTACGTCGTTTGCCGCCACCTGCCGCGCCGTGGAGATCAATTCCAGGCGCAATCTTTCCAAGGCTTCTTCTCGCGTAATACCTGCCACTTCTGCCAGCTTCTTCTTTTGTTCCTGGATTATCGTATCATATTCTTGCTTTTTGTGATGCAATTCGTCTTCTTTGCTCTTCAGCTTGCGCTCTTGGTCTGTAAGGCTGTTTTCCTTCTTTTCCAGTGAGTCCAGCCGCTTATCCAGGCTGCCCAAACGCTCGTTGTATTTCTTTTCCTGAGCGCGCAATTCCCGCTGCCGCTCCTTTACTTCCTCATCCAATATCCGTTTTTGTTTGAACCAATCATCGCGCGCTTCCACCAATGCTTCTTTCTTCAGCGTCTCAGCCTCGGTTTTGGCATCCCGCTTGATGTTTTCGGCAATGCTTGTGGATTGGGCTATTAGTTTAAAGGCACTATTGCGCTTTGCAAAATAGATCAATAGCGCTATCCCAAAGCCCAGCACAATGCCCAGGATTCCCAAGATGTATCCATTTCCCATTGTTTCTTTCTTCCTTACAAATAATCTATTTATGCTTCCCCAAAGCCTGGGGCAAGCAGAGTTAAGCGCCCGCGTGAACCGTGTATGCTTGACCTTACAAAGCCAAGTTTGCAGAGTGGGAATCTACCTAAAATAAGCTTTATGGATCCGGAGCTTGCCGGCATGCACGCCACTTATGGCCCGACTCCCAAGTATTATTAAGGCTTTTTGCAAATCATATCACGCATTCCGCAGGCAAATATCATACCGAAACGATCTTTTCGATCATCTGATTCATGCGTTCCAGCTCGGTGCGAACCCGTTCGTTATCTGCCAATACTTCGATAAGCTCTTCCTGCTGCCTGAAACAAACCAAAAGCAGCATTCTGGCAAAATCCAGCTCGTCATTTACCGCATAAATCTCAGATATTTGCCGGGATAAATCCTCGGCGATTCTTTGGGTGCGGGTGGGATCATCGCTACGCATGCGAAAACGTCTGCCAAAAATCTCCACCTCTACCGATTGCATTTCTATACTCCTTCTTCAAGCAGGGGGATGATGTTATCAATAGTGCTAATGGCATCATTGGCAAAGCTTTCAATGCCATTAATCATCTGTTCCAATTCCTGATACTTTGCTTTCAAAGCTTCATGCTCTTCTGCCAGGCTTTTGATTCCGGCATCCGAATCGTTCACCAGTTTGGCATATTCTTCCATCTGCACAAACAGCTGTTGATTCTCTTCGGTTAGCCGCGCATTTTGCTCTTTGAGCGCTTCCAATTCCGCTTTATCCTTGTTGTATTGTTCTATCAGCTTCTGCAAGCGTTCTTGCAGATTTAGAATAGGGTTCTGCATATTTACCTCATTTTAATTTCATACTTTTCTATCAGTGTTTTTTGCACCCGAGCCATAAGATGTTCTACCGCTTCATCTGTCAATGTTTTTTCTTGGTCTTGCAAAACAAAGTGTAAACTAAGGCTCCTAAAGCCCTCTGCTATTTGCTTTGAGCGATATTCATCAAAAAGCTCAATTGCCTGAATCAAGTTGCTATCCAATGCCAAAATGGCACTTTTAAGTTCGCCAAAACTGATGTTTTCCGGTGCTAAGAAGGATAAATCGCGGCTCACAGCCGGAAAGCGGGAAAGCGGCTGGAACTTTAGCTCTTTATTGCGGCTAAGCTCCGCCAAAATATCTGTTTCCGCTTCCAGAAGCCATACTTCTTGTTTCAGGCTGCTACTATCGATATCCCATTTTGCCAAAACTGCCGGCTTGATTCTGCCAATACTCCCAACAAAGCTATCCTGTGCGTAATAGGCAAAGCTCTCGGAATCCATCTGATAGGGGCTTTGGAAACTGCGTATTTCGGTAGCTATGCCATACTCCGCCAAAAGCGCTTCAAAGCAGCCCTTGAGCCAGTAGAAATCTATTGCTTGCGGCTTGCTCTGCCAATGACCAGGCATGCGGCTACCGCAAAAGATTGCGGCTAATTTGGTAGGCTCCTCGTGCCCTTCCGCAGTTTTCAAATACACCTTGCCTTGTTCAAAAAGCCGGATATCCCGTGCGCCATGGTTTAGGTTATACGCCAGATTATCAAGTAGCTGCGGCACCAATGAGACGCGCATTACCGAATGCAGCTGGCTTTGCGGATTGATCAGTTTCATAAAAGGCAGAGTTTCCGGTTCAAAGCCTAACTTCTGCATCTGTTTGGGATCGGAAAAGCTGTAATTCAAAGTCTCGTAAGCGCCCCAGGCAACCAAGTGCTGCATCGCTTTGCGCTTGGCATAGTAGGCATGGCGATCCATAATCTGCTGCGGCAATGTAATCTGCGGCACTTTGTCATAACCGCTTAAACGCGCTAATTCCTCTAATACATCCGCTTCGCGGCTGATGTCTTTACGATATGCCGGCACTGCGTAATAATGCGCTTCACCTTTATCCTCCAGCGCTGGCAGGCTCTCCACCAGCCCCTTCTGATGCCTTCCTTTGCCTTTATACTCAAAGTCCAGCTTTTGCAGATAGTCCTTTATCTCGGTATCACTTAGTGTATAGCCGATCAGAAGCTCAAAGCGCGCCGGACGCACCGAAATATACTTCCGCACTTCCGGCTGCGGGTAGCTATCGTACAATTCTCCGGCAAGCTCTCCACCAGCAAGCTTGAGTATCAGTTCCGTAGCCCGCGCACTCACCTTATCTGCATACTCCGCCGAAAGATGGCGTTCAAAACGGTAAGAAGAATCCGTACTTATTTTATGTTTATAGGAGGTCTTACGCACGCTGCCGGGGAAAAAGGTGGCAGATTCCAATACGATATTCCGGGTCTCAAAGGTGATACCCGAATACTCCGAACCCATCACTCCGGCAATGGCGGAAGCCTTTTTACCATCGGCTATTACCAGCTCATCGCCATCTAAAATGTAATTCTTGCCATCCAGCGCCACAATCTCTTCTTGGGGATATGCCTTGCGCACCACGATATCCGGATGCGCGGCTCCCGCTTCTCTGCTGGTAAGCAGTTTAAAATCAAAGGCATGCAGCGGTTGCCCCGTTTCATACATTACAAAGTTCGTAATATCCACCACGTTATTGATGGGGCGCAAACCGCTCTTGATCAGCTTCAGTTTCAGCCACAGAGGCGACTGAGCTATCTTTACTCCCTGGATAATGCGGGCGGTATAGCGCGGGCAAAGCCCTGGCTCTTCATTATACAAGCCCAGCTTCAGATCTCCCGTAGCTACAGGCAGTTCCGGCGTTGCCGGCTCTTTCAATGTGCGCGCCAGCTTCGCCGCCAAATCCCGGGCAATTCCCTTGTAACCCAAGAGGTCGCTACGGTTTGGCGTTATTTCAAGCTCAAAGATAGCATCCGGCAGCTCGTAAAGCTCATTGATATCCGCACCAATCGGAGTCTGTGCCGGAAGCTCGATAATACCCGCATGATTTTCCGAAATACCCAGCTCGCGCTCCGAACAGAGCATTCCATGCGAAACTACGCCGCGGATTTTGGCTACCTTGATATCCATTTCCGCCAGTTTGCTGCCGGGAAGCGCCAAAACCGCCATCATTCCGCTGTGGCAATTCGCAGCACCGCAGATCACCTGAATCGTATTATCTTCCGCTTTTTCGGGGTAATCGTAGCTACCAATATCCACGCGGCAAAGCTGCAAGTGATCCGTTTTAGGCACCCTTTCGGCAGAGACTACTTTGGCGGCTATCACGCTCTTGGGCACTGCTTCCAAACGCGTAAGTGCTTCCACTTCAATGCCAGCAAAGGTAAGCAGCTCCGCCAGTTCGTCTATATTTTCGGGCAAATCGATATAGTTTTTTAACCAGGATAAGGCGATTTTCATTGTAATTCCCCCCTAAATTGGCTCAGCATTCTCAGGTCGTTTTCAAAGAGAATACGCATATCGGGAATATTGTATTTCAGCATAGCGATGCGCTCGATACCCAGCCCAAAAGCAAAGCCGGTATAGAGTTCGGAATCTATGCCCACGGCGTCGAACACATTGGGATCCACCATACCCGCGCCGCCCAATTCCAGCCAGCCAGACTGCTTGCACACGCGGCAACCCGTTCCACCACACACCATGCAGGAGATATCCATCTCCGCTGATGGCTCGGTAAAGGGGAAAAAGTGTGGACGGATGCGGCTTTTTACCTGGCTGCCAAACATAATTACGGCAAAGTTTTGCAAAGTATCTTTGAGGTCGCTCATGCTGATACCCTTATCCACCACCAGGGCTTCCACCTGCGTAAATACCGGCGAATGCGAGGGATCCGGTTTGTCGTTCCGGTAGCATCTGCCGGGCGAGATGATCCGAATCGGCGGTTTATGCTTTTCCATTACCCTGATCTGCACCGTGGAAGTTTGCGTTCTTAGCAGCTTTCCGCCTTCCAAATAGAAGGTATCGGCAAGGTTGCGGGAAGGATGGTCTGCCGGCGTATTTAGCGCATCAAAATTGTGGAATTCATCTTCGATATCCGGACCTTCGGCAATCTCAAAACCCAGGCTAAGAAATACTTCATCCACCTCGCGCTTTACGATAGTAAGAGGATGGTAGCCGCCACGAGCGCCCGGCACTCCGGGCATTGTATAGTCCAGGCTGCGGCTGCTCGCCTGCCAGGATTTTTCTTTGATGGCATTATTTCTTTCGTTTAGTAGCGCTTCGATCTTTTGCCGCGCTTCATTTAGCAGATTGCCAAATGCCGGACGCTCACTGGGTTCCAGCTCCCGCATCCGGCTATACAGACTATTTAGTAAACTCTTTTTGCCCAAATAGTTGGCTTTGGTATTCAGGATGTCGTTTGCCGTTTGGCAGGCTGCGATCTTAAGCGCGGCATCCTGTAACATGGCTGCAAGCTGATTTTGCAATGTTCTATCCTTAAAAACAAATCATTCGTTCATTATGCAAATAAAACAGCACAGGTTTTCTTTAAAAAGCCCCTGTGCTGTTTAGCGTGCTGGCGAAGCATGCGCTTGGGCAAGCTCCGCATTCAAAGGCTCTTATGCGTTTTTCGCAATCTCTACCAGGCGGGCAAAGGCGGCAGCATCGTGCCACGCCAAATGCGCCAAAGTTTTGCGGTTGATTTCTATATTGGATTTGTGTAAACCGCTGATAAAGCGGCTGTAACTCATATCGTTCATACGACAAGCAGCGTTGATGCGCGTAATCCACAAGCGGCGGAACTGGCGTTTCTTCTGTTTGCGATGGGCAAAGGAAAAAGCCATGGCGCGTTCTAAAGTCTGACGTGCCATCCGGTAATTTGTGGCTCTGCGGCCAAAGAAACCTCTGGCAGCCAAAATGTATTTCTTTCTTCTGCGATGTGCGGCAACGTTATTTGTAGTTCTCGGCATTTTCTTTCTCCTTTACATCCCGAGCATCCGGAAGATTCTGGCTTCGTCCTCTTTGCGAACGATGGTGCTGGTTCTCAGATTCCGTTTCAATTTCGGGGATTTTTTGGTTTTGATATGCGCACTTTTTGCGTGATGACGCACGATCTTTCCGGTGCCGGTTACTTTAAAGCGTTTCGCGGCAGACCTTTTGGTTTTGATCTTAGGCATTTCTATTTCTCCTTAACTTATATATTTATTTGCTTCCGCCCCAAAGCTGATTTTGGCAGAAAGGGGCAGAGTATTATTCTTCAGTAGGGGCGGGGCTTTCCATAGCATTGGTTTCAGTCGGCGCAGCCTCTATGGCTTCCGGTTTATGCTCCGCTTCTTTGCGAAGGATGCGCTCAATATCCTTTTTGGGACTCATCACCATCGAGAGCAAATTGCGGTCTGCTACTGCTTCCTGGTCTGTTTCGGCAATATGACCCAAATCCTCTTTCAGGCGTTCCAATACTTTGTATCCCAAATCTTTATGGGCAAGTTGGCGTCCCCTAAAGCGCACCGTAAATTTCACCTTGTTATGCTGTTTGAAAAACTTAATGGCATTGTTTTTCTTAAAATTATAATCGTGCTCCTCGGTATTAGGACCAAATTTGATCTCTTTTACTTCCACCTCGTGCTGTCTTTTCTTTGCCTCTTTGGCTTTTTTCTCTTTTTGGAAGTAGTATTTGCTGAATTCCAGAATACGACACACGGGAGGGTCCACATTCGGGGAAATCTCCACTAAGTCCAAATCCGCTTCTTCTGCTTTACGAAGCGCTTCTTTCAGAGACACCACGCCAATCTGCTTGCCATCGGCACCGATCAGCCGCACGCGCTCAGCCGTGATCTGATTGTTGATTCTTTCTTTCGGCACGACCTCTTTTGTCTTTGCCTTACCACGTTTAAACCGGATTATAAGAACCTCCTTCTTACCGGAAATGAAAAGCAGGCAAAGTAGTCGCTTATCTCGATTACTCCGCCTGCTTCACAGTAATATATGTTTTTATTTCGTTATCTACCAGAGCCTTACACGCACATTTAAGCAGTAAGGCAGAAGCAAGCGGCTTCATTTGATACAAGTATTTCAAAGGGCGGAATTGTGTCAAGGAATTTGCGGCAAGTCACTGGATGGTAAAAAAGGGCACTCTTTCAAACATAGAGGATAATCCTTGAATATATAGCCAGTCTTCCGGCTGTCCGGAAATGTCAAACATGCCTGCCGTTCTTGAGGCTGTCCAGTAATACGAAAAACCACACGACAACAAGAAATGTCCACACCTGAAATGTAGGGGTTCAATGCCTTGAACCCGCCGAAATTTATACCCAACAGCTAATCATTACGGATTGTGTATCATTTTGTTGCGGTGTGTGCTGCGCACACGCTTTATTAAAAGCGGGCGCAAAGCATTACGCCCCTACATTCTCGTTTCGTTGGATATCGTGCTTGGTTTTGGCATTTCAGGACAGCCTCTAAAGTTTAGGTAGCCCAAGGTGTTCGCCGCCAAATATGAGCTTGCGAATATTTGGCAAGATAAACCCTGGGTAAGAGTTATGATTTTTGAAATGTGTTTTTTACCTCCAATCCCCCCCCATTAGCCTCTCTTACAATGCCCTCGCCTCTACCCGCTTTTTGTGGGTCGAGGTGAGGGCATTGCGAGGGAGAGAGACGGGCAAGAATACTTACCTCCGCTTTTGTGCTATTCCTCTTCCTCCCCTTTTACTATTCTCACATACATGGCGCCGCCGGAAGCCGAACCAAAATAGCCCAAGCCGTTTTTGATGCCGCCATGTAAATAGCCTTCCGGCATATATTTATAACGGTAATAATTTTGGTCGCAGAGATAGGCGGATACCCGGTAGCGTCCAAAGAAGATATAAGCTTGGCGATAGTCTCTCAGCAGGAGATAATTGCTATCATGCTCAGCAGAAAAGGCTGAAGCAAAGCGGGCTTGAATCATGATGCGGCGCATACTTTCACCACTGGCATAATAGCCCGATTCCATTTCGGCAGGTGCGTGGGTAATGCCCATTACCGGAGTGGTAAATTCCAGGTTCGTGCTAAACTCTTCTAAACAGTATATTTCCGCAATGAAATTGAAGGTGCCGGCTTTATCAAAGGTATTTAGCGCAATTGGAAAGCGGTAATCTGCATCCTTAAACGCCACTTCGCCCATGGAAGCCTCATCCAAAGTGGGATTGGCTCCAGCGCTGCCATTCCCATAATAATCCGGATTTAGCTCGGCAGGAGGCGGCACCGTGGTTTCGGCGCTTATTATTTCCGTAAGTCTGGGAATCCGCAGTTCCATGCGGTAGCGATAACCCGGTTGGATGATATTTCTTTGTGGGTCAATCCATTTCACCCGCATCTGGCTGAAATCGATCACGTGTTCCAGCTCCCAGCTTTTACCCGTATCCAGCTCGAATATCTTTAGTTCCGCTTCCGTTACAAAGAGATTCAGCGGATCAAATTCCGAGATATTTGCGCTTTTTGTTATATAAAGGGGGTGTTCCAAATCGATGCTATGCCCGCTTATCAGCAGACCCGCCACGCTATACACCTCGCCTTCAAAGCGCGGGGCAGAGTGATAATCGCTGCAAGCGGCAACTAAGAGCAAGCTAAAGACCAATATCGCAATATGTTTTACCATTTTACATTTACTCCAAAGAAGGGCAGGATGGGAAATTGGCTGCTATCTCGTTGTTTTAGCGAGAGGCTGCCAGCATCGTTCATTTCTACGCTATAGTTCCTGAATCCCACGTTTTTACGGTTCAAAAGGTTGATTACTTCGATATAGGGTTCGATATATCCCCAACGTGTAAACCATTGATATTTAGTGCTGATATCCAATCGGCAATAGGCGGGCAGACGGTCGCGATCCTTATACGAATAGATAATATCAAAATCGTCTCCATCAAAATAGATGCGTTCCGGCTTTTGCGCGGGCTGTCCTGAATTAAGTGCAAAGTTCAGCCCAATTTTCATTTCAGAACCCAATATCCTCTGCCCCAGATACTGGCTGATATTAAAGTTTTGGATGATGTTTAGCGCCACGCTGCGGTCATAAGCCGGATAATATGCCTCACCCTCGCCCGTGTAAGGATTCAGATTTGCCTCCGGCAGCTTGCGCTTGGTTTTGCTAAGCGTTAGCCCCACAAAGCCTTCCAGTCCCTGCCAATTTGTTCGTAGCAAGATATCCGCACCATAACTAAATCCGCTTCCCACGTAAAACACATCCTGCAATTCGCCCGTATCGTTATCCCATTCATAGTTTGTAGATGGCTTTAATTCTAATAAGTTCTGATAATCCTTGTAATAAAGCTCAAAGTCCAGAGCAAAATCCTGGTTAAATTGGTTTTTGTAGCCCACAAGGAAGTGCTGGCTATTACCGGGGCGGATGCTGGCGTCGATGGGAAACCACATATCAAAAGGCGTGCTGATGTCTGCTGCAAGCAAGGTAAGATACTGATGATAAAGTCCATAGGCGGCATAAACGCTTTCGGATATATCCAGCTTGCGGCGGATGGAAATGCGCGGATCGGGGCTTAGATAATTGGCTTTTCTTAAATGCTTTAGATTCGCCTTTAAAGAATTGTGCCACAAAAGCCTGAAGCCGGGTTGCAATGTCCAGAATTCATCCATATCCCAGTTATCCTGAAAATACAGGCTGCCCGTATGTGCCCATACATCCACATCTGGCAGCGAGCTTTCTTCTATTTGATAGCCAGTGCTTTCCATTTTCAGCCAGGTGCGGTTAAACTTCATTTCCCAGCCAAAATCCAGCTCATGCCGGTTGTTTGGGCAATAGCTTAGCATCGCTTTGTTTGTGATATCTTCAATGCCATTCATGCGGCGCATCAGTAGCACATCCTCATCCGATACCTGATCGAAATTGCTGGTATAATCGCTGGCGGCGATTACAAATTGCGAAAACAGCCGCGGATTGAAGATATGCACCCATTCTGTGCTAAAGGTACGGTTTCCCCAGTCGATTTTTAGCATGCTGCCAAAATCGAAGCGCAGGCGGTCGCGCCCAAAATATGCAGAAGTAGAAAGCTTGTCCCGGCTGCTGAAATCCCAATTTATTTTGGCGTGCCCATCGTAAAAATAGTAGTCCGGCAATTCATCGTAAACAGCTTTAATTAGTTCCAGATAGGTACGCCTGAGCGACGCCATATAGCTGCCGCGTATCTTGCCAATATGCCAGGGACCCTCAAGGGTGCCGGAAGAAGAGATAAGCGACCAGCGGGCAATGCCTTCGTGATGGTCACGATTTCCCTGGCGATTCGTTACGTCCAAAACGCTGGAGAGCCTGCCGCCATATTTTGCCGGATAAGCCCCTTTGATGAGATCGATATTTTCCACGGCGTCGGTATTGAAAGTGCTGAATACTCCGCCGAAATGGCTGGGATTATATACATCTATATCGTCCAAAAGGATTAGATTCTGGTCGGGAGAGCCGCCGCGCACATAAAGTCCGGAAGAGAAATCCGAAATGGGAGCCACGCCCGGCAAAGCCAGGATGGCACGAAATACGTCTGCTTCAATAGGCGAAACCACGCTTTTGATATCTTCCGTGCTGGTATGGATATAGCTGGGGCGAATCTCGCGCACTTCCTCTTCTGCGGTGGCGCTTACCCTGATCGTGCCTAATTCCACGTAAGATTCAGAGAGTGTGATATTTAAGAATATATCTTCCTCTTTGTGCTGGATTTGGATGCGCTGGCTAAAGCTTTCGTAAGATATCAGGTTTGCCTTCAAAGTATAGCTGCCAGGCTCGGGGATGTTGATTACGTAATAACCTTTTTTGTTTGTTTGCATGCCAGATTGATTTTCCACAATCTGCATGTTTACATATTGCAAAGGCTCGCCGCTGCCCGCACGGCTTACATAACCACTTATGGTGGCAGCAGATAAGGCGTTTGCTATCAGCAGCAGAAAGATAAATGGTATTAGCTTTACTTTCATAATGGGTCTCCTTTGTCGGGACTCTTAGTCGTTAGATATTGGGATAACTTTTTCAGGTGCGTGAAATTGTCAAGTAAATACGTGAGGAAAAAGTATATTTTAGTTTTTCGTGGCTAATCCATCAAGATTTCTTATACATAAGGCGGTGCTGATGTTGCTTAGCTAAGTCCTTATGATATATATACTTGGATGTTTATGCGCTGCTAAAGCTTAAATCCCCTTCATCACCAGCTTTTCCCAGGGTTTTTGCAGGGTATAGCCCATTATTCGGCGTTTTTTGCCTAAAATACCATCCGGTACGCGGTCTTGATAAGCGTCCAAAACCAGGTATTCATCAAATACCAGGTTCAGCTGCGTGGCAACTTCCTGCACTACGCGGATCCCTGCTTCTACCAAGTCTTGTTCGGTATATTCCATCAGGTTTGTATTGCAAATCAGTTCATCCACCTTCAGTTTGGCGGAAAACTCCAGCATTTCGATCATCGCCAAAATTTCTGCTTTAGTTGTAGTAAAGGGGCGGGAGGTATTTACCACCAGGCGCAGGGTGTAGCCGCGTTTTTTAATCTGCTCTACAAAGCGCCCCAAGGTGCGGCAACCGGCGGGGTCGCCACCCACGTCCAAAATCACGGTTTTCTGGTAGTTTTCAATAGCGCCCTTGATGCGCGGCGAGATCATCGGCAAATCCGCATGGGAAAACTCCCCATCCGGCGCAATTACTTCAATTCCTTCCTGGGCAAATACATCGCGCACATCCCGACTGCGAAAATAGGGGTTTACCACATCCATGTCTGCCAAAACCACATCTTTGCCCTCGTGCTTCAGGCTGCGCGCCAGATGAATGCTATACTCACTTTTACCGCTACCGTAAGCACCTATAATTATATATAATATCATATCATTACACTTCTTTTTATTAGCTCGGATCTCAGTTCCTTATAGTCCATTACAAAGGCGTCTGCCAAGTGCAAAATACTGTGATGCTGTTTTACACTATCTTCATCGTAAATTGCAATCGCCGCCATACCCGCAGTTTTGGCTGCCCTTATCCCCGCTTCCGTATCTTCCACTACCAAACAGCTTTGCGGCAATACCACCAGCTCTTGAGCACATTTGTAATAAATATCCGGATGCGGCTTGCCTCTTACCTGCATATCGCCGGTTACCACCGCATCAAAGAGATGCCATACGTCGTTGAAAATAAGACTGCGTCTGGCTAAATTGAGGGAATTGCTGGTGCCCAGACCGAGCTTGTAATTGGCTTTTTTGAGGTTCAAAAGCAGTTCTCTGGCACCCAGTTTCAGATAAATCCTGCTACTGTAATAAGTTTCCACCATCGCTGTCCAGATTTTCATGATTTCATCCACGCTTTCAGGGAGATCAAATCTATCTTTAAAATACTGAGCAGTTTGGATAAAGCTATTGCCATCAGGGAGATTGTCAAAGAGATCTGGCGGAACCTTTATCCCACGAATCGTGAGGAAGTCCTCGTCCACACGCCGCCAAAGACTCATGGAATCAACCAGAGTGCCATCAAGATCGAATATTATTGCTTTTATCATATCAAAATAATGGAGCGGGAAACGGGGGTCGAACCCGCGACATCTACCTTGGCAAGGTAGCGCTCTACCACTGAGCTATTCCCGCTTAATAAGTATTGGTACCAGAGGCCGGACTTGAACCGGCACGGGTTTATCACCCGAGGGATTTTAAGTCCCTTGTGTCTACCTGTTCCACCACTCCGGCACATCAGGCGTTTTCGGAAACCATAATTCCTTTCGCACGCTATATCAATGAATGGAGGCGACACCCGGATTTGAACCGGGGATGGAGATTTTGCAGACCTCTGCCTTACCACTTGGCTATGTCGCCTGAAAAATGGAGCGGGAAACGGGGGTCGAACCCGCGACATCTACCTTGGCAAGGTAGCGCTCTACCACTGAGCTATTCCCGCTCGCCCATGTAAACGAACCAGTTCTCTGAAATCTCATTTTTTGTCAATAGAAAAAATGCTGCTATCGCTTTTATTATCAGTTTCTGGCATCGCTTTTGTGGGGTATAGTGGGGAGGTGATTACTATCTATCTCTTTTTGAAGAGCTTAGATGCTATCATTATCTCTCTGATATTGATAGTCTTAGCTATTCCCCGTCAATACCGCCAAGATCTTTTCAGATACATCTCTGCCAAAGATATCCGGATGCGTATCCGGAGCTTGGAAACTCAGGACTTTTTTCGGGAAAACTGCGCTATCGGTAGGCAGCAGCATATTCCAGCCGCTTTCCACGGTTTCTACCCATTCCGTTTCCGGACGCAGGGTAACGCAGGGTTTCTTCAGGATATATGCCTCTTTTTGAATGCCGCCGCTATCGGATAAGATCATGCTGCAATTATCCATCAGGGTCAAAAAGTCCAGATAAGCCTGCGGGGCTACAAAGTTGATATTGCGGAAGATACGGTTTTGCATTTTCTGTAGTATCTGCCGCGTGCGCGGGTGAACGGGGAAGATGATGCGCTTATCCAAGGAATCCAAAGCGCGCAGGACGTGTTGCAGGTTTTCCGTATTATCCACATTGTAAGGGCGATGCAGGGTCAAGAGGCAGTATTCTTCACCCTCGGCTATCTTTAGCTCTTGCAATACCTTGGATTGCTCTCGCG
>JAQVIX010000130.1 GCA_028695495.1 Candidatus Cloacimonadota bacterium | reverse complement strand
GGATAGCGCTCCGGTTCGATGGCGGCAAAGTTAAGCTCTGGATACTGATACAGATCCGTTTTAACCAGCTCAGAAGGGTAGCGCTCAGGATAGCTAAGTGCATACAAAATGGGTATCTTCATATCCGGATAGCTAAGCTGTGCCAAGTGCGAACCATCGATATATTCCACGATGGAGTGTATTACGGATTGCGGGTGGATAATCGCCTCTATTTTCTTGTAAGGCATATCAAAGAGCCAATGCGCTTCCATTACTTCCAGCGCTTTATTGAACATCGTGGCGCTATCTAAAGTCACCTTTGCTCCCATTTCCCAATTCGGATGCCTCAGCGCCATGGCGGGAGTTATTTTAGCAAACTCCGCCAGGGACAAAGTGCGAAATGCCCCTCCGGATGCAGTGATGATCAGCTTACGTATTTCCTGGTGCGGGCTTACCCCAATTGCCTGAAAGAGGGCGGAATGCTCGCTATCCACGGGGATGATCTGCGCCTGCCCGCTCAAATCCTTTAGCAAATGCCCGCCCATTACCAACGATTCTTTATTTGCCAAAGCTAAGGGCTTGCCTGCCTGGAGGATGGCAAAGGTGGCTTCGATGCCGCTGGAGCCGCCAATGGCGTTTAGCCCAATATCATAATCCTCATTTGCCAAAAGCTTGAGCAGATCCGAACTGCCGAAATAGACCTTGCTTTGGGGATTTTCAAGGCGGATTTTAGCTTTTAGCGCGGTATCCGTGATGCCGCTAAAAACCAGGGCAGGAATGCGGAACTCCCGTGCCAGGCGTCCTAAGCTCTCATAATCCTGATATGCCGCTGCCAGTGAGATGCAAAGCCGCTCTCTTTGTTCGCGCATTACTTCAAAGGTGGAATTGCCTATGGAGCCAGTTGCGCCCAAGAGAGCGATCTTTTTTACCATTGATAATTTGCCGAAATATTGTGGGAGATGCCCAAGCCGTCCTTGCCGCTGCCTTTGATGGCGTAATCCAGCCCCCAGTTCTGGATTTTTAGCCCCATGCCGCTGCTGAAGCTATCCACATCCCAACCTGCCATAAGTGCCAGTTGTGGGATGATTTGCAGCATTGCACCGGCGTGTAAATCCGCACTAAGTGCTTCGGAACTAAGGCTGGAAGCTTCGCCCCGCTCTTCGGGAAGAATGCGGCTGCGGAATGCTATTTGCAAAGGCATTTCGCGCTTTCCCAAACCCCGGTTATAGCCCACTTCCAAATCCAGATTGGGCAGGGCGATTTCGTGATTGCCGCTTTCCCAAAGTATCTGCGTACCAAAGAAATCCCGCAGGTTTGCACCCAGGGCAAAGCCTTTTCCCAATGCCAGATAAGCGCCAAAATCTGCCCCAAAACCGTAGCCGGAGTGTTCTGCCAATCTGCGGTAAGCCAGCTTCGGACTCAGCCCCAGCGCCAGGCGGGGATTGATGCTGCGGGCAAAACTGCCGGTAATGATGATATCCTGATTGCTAACGCTTTTCCATACGTAAGGACGGTTGTCGTTGCTAATGGGCGAGTTTTCATCTTCCAGGCGGGTGAGTTTTACTTTATCGATAAGTAAGTGATTGATATTGATGGCGCTTGCCTTGTCCAGCCGCAAAGTGATCTGGTTCTGCGAGAGCAGCCCTTCAAACATTTCGCTATGGCGCAGTTCAATGCCATTTAGCTTGCTTTCTGCCAAAAGCGCCGGATTCCACCAGCCGGAGCTGGTAAAATCTGCCAAAGTAATGCCGGTATTGCCCATTGCCTGGTTTTTTACTCCAGGGCTAAAGCTAAAGATTTCACCGGCGTATTTAGTTGCCGGCAAAAGCGTTACACTGAGCGCCAGCAGGCATAATAGGATCAGATGTTTTTTCATAAGTGCCTCAAAGGATATACTAAGCCGGATTTGCCAAAAATGGGAAAGAAAAAAGTGGTGGGCCCAGAGGGACTCGAACCCCCAACCATCCGGTTATGAGCCGGAAGCTCTACCAGCTGAGCTATAGGCCCCATCACTATCGTGTTCATAAATTTCAAACAGTCCTTTTTGTCAAGCGATTTAGCTTATTTCGCGGCAATGCTCACCATTTTACCTTTGATTACGATGATCTTTTTAATCTCGTGTCCTTCCAGGCTGCGCATCACGTTTTCCACCTGCAGCGCTTCGGCTTTGATGGCTTCATCATCCAAATCCGGCGAAATCTCCATCTTGCCGCGCAATTTACCATTGATCTGGATTACGTAGGTAATGCTATCCTGCACCAAATACTCTTCTTTATATTCCGGCAAGCCGCTTTCGTGCAAGAGCTTAGCTTCGCCCAAAAGCTGCCAAAGCTCTTCGGCAATGTGTGGTGCATAAGGATAAAGCATTTGCAGAATTGCCTTCAATGCCGCGGCGTAAACTGCCAGGTCTGCCTTTGATCGCGTTTCCGGGTTTTTGATGCTTACGCAGTTATTGAGATGCTCCATAATTGCCGCAATTGCCGTATTATATTGCATACGCGAGAGGCTATCTTCCCGCCAGCGTTTGATGGTGTAATTTGTGCTATAAAGCAGCTCTTGGAAGGGGCTGGAAAGTGCCTCAGGCTCAAAGCTCTGGTCTTTCCCGCGTTTGATTGCTTCCAAATTGCCCGTAATAAGCCGGTAAATGCGGTTCAAAAAGCGGAAAGCGCCCATCAAAGCATCGTCGTTCCATTCCACATCCTTTTCCGGAGGCGAGGCGAAGAGCAGAAATACGCGCAGGGTATCGCTACCAAAGCGATCGATAATATATTGTGGGTCAACCGCATTGCCCTTGGATTTGCCCATCTTGGCGCCGTCTTTTAGCACCATGCCCTGGGTGAGCAGGCGCTGGAAGGGTTCGCCGCCTTTTACCCAGCCCATATCGCGCATAAACTTATAAAAGAAACGCGCATAAAGCAGGTGCATACAGGCGTGTTCGATGCCCCCGATATATTGATCCACCGGCAGCCAGTAATCTGCTTTATCAGAGGCAAAGGGCACATTTGTATTTTTGGGGTCTGCATAACGCGCATAGTACCAGGAACTATCCACAAAGGTATCCATGGTATCGGTCTCGCGCTTTGCCGCTTCGCCACATTGCGGACAGCTTACATTCAGCCATTCGGGAACGCTTAAGAGCGGATTGGATGTGGTTTTGCCCACCTGCACGTTTTCCGGCAGTTTTACCGGTAAATCGCTATCCGGCACCAATACCACACCGCATTTGGGGCAATGGATGATGGGAATCGGAGTGCCCCAATAGCGCTGGCGCGAGATGCCCCAATCGCGGAGGCGATAGGTCTTGGTCGCTTCGCCCCAGCCGTTTTCCGCTATCCACTCGGTAATTTTCTGAATGCCTTCTTCGCTGGGCAGCCCGTCAAATTGCGCCGAATTAGCCTGCCAGCCCGCTTCGGTCATCGCTTCCGTCATTTCCGCTTCTTTCAGGCTGCGTTCAGCATTCTGAATCACCACTTTGATGGGGATATTGTACTTTTTGGCAAACTCAAAATCGCGCTGATCATGCGCCGGCACCGCCATTACCGCGCCTGTGCCGTAGTCCATGAGTACATAATTTGTAATCCAAATTTGCACTTTGTCGCCATTGAGCGGGTTGATACAGTAGCGTCTGCTAAAGATGCCTTCCTTGGTAGTTTCCGCACTGCTGCGGCTTACTTTATCTTCATTTATTACTTTCTTGCAAAAATCCTGAAGTTCTTTATTATCCGGCTCTTCCACCAGCCATTTTTGCACCAAAGGATGCTCCGGCGGCAGTGCCATAAAGGTGACACCAAAGATGGTATCTGGGCGCGTGGTGAAAACGGGGATTTTTTCATCGCTATTTTCCAGCGGAAATTCGATGCGCGTACCGAGGCTGAAACCAATCCAATTTTTCTGCATGGTAATCACGCGCTCTGGCCACTGGATGGTATCCGAAAAATCCAGCAATTCCTCCGCATAATCCGTGATTTTGAAATACCATTGTTCCAGCTCTTTTTGCTCCACTTCGGTGCTGCAACGCCAGCAGCGCCCTTCTTCCACCTGTTCATTGGCAAGCACGGTAGCGCATTCATTGCACCAGTTTTGAAAGCTTTTTTTGCGGTAAACCAAACCGCGTTCGTACATACGCTTGAAGATGAATTGACCCCATTTGTAATATTCCGGACGGCAGGTGCTAAGCTCGCGATCCCAATCAAAGAGGAAGCCCATGCCATCAAATTGCTTGCGCATAGCGGTGATATTTGCCTCCGTGGTAAGACGCGGATGCGAATTGTGGGTAATGGCAAAGTTTTCCGCCGGCATGCCAAAGGCGTCATAACCCATGGGCTGCATTACATTGTAGCCCTGCATCAGCTTCAGCCGCGAAATTACATCGCCAATGGAATAATTTGAAGCATGACCGCAATGTAGCTCGCCGGAAGGATAGGGAAACATAGATAGTACATAGTACTTAGGTTTGTCTCCCCCGTCCGGGGCATTGGCAATGCGCTTCTGCCGCCAAATCTTTTGCCATTTCTGTTCAAGCTCAAAAAAAGGGTAATCCATCTTTGTATCTCCATTTTGGCATACGCCATTTATGCAACTATTTATCAGTATCTTGCAAATCTTTTCAAGGGGCTATGCTTGTCAAGGTTTTTGTATCAAAAGCCAGATAGTAGATGTTGCATCTTGCCGCATAATGTATGAAATTAGGGAAAGCCACTTACACTCCTTGCCACTTGCATAAGGCGTTGATCCAGTTTGAAGGCGGATAAGCGGCATCTCAAATTTACCACTACCTACATTATTGCGCCGCGCAGGAGTTCAAAGCGTAGATACAGCTTCGCCCCGTGGCTTAGGCACGCCACACCTCATGCAGGTATAATAAACGGATGTTTACAGAAAATACCACCCGGCACCCAATATACCTATAGTGGACAAGTAGTGGACAAAACCGGAATTATTTTTTGTTTAGACTGGATGTTCTGCTGAAAAGGCAATCTATATAATTGAAAATGAAGTTAGTTGCCAATAATGATAAACAGGCAAAACCAGCATGAGGCTGTCTTGAAATGCCAAATGAATAATACAACCAGATATTTTCAGCCCTGAAATGTAGGGGCAGACCCGTGTGTCTGCCCTCAAAATGCCCTTGCCTCCGGCTGGTATTCTATCCCGCTATTTAGAGCATGTCCGCCCAAACGAGAGGCTGTCCAGTAATACGAAAAACAACACCACATCAAGAAATGTTTACACCTGAAATGTAGGGGTTCAATGCCTTGAACCCGCCGAAATTTACACGCAACAGCTAATCATTACGGACTCAGTATCAATTTATTAGGGTGTGCGCTGCGCGCACGCTTTGTTAAAAGCGGGCTTTGACGCCTTGCGCCCCTACATTTTCGTTTTGCTTGATATCGTGCTTGGTTTTGGCATTTCGGAGCAACCTCAAGAATGGCAGGCATGCAAGCCCATGGAGTTTAGCACCCCAGGAAATGCCAGCGACAAAAGCAGAACGCATCGACAGCCTCCAATTGAAAATTAGGTTCTGATAAAAATCTTGGAATGCCAGTGTTTTAACTGTCATTGACAGCTTGATATCATAGCCTTTGTATCGGTTTGTATCAGTCGTTATTTAAGATTTTCAAAGGAAACTACTTGCCATTATTTGGGATATTCTTTATATTGTATATAGATAGCTTTTGCTAAAGGAGGGGTAGTGTCTCAAAAGGTGGTGTAAATTGGTAAGCGCCTTTTGAAGAAAAAGGTTGAGCCAAATCCGTTCTTTGTTTTAATGGTTTTCAAGACAAAAAACTAAAGAACAAGGAGACGAAAATGACTC
>JAQVIX010000129.1 GCA_028695495.1 Candidatus Cloacimonadota bacterium | reverse complement strand
GTGCTGGGGTTGAAAGGATTGGGGTAATTTTGCTTGAGCGTAAATTCAAGCGGAACTACATTTTCTAAAGCATTATCATCCAAATCTACTTCAAAATAGGGATAAGTGGAACCCGCTACACCATATTTGGCGTTCAGCTTTCCAGTTGGCACATTCACTTTTCTCATCTGCGCTCCGGCACTCTTGCTTTCTTCATAATAAAAGACAAATTCTATATCACCCTCGCTGAGCTCGCTGGCATTTGCCACATAAGCGGAGATTTGCTCCAAACTGTCTTCCACTACCACGGCGCCTTTGCATACGCCATTTACCATCAGTCCTATCTCTTTTAAGCCCAATCTGATCTCATCTGCTATATTGATATAGATTGGGATGTAATCCGCTTTTTCGTCAAAGACAAATTGTTCGGGAGCGCTTTTTGTGCGGGGCGGAACCGGATGTGATACACCCCATTTAAAACTGTGATCCTGATTTGTCCTTACAATTACCATATCGCCATTTTGCAAAGGCATTACTTTGCCCTGCATCCCCCATATATTTCCATTGCCGGGCATCCTGATTAGGCTCCAATCCTTAGCTTTTATCAAGCTAATATCGTCCCAAATATCAGCAAAAGCATCCCAGGGCATTCTGGCTTCTTCATGGAAATATCCTAACCAGTTTTCCACGCCACCATAAATCGGAAACTCAGTTTTAACAGGAGTTTGAAATCCACTTTCTTTTAAAACTACGGGGTAGGGGAAGTCTGGATATGTTCTTTGTTGTAAACGGATTTTGTAGCCTTGAGGGCTGCTGACGGAGTGATTAGCTACAAGCTCATTCCAATCGGTAATAACATTATTCCAATAAATCGATTCTTCATTACCCTCAACCATCCATTGAATTTCTTCCAGATAGGTGGGTCTCCAGTCATAACTTGGTCCTTGATGGATTAGCAACAACTCTTGGAAGAACTCACTTGCTATGAGGGCACCATCTGTAATTGTATTCAGGATGGGGTAGCTCACCCAGTGCCATCTTTCCTTATCATAACTATCGTCAAATACATATTCCCAGTGCTTATGTGGAATTGCCGGTATTGCTCCAATATCCGGTGGCGTGCCATCTGCATCATCATCTCCAATGCCTGCGTCTATGCAAACAGACACAATATCAGAGTTCCATATAGGGCGAAAATAGTTATCAAGATGCATTGTTTGAACTTCAAACACGGTATCCTCGGTTAATGGATGAGCCGTGGAGCCAGCAAAATCGTAGCGAGTTCCCAAGGCGCTGAATAAACAATGACTAACAATTAGTCCCCTTGTTTGCCAATCTGGATTGTTATCTAAATAATCGCCCCAACGGATCCCATAATCGCTGCAATTCTCAAACACATTATTAGTCAACCGCGTGACGGGGCATTGGAAAAGAATCAAACCACTTCCCTGGATGTTTGAAAAGGTATTGTTATTAAATACAAGATAATCAGTATTTTCGGGAGGAGTACCATCAGGATACCAAGAGTAAACACCATAACCGCCATACATATTGTTAGCAACAACATTTCCTGTAAAAGTAAAGCGATTCTTACCGTAGTAATCACAGAACCAGACTGCACCCAGGCGACTTGATAAGAACTTGTTGTCGGTGATGATAAGTGCAGCGTTCATATTATTTAGGTAGTTCTCTGCAGCAGTTAAAAATTTAATTGCTGGCTTAGCTTCATTTGAGTACGGTGTATCTGCTAAGAATGTGCAGCCATTGAAACGTAGCGTATTTAGCTTTTCGATGTTTGCCACAAACACATCATCAGCTTCTTTTCTGCCAGTATTATTGCTAAAAAGGCAATTGTCAAATTCAATGTCAATGTCGGTTTGATTTAACCGGGTATAGATAAGTACTGCTCCACCCATATCTCTGCTAACTGGATTTTCAATTCCGTCTGTAACAATGGTTTCGTTGTTTGTAAACTCACATCCCGTAATCTGGGCTTGCCCATATATGACTAAAGCCCCACCTCCATTCCCATTAAGCGTATAGTTGTTAGCAAATGTACAATTTATTAGCCTGGTCGTATTGTTATGAGTTCCTGAGTTGCCGCCTATACATACTGCTCCACCAGTTCCATACCAGTATGGAAAACTGGATGTGGCGGAGTTGCCTACTCGGTTATGGTCAAAGGTGCAGTTAATAATAGTCGGTGTCGCTGCTGTAATTAGTTCAATAGCCGCACCCCTTCTGTAAATGCCTGTTCCGATTAATTCACAATTTGAGAAAGTAATCTGGGAGATAATATCTTGATTGTTTATGCCATGACCACTTAGTGTAATCGCTGGTAAACCACAATTGGGATCATTAGTAAGTATAACTCCGTTTTGGGATTGACCCTGTAGCTTTATGTGTTTATCTTTCCAGCTTAATCCGGAAACTGTATAATGCCCATTG
The DNA here is from genome assembly GCA_028695495.1 of Candidatus Cloacimonadota bacterium. Taxonomy (GTDB): domain Bacteria; phylum Cloacimonadota; class Cloacimonadia; order Cloacimonadales; family Cloacimonadaceae; genus UBA5456. The sequence goes on along the minus strand of JAQVIX010000129.1, from coordinate 3,372 downwards.
AGGATAACCACCGTTCCTCCGTTTCTTACTAAATCTATTCCCTCCTGAATAGTAGGAACATCTAATGTCGGTACAACAACTACATTAGGCTTGAGGGTAAGAACTATCGGGTCAGCCGATATATGGCTTGTTCCAGTTTGGATGATAACATTATTAATCTCGAAAGAAAAAAAACAATGATCTGAATCAGTGATTGTGAAATCGTATTTTCCGGGGGGAAGTCTGAACTCGAATTCTGCATTGTTCGAGGTAAAAGTTTTGGATATCCCATCATGACCTACTGCACTTACACTAATTCCAGAGTAATCTGTACTGCCATTTTCCAAAAGGATTGTTTGCTGGACAGATACATTGGGTGCGATACCAAAAAGCATAGAATGATAATCAGGATAGGGACTTGCAGGGTTTAATGGTTGCAAACTCCAGTATTCAGGATAACACCATGCCCTACCCCAATTTACCAAGTTTAGCGTTGTACTCATATTTGTGGATTGAAATCCCCAAATAATATAGGCATGCCCTCCGGTATTAATCCGACCTGAATAATGAATAGGTCTATTAAGCAATAACTGGTTCTTTATCAGATCAAGCCATGCTTCACAAGTGTATTGATATGCGTATGCAGACTCGCAATACATATTATTCTTGTTATAAACATTCCATCCACTTAAGGCTCCCGACTCTCTTGAAGAATACTGCATTTCAACCAAAATGCCACTTGCGAAGCTTAATGCGGTCTTGTCGTTGGCGTCGAGTTCTATATCATTGTCCCATTTGCGGTTAACTTCATCCAAATATCCATTCAAGGCGTGAAAACCTGGAAAATCGTGAACAAGAGAATCTACATCTACATGGCACACAAAACCGTGATAATCTGAGGTATACTTATCTTCGTCGTTCAATACATAATTCCATTGTTTATGATAATTCATAATTTGAGCAGCGGCTGTTGCCACGCAGCCAACGGCACTACGTTTTTTTTCATTATTGTCATAACTATTATGGTTGTCAAAAGGACAATACATATTGTACGGATATTGCCCACCCCATTGGGGTGTTTCAAGCCCAACATCGTATGCTTCAGAAATGCAAATTGTTTGATTGAGTATAGCATCCCATATAGGAAGTGTTTCAGTGTTGCTACGGTTGTTGTTCTTCGCATCTTCAATCTGGAGTGAGTACTCTAAAAGTAATTCTTCAGCCGCCTCGTTAAACGGAACACCAACAGAATAATTACCATTTGTACAAAACCCAAGTATGGGAATGCAACTATCATCTGCTGACACAACTACAAAACCCGGGTTAAAATTGATTTTCCAATACAAGGGATTTTGTGCATTCGGATAAACTGCCCAATTATTGGCAGAACATTGTTGTCCCGTTTGAAGTTCAAGCCAGTTGCTTGCCACTTGCAGGACAGTTGCTTGTGGCACAGGCGCTGAAAACAATTGGCTTAGTACAATCAGCGCAGCGAATAATAAGCTAAGCTTTTTCATGATCATCTCTCCTTGATTTATTTCTTTGGTCTTTGAGCCTTAAGATTTGTGCACCAATCCAATCATTTGTAATAAGTTGAGTCCCAAGTGTTGGTGTAAAATCCAACTCATTGTTTCTCGGGTTAATTGAGGATATAAAATATTCCTCACCTCTAACACTCTATATACATTACATTGACCGATTGCATCGTGTTTCATCTTCGTTTTCGTGTCAATAACTATTTCCAAACATAGGCATTGCCCATATAATACTATTTCATCAGCATCATCTTTTTTGTGATGCTTCCCTCTTTGGGGCTGCTGATGCGGTAGAAATATACTCCGGTGGCTACCGCCTTGTTTTTCATATCTCTGCCGTTCCACACAATGCTGTGCGTTCCGGCAGGCATCTCACCATTTACCAAAGTTTTTACCAATTGCCCTTTGACGTTGAAAATGTCCAGGCGTAGCCTCGCTGCTTTTGGCAAGCTGTATTGTATGGTAGTACTGGGATTGAAGGGATTGGGGTAGTTTTGCTGCAAAACCAGTTGTTCGAGCACGGGAAGCACCGGATCGTAAACACTTACCCAAGGCTCGGAACCGTATTCATAGCAGCCCAGATCTATCCCGCTACCCCATACACGATAATTGCCAGCCAGATCATAGGGCGGCAGGTTTAATCCACTAAGATCCGGCGTGCCGCTATCAATACAGGGGGATAGTTCGGACAAAAGGTAATGCAAGGGATTTGAAGGAAGGGCAAAGCCTTGAAAAAGCGGGTCTGCATCAAAACTCGAAGGCAAAAAATCAATCGTATTCCCTGGTCTTGGATAAGGTATAATGCCTGCAATGCCACCTTTAAGCAAAGAATGGTCTATGGTCAAATGCGTATATTCATTGGGATTGCCATCCATGGGGTTTACCTTGATTTCATAAGGGCTGTCGTTGTAGAATATTGAATTTGTAATGTTTACATTTCCATTTAGCATCAAAGTGTAGTTATCACTGGTATTGCCAGCGAAAGTGCAATTTGTAATGTCGATGTGAGGGTTGTTTGAGGAAGAAACAATAACAACTCCACCCTGTGAGCTATTATTGCTAAACATGCAGTTTTGAAAAGAGAAATGATTATGTTGCTGAGGATATTGAACACTTCCAACAGCGACAGCAAAAGAATCGTCATCCATTATGCTCAGATTGCTAAATTCACAATTTTCAAAAATTAGGCTTTCATCACCCCGTATAGAAACCAAAGGCATAGCCCATGCCGATTGAGACACATAAGTGGAACTTGCATTGCGGAATTTGCAGTTTTTAAAAATTCCTTTAAATGCAGATACTACGCCATCTGCAAGAATCCCTGGATAAACTTCTAACAATTGAACATTCGCGGGTTCAATGTTTTCTATTGTAACATTTTCCCAAGTGCTAAGTCTTTTTTTTGTGGAACTGACATCTACTATTGTATATTGGATATCTTGATAGGCTTCATTAACACCTGTTTCATAAATGCGAAGATTTTTAAAATATGTTGTCAACCCTTTTACGGTTGCGGATAATGCTTTACTATGAGAATGAACATTTCGTGTAGTAATGGATAAATCTGATAGAAAAACGGCATCTTCGCCATTTCCAAAAAAGACAATGCAAGAAATGTTGTATGCCATATCCGGAAGCGATTCTCCAACCACAGTAGTTGTATCGATCCCGGCACCTTTTACGATAACCCAGCTTTTCATGGCGATAGGAAAGATCTGTTCATTATCCGTTCTGGAATATTCTCCTGGTAAAATGTGCACTGTGTTTTGGCTCAGGCTGTCGGCTGCCACCCGGTAAATCGCTTCATGAATGGTCTTTAAGGCTGTATCCGGGCTAATACCATCATTTGCATCACTAC
>JAQVIX010000128.1 GCA_028695495.1 Candidatus Cloacimonadota bacterium | reverse complement strand
CTTTTCCCCTTGGGGGCACGACGACCCTGCTGTGCATCCTTCGGGAGATGCACAGCAGGGTCGTCGTGCCCCCAAACGAAGGTAGGTTTCATGTAAAATGCCGAGGCTGTCCCGAAATGCCAAAACCAAGCACGATATCAAGCAAAACGAGAATGTAGGGGCGCAAGGCTTTGCGCCCGCTTTTAACAAAGCGTGCGCGCAGCGCACACCGTTATTTATTGATACACAATCTGTAATGATTAGCTGTTGCGTGTAAATTTCGGCGGGTTCAAGGCATTGAACCCCTACATTTCAGGGGTGGACATTTCTTGTTGTTATATTGTTTTTCGTATTACTGGACAGCCTCCCTACATTCCCATTTTGAGGATTTACCCACAAAATTGAACTTGAACTAAAAAAGGACTTAGCCTTATCTTGCTAAGTCCTTTATCTTTACGGGATATTGTTTAATCTCTGAACTTCGTTTTCAGCAGGTTAGCATTCGTTACCACGGTAATCGAGCTTATCGCCATGGCAATCTCGGCAACTACCGGGTGCAGCACGCCAAAAGCAGCCAGCGGAATGGCGATCAGGTTGTAAAAGAAGGCCCAAAAGAGGTTGTGGCGGATCTTTTTGAAGGTTTCCACAGAGAGGCGCAGCGCTTTCGGGATGAGCTTGAGGTCGCCACGCAGCAGCGTAATATCCGCCGCTTCGATGGCGATATCCGTGCCTTTGCCCATGGCAATTCCGATATCCGCTTGCTTCAGGGCGGGGGCGTCGTTGATGCCATCTCCTATCATGGCAACCACTTTGCCCGCTTTCTGTAGCTCTGCCACTTTGCCGGCTTTATCTGCGGGCAATACATTTGCCAATACTTTGTCAATACCGCAGCTTGCGGCAATGGCACGCGCCGTATCCTCGTTATCTCCGCTAATCATATAGGGTTCAATGCCTTTGTCCTTTATTTCCTGCACCATGGCGCGGGCTTCGGCTTTGATGGTATCTGCCACATAGTAAACGGCGAGGATGGCGCTTTCATCTGCCAAATACATCTTGCCGGCGTAGCTCAAGCCCTTATCCAAAGCGAGTTTGGCGGTATCCAGTCCAAGCTCCTGCATCCAGTGGGCGCTGCCGATATTGTATTTCTTGCCGGCGATTTCGGCGCTGATGCCGCGACCGGGGTGGTCGGCAAAGTTTTCCTTCTGTAGTGCGTGGATGGTGCGCGCTTCGGCGGCAGCTTTGATCGCATTTGCCAGGGGGTGTTCGGAAGCAAGCTCCAGCGCATAAGCGAGGGCGAGATTTGCATCTTCATCACCACTAAAGTTCTGAATCTTAATCAGTTCCGGCTTGCCGTGGGTGAGGGTGCCGGTTTTGTCGAATACTATAGTATCCACATCTTTCATGCGCTGCAAAGCCTCGCCGCTGCGAATCAGGATGCCGTTATTTGCGCCAATGCCAGAGCCAACCATCAGTGCGGTGGGAGTGGCGAGTCCCAAAGCGCAGGGGCAGGCGATTACCAGCGTGGCGATGGCTGCCATAAAGGCGGCGGCAATGCCCTGGGTGGGCACGGTGAGCGGGATATAGTGATAGATAAAGGTGGCGATGCTGTGCATAAAAGTGGGGAAAATGAGCCAGGCGGCAAATACTGCCAGAGCTAAGACCATGATGATGGGCACGAAGATGGCGGTGATTTTATCCGCCAAAAGCTGGATGGGCACCTTGGAATGCTGCGCTTCGCTTACCATGCGAATTACTTGTGCCAAAAAGGTTTCGCCGCCTATTTTGGTGGCTTCTGCCTGGAAATAGCCGTCCAGATTTAGCGTGGCGCCCAATACGGGATCGCCTACCTGGCGGTTCACCGGCAAAGATTCACCCGTGGCAATGGATTCATCCAGCGAGGAAAATCCCTGTACGATAACGCCATCGGTAGGCACTTTGGCACCGGGTTTTACGATGAATACATCACCCTTTTTGATGCGGTGGATGGGCACTTCCTTTTCCACGCCAGCTTCCATGATGAGCGCGGTTTTGGCGCCCAGCGAGATGAGCTTGCGAATCGCTTCCGATGCCTTGCCACGAGCGCGATTTTCCAAATATCTGCCAGTTAAGTGGAAGGAGAGGATCATCGCCGCAATGCCGGCAAAATTGTGCGCATCAATCTCGGTAATAATCAGCGAAAGCGGGGTAACCAAGAGCGAGGCGAGCGTGCCCAAAGCAATCAGCGCATCCATATTTGCCACCCGCGCCAATATCGAACTAAAGGCAGATACATATACGTGGCGTGCGGGGATTGTCATGGCGATAAGCGAGAGGCTAAACATAATCCAGGAATCTATATTGCCGGGGAAAATGTGCCCGCCCAGCATGTGCGGCAGCATAAAGATCATTACCAGAGCGGTAATTACCCAGCTAAATACCATCCGCTTAAAAGCTTCTTTCATCTTGCGGATGTGTTCATCCTCGCCTATATGCAGGGTATCGCGCACGCTAAAGCCCAAAGATTTGATGCTCTCATTGATCTTATCCATATCCACTTTACGGTCGTCGAAGACCACCATCGCCTCTTCCAAAGCGAGATTTACATGCGCCGTGCTTACGCCGGGCAAAGCGGAAAGGGTCTTTTCCACATTGGCGCTGCAAGAGGCACAATGCATTCCGTCTATTCCAATCTGAACTTCCATTTGTTTACTCCAAAAGATATATCTAAGTAATATGATATACGGATGGGGGGATTTGGCAAGGGGAATATCAGTTCAATTTGATGCCCAGTTCGCGCATGAATTCAAATACATTGATGTATTCAATGCCAAACTTGAGGCAAAGATCCGGAATAGATACTTTGGATGTTTTAGCTATTTTATTCTCGTTTGTAACCAATACACAGTTATTTGCCAAAGCGTAAGCGCATAGCCAGCTATCACATACGGAAGCGAATTCATCGATAGCAGCCCTGGGATAATGCTTTGTAGTACTAACCCAATCGATGATTTTGGCGTAAGCTTCGGAAATATCTTGCCCATCGGTTTTATGGAAGTAGCCTTTGAACGATGTAGATGCCCATATTGCCAAAGCGTCGGCAGCGCCTGGTTTTTTGGGGTCATAACCCCTCATAATTTCATGATAAACCTGCTCTATGCTACACAAGCGTCCCGCTGCGGCAAATCGCAAGAGCTGCTGCCAAAAGCCGGGGGCTATATCCATGGCATAATAGCTGCGATGCGCTGCGATAAATATGTTTGAATCAATTACATACAACCGTGAATTGCCCACTATTTACCCCAAAATGCTCTTTTTATATGCATCAAAGGTATTGCCATACAAGCCGGTAAGCCGAAATGCCTCAGTTATTTGCAATGCTCCGGTATCCACCGCCTGCACAACGTTTTGCATAAAACTCTTGCCCACTCGGAACTTCTGGTTTTCATAAAAATCCCCGCCGGATTCGGATTGCCCTAATTTTCTATTTTGCTTCAGATAGTTCTGGTAAAATTCATAAAATGCCTCTTTTTTGATGAGACCGCAATCCATAAGCCGCCTGGCGATAACGATTTCGCTCACCTTATAGTGTTTTGCCAATTCCTGATAAAGCTTTGGGCTATCTTTATGTTTTGTAAATACCTCTTCCAGCTCCTTTTCCGGAACCAGGAATTCAGCCGCTATTTGGTTGCAAAATAGTTCTGTAGCATCATTGGCAGCTTGCAATTCAAACAGATCAAATATGCCACTTTTTCCCAGCCAGAGATGAGCAAGTTCGTGCGCCAAAGTAAAGATTTGTGCGGCTTTGGCATCACTATTATTGATAAAAAGGAAGGGGGCATATTCATCCACTAATACAAAGCCTCTGAATTCCTCTGCACGGAGCTTTCTGCTGGTGTTATTACCTACCACGCCGTTGATTACGATATTGATACCGAGATCTTCGCACTTCATAAGGAGCTTGCGAAATGCCTTATCCCAGCTTTGGCTTTTGCTTGCCCAGGCTTTGTCCAGGGCAAATCTTTCCCGCATTCTCTTCGCAATCTGCAGGGCATCTGGATTGCCTTTTTCAGAACCGATAAAATCCAGTTTATCTGCATTGTTTTCAATCAGATATTCTCGCAGCCAGTTTTGCCGGCGCTGGAGCAAATGAACGCTGTCGATTAGCTCGGGGCTGGGTTCGGCAATCTCGCCATCATCCAAACTGCGGAAAAAGGGAATATCGAGGTTATATTTGGGAGGATTCGTAAGGAAAAAATAGCCCACTGGCAACCTTACCTTTTTGGCAAAATCTTCAAGCTGGCGATAGCTGGGATATTTTTCCTGCTTCATCCACTTATTTACCTGTGGGAATGCTTTTTCCACGGCTGCCAGATCAATCCCGGCGCGCTCGATGCTCCAAGCCAGTATCTTGGGATTGATGTGTAATCCGTTCATCTTTCCTCCCTTAATTTCCTTTGCTTCATTCTTTTTGCTGTCAGATTTCTGTCAATTAAAAAAATCGAAGTTTTGGGCAAGATCAAACAAAGCTTATTATGAAGCACAACGTCCGGGTTCCTGGAGTTCAAGCCGGCTTCCTATTTTTGCCATAATCCAGCATTTGGCGCCGGCTCGGACTTCAGGAATCCTGGGCGAATTGCATATACCATGCGTAAGCATCTGATATACGTGCGCTTGCGCACCAGCCTCCTGGACTTCTGCCGCCCCCAACGCTCAATACAAGCGTGCAGGAGTTCAAGCGGCTTTCCCAGAGTCCATGCACCATGCGTAAGCATCTGATATACGTGCGCTTGCGCACACCTTAAAGAACCCCGTAGGGGTGACATTTCAGATAGCCCAGGGTGGTGGATCGTAAAGGTCCCCGTTTACGAAGCAATGAAAAGAAGGCGAAGCCTGAATGTAGCTGCTTATATTCTCGGGCTTCGCCCTCGCTCGACACGAGACGTATCGAATCCACCAGGCTGACGCAGGTTGATGGATCGTAAAGGTCCCCGTTTACGAAGCAGCGAAAAGAAGGCGAAGCCTGAATGTAGCTGCACATATTCTCGGGCTTTGCCCTCGCTCGACACGAGACGTATCGAATCCACCAAGCAGGCGCATGGTATATGTAATCTGGGAAAGCCCTTTGAACTCCTGCTCGCTTTCAAATGCGGATATTTGGCACAAGGCGTCTAAGCGGCAGAAGTCCAAAAGGCTGGTCGTTGCGCTTGCATTTAGTACGAAGCAAAAACCAACAAGGTAAATTATCCACGCGTACCTGAAGTCCATGCCGCTATCATAGGACCTTAACTTTGGCAAAAGGCGGATAAGCGGACATGAACTCCAGGAGCCCGCCACAAGCGCAGCGCCTATCATCTAACACCTAAAACCTATCACCTGCGAGCCATTAAACCATGGCTTGCATGCCACGAATGAACAAGCGCCTTTTATATAAGCGTCACCTTATCGTAAAGTTGCCAAATATTGGATTCTCTGATTCGGAATTTTGTGCCGTGATTGTGTCCGGTTCTGGCATCGAAATCAATGTATATAAGGTTGTTTTCTATGGCATCGATAAACTTTGTCATTGAAAACGTGCTCAACATCTTGATATCACCGTATTTGAGATATTCCTTGCCCTTTTCTCTTTTCACATCCACAAACACGTAAAAACAATTGATAAGCTTGGCACCCACATGGGCTGCAATATCTCTAAAACCCCAATATGGTACGGGGGAGAGATCATCCAAACCAATTCTTTCTGATACAGAATCGAGCCATTCTGCATGCTTTTTTGTCATTTCGGGGAGAAGGTTCGTTATGGATAAGAGTGGTAAGCGTAGGAGAACCTTTTCTTTTAGTTTTCAGTTCCCATTCTCCGGAATTTGCGATA
>JAQVIX010000127.1 GCA_028695495.1 Candidatus Cloacimonadota bacterium | reverse complement strand
ACAATAAAACTGCCCGCTTGATCAATCTCAGCCTGCGTTTGGGCGCTCTTGCCGGCAAAGCTCCCGCCAAAGAGCTGGCGATTATCGAAGAATATGGCAGCAAGATTGGGCTTGCCTTTCAGATAGTGGATGACCTCTTGGATATCGAAGGCAGCCAGGCAAAGCTGGGCAAAACCATTGGTAAAGACGAAGCGCAGGGCAAAGCCACCTTCCCCGCCGTTTACGGCATCGAAGAAAGCCGCGAAATGGCAGCCAAGCTTACCGAACAAGCCAAAAACGCTATCTCCGGCTTGGGACAGCGCTCCCTGCTCTTACGCACATTGGCAGACCAGCTTAGTTCCCGCAAATCATGAAGCTTAGCTTTCGCCGCCTGAATCCGGATGCCCCCCTCCCCAGCCGCATGAGCGAATTAGCCGCCGGATACGACCTCTATGCCTGTCTGCCGGAAGCGCTTAGCCTGCTCCCCGGCGAAACCCGCGCGATCCCCACCGGAATCGCCATCTCGCTGCCCGCCGGCTATGAAGCGCAGCTGCGCCCCCGCAGCGGTCTGGCGCTAAAACACGGCATTACCGTGCTCAATAGCCCCGGCACCATCGATGCGGATTATCGCGGCGAGATCATGGTAATCCTCATCAATCACGGTAGTAAAAGTTTCACAATATCCCCCGCCATGCGCATTGCCCAGATGGTATTTGCGCGCGTGGAAAGCCCTCTTTGGGAAGAAAGAGATTGCCTGGACGAAACTGCCCGCAGTAGCGGCGGTTTTGGGCATACCGGAGAGAACTAATATGCAAGAAATCATTCAAGAAATAAAACGCTTAAAGATAGAAAAGAATGCCCTCATTTTGGCGCATAATTATCAAGCCGTAGCCGTTCAGGAAATTGCGGATTACCGTGGCGATTCCCTGCAACTTGCCATGCTTTCTGCCGAGTTGGACGCCCCGCTTATCATCTTTTGCGGCGTGAGATTTATGGCAGAAACCGCCGCCATCCTAAACCCCGCTTCCAAGGTGATCCTCCCCGTGGAAGAAGCCGGTTGCCCGATGGCGGAGATGATTACGGCAGAGCAGCTTCGGGAGTTCAAGGCGCAGCACCCCGGCGCCGTGGTGGTATGCTATGTAAATAGCACCGTGGAAGTAAAAGCGGAAAGCAATATCTGCTGCACTTCTTCCAATGCACTGAAGGTAATCGAGAGCATTCCAGCGGATAAAAGCATTCTCTTTGTGCCGGATCGCAATCTTGGCGGCTGGGTGGCGCATAAAAGCGGACGCAAGATCATCACCTGGAATGGCTATTGCCCCACTCATCAATGGGGTTTTAGCGCCCAAAACTTAAAGAAAATGCGGGAGAAATACCCAGACCACGAGCTTTTGGCACATCCCGAATGCGACCCCCTCATCTGGCAAAATGCCGACCATGTAATGTCCACCGGCGGCATGGTGCGCTATCTGGAAAAGCACGATAAAGTGATCATCGCTACCGAAAACGGGCTAACGGATTATCTGATTCACCTTTATCCCGAAAAGAGCATCCATCACCTTTCGCCCACAGCAGTTTGCCAAAATATGAAGCTCACGCAGATAGAAGACGTACTTTCCGCACTAAAAACCGAAGACTATCATATTGTCGTGGAAGCAGATATCGCTGCTAAGGCGCGCCATAGCATCGAGCGCATGTTGGAGATTATTTAAATAGCAAAATGCCCGCCCTTAGTGTCCTGAAGCTCCCTTATGAAGGATTGGAAATCCAGCAGGATAGCCAATCCCAGCGCGCCAGCCATGCCTCGCAGATGCTTATCGATTGTGCCCTTGCTGCCTTCCCTGAAAATAGCCCCATAAGCGTATTGGAATTAGGCTCCGGCAGCGGCGTGATTAGCATTATGTGTGCGCTTGCCCGCCCTTTATGGCAAATTACCGGCATCGAAATCCAGCCGCATTTACACAGGCTTGCGCTGGAAAACGCTGCTAATTGCAATATACCGGTGAAGTTTGAACTGCAAGATTTGCGGGAATTCGAGGGCAAATTTGATCTCATCTTGGGAAATCCCCCCTGGCAAAAAACCGGCAGCGGCAGGCTTTCACCCTTGGGGTCCCGCAATCTCAGCCGCATCGAGCTGGGCTGCAGCATGGCGGATATCCTGGCTTGCATAAAACGCTGTTTAGCCCCCGGCGGCAGCGCCCTTTTGCTGTATCCCAAAACCCGCAAAGCGGATATCATCCGCCAGAGCCGCAAGGATTTCCAGCTAAGCATCAGGGAAATCCCCCAAAACAATCGTAAACAATACTTTTGTGCCTTTTTAGGCAGGAAACCACCAAATGAAATTCCCTTTTAGTATTATCATTCTCATCCTCGTAGTGCTCTATGGCGCCTGGGCGTATTTAGCGCACTTGCAGGGCTATAGCATCCAGGAGCGCTACCAGGAATTAGCCCAATTGCCCGTATATGCCTATGTGGCAGATACCACTAAGGTGCAGCCCCTGATGACCTCGCTTAAGGAAATCCCCGGCATCCGCGAGCTTAACCACGAAACCGGATTCCAGGCTGCCAAAGAGCTGATAGCGGCTTATGAACTGAATCTTACGGACGAAATGATTGCCGGCTATAGCTTTCCGGATATCATTACCGTTAGTTTTATGCCAGCTACCGGCATCATTACCGCCAAAGCCATGGCTATAAACCTTTTGCGCACCCAACTGCCCGAAACGGAACTGGATAGCCAGAGCGGCAGCTTTTCCCTTATCCTAAAAGAGCTAAATAGCTTGAAGCACCGCAACCTGATACTGAATATCTATTTAGCGGTGATGAGCCTGGTGCTCTTTATCTTTATCCGCCTTAGCTACGAGCTGCATATTTACTTGAAGGAAAAGCGGCGCTTGATCAGCGTTGTGGATATTCTGAGGCATAATAAAAGCTTGCGCGGCAATACCTGGCTAATGCTGCTTTTGCCTGTTCCCCTGGTAGCCGGGCTTTATTACGCCGGCTGCTACCTTGCTCATCTTTATGAAAACCAGATACCTTACTGGAACTTTCTGGCAATGGCAGCTTCCTCGCTGGTAGGCAGCCTGGTAATCGCCATGGCGCTGCGCGTTTACGAACACGATCGCATCCTGAGCGGTGAAGACAATACTACAACCCAAACTGCCTCTGAGGAAAGCAGTGTATAAATATATCCCCAATGCTCTTACCATCTTGCGCATACTATTGGTGCCGCTTTTTATCTGGCTGCTCTTTTTTGCTGCGATAGAGGGTGCCTCCGCCTGGGCTTTGGGTATCTTCATCCTGGCTTCCATTACGGACTATTTCGATGGCTTTCTGGCGCGCAAATGGGAAGTGATAAGCGATTTTGGCAAAATCATGGACCCTTTGGCAGATAAGCTTTTGGTGCTCTCGGCGCTCTTGGGGCTTACCCTTTTGGACCCCTTCCGCCTGCATCCTGCCATCTTTATCCTTATATTCTTGCGCGAGCTTATTATCAGCTTCTTGCGCGAAATCGCCAAAAAGAAAGGGCTGGTAATCGCCGCCAGTATATGGGGCAAGCTCAAGACCCTTATGCAAATGCTGGGCATCATTGCCGCCCTCGCCGCACCGGTATTCTTTAGTCCCCTGCCGGATTATCTGGTGGCGGGCATCCGCCTCTGGTTTTGGCTGGTGGTGCTCATCACCCTCTTTAGCGGCATAAATTACCTTAAAATCCTCTTTGTATTAGGAAATAAAAATGCGTAAATATCTTATTTTATTACTGCTAATCCCGCTGCTTTTTAGTTGCAAAAAGTCGGCGGAAACTTCCCGCTACACTGCTTTTGACGATCTGGAAAGCAGCGGCAAAGCTCTCGCGTTGGGCGACGACCGCGATGTATATGTATTTTGCGATAGCGAAAAATGGAAAGGCATTCACGATCTCATCACCCCCGCCATCGAGCGCGAAATCAAGCTGGTGTATCCCGAAAAGTATTTCAAGCTCAATCTGGTAGCTATCAAAGACTTTAGCCAATATTCAAACTACCGGAATCTGCTCTTTATCGGCGATCTCAGCTCCGAAGATGCCGTTTCGCAGCACATCCGCGAAACCTTGGATCAAGACCTGATCGGGCGCATCTCCGCCAGCGGTGGCGATCTCTTTCGCTCCAGCAATTTCTACAGCCGGGACCAGCTCATTCTTTACCTCGTAGGCTCAAACCCCATCAATTTGGTAACCCTCTCTGCCCTGCAAAGCCAGAATCTCTTTCAGCTTCTAATCATGCGCTATCGCCAGCGCTTGGGTTTCCAAGCCTATCAGGTGCCCATTATCCCCGCAGATTTCTTTGCGGATTATCCCTTTGAACTAAAGGTGCCAAATAACTTCCGCCTTTATTCAAACGACAAAGCGGGCAATTTCCTGAGCCTGCTGTATCGCGCCCGCAGCGAAAGCCGCGAAGTGCCGGATAAATACCTCAGCATTTACCATCAGGAGCTACCAGAAGCGGATTTCAATTTCCAGTGGCTAATCCAAAGCCGCGCCCTGATAGGGCAAAAGTATTTTGAGGGCGATGCCTTCAAAGCGGAAGAGCTTAAAGAAGAGAAGGTGAGCTTTGCCGATCGCGAAGCCTTGCGCATTACGGGAAGCTGGGTAAATACCACCCACAAAATAGGCGGTGCCTTCCAGGCGCATGCCTTTTGGGAAGCGGGCACAGCCTACCTTATCGATAGCAGCGTATATTACCCTGCCGGGGATAAATTGCCTTCCATTGTAGAGCTAAGCGTAATCGGCAATAGCTTCCGCTTGCGCTAAAGGGAAAGCCACACCATGCGCCAAATCCTTGCTGCCCTCGCTCTTTGCCTGCTTTTTAGCGCCTGCGCCCCCGCCCTGAAAGAGGAAGCTGCCAAACCCGCTCCCATCGAAGACCGCTCCAAACCTAACGTCAATTCCGTAAGCCACTTTCTTTATGGTAAGGTAATTCAGGGACAAGACCTGGAGATGGCGGAAACCATGCTCAGCCTGGCACATTACTTCGATCCCGGCAGTCCGCAGCTAAAGCGCGAGCTTTATCACACCCGCCTGGAATATAAAAGCCAGGGCAAAGAAAGTAGCCCCATCGAACACTTTGACATCCTGCTCCAAGCCGAAAAAGAGGGGCTTGTAGATTCTCAGGAACTTGCCCAAGCCCTGGATTTTTATGAAGAAGTGAATTATGAACCCGGCAGCCAGTGGATAATAGAGCAATTGGAAGGCAAATACCGCGATGCCTTAGGACTGCTTTCCCTCTGCAATATCCGCCATCGCCAAAACGGGATTACAGACAAGAAGCTGATCAAAGAAATCCTCAGCCTGGCGCCAGATAAAGAGTATTATAGCCTCGCCTTAGCCGCCATCCATTACCGCACAGACCCGCAACAGGCGTTTAGCCTTATCAAAAAATATCCCACTCACCCTAGCTACGACCCTCTGCTTGTAGAAATCCTCATTGCCAAAAACGATTTTGCTGCCCTCAGCCAGCTCTTTGATAAATATCAATATCCGCAAGATACGCCCAAGATGCAAAACTTCATCTCCCGTATGCGCAGATTGGGCAAAGCGGATGTAGTGATAGGAAAAAGCGCCAAAATCCTTGCCACGCAGGATAAACTCACCATCGCCATGCTCAGTGAATTAGCCTTTTATACGGATAATGCTTCCCTCATCCGCCAAATCTCAGATTTCCTCACCAGCAGCCTGGAAGAGCACAAGGCAGATGCCCATATTGCCCCTTCCCTCATCGCCTATGCCATTCAAAATATGGATGATAGCCTGCCCCTCAAAATCCTTTGCCGGCGCCTGGATAGCCTTAGCAGCGCAGTAAATATTTCGCACCTCTATCTTTACCGCAAT
>JAQVIX010000126.1 GCA_028695495.1 Candidatus Cloacimonadota bacterium | reverse complement strand
CAGTTCCGGCACTCCCTACCAGGATATTGAGGTCTAAGGCTTCATATTCTCCCGTGCCTAAGGTGGTGGGGATGGGGAAAGAGCCGGGATAGCAATTGCCTTCCACATCGCAGTAATTGAAATACCAATCGTCCGGCGCAGAGACCACTTCAATCTGCCGGGTAAAGGTATCCGCTGCCCCTAAGTTATAGATATAAAAGGCGGGGGAATAGTATTGGGTATTGGCTTCGCCGTAGATGATGCGTTCAAAGGGCACCGCTGCCTGCATGCGATATTGCGGCAACGCCAAAGTACTTGCGCTTTGCAAGATAGCGCCGTTTTCTGCCTGCACAAAAGCCACCGCCCAGAGCTTGGCGAGGTTCCAGCTATAAGAAATAGCGAAAGTTTCATTTAGGCTAAAACTGCTGCCCGTATAGCTGATATCCATGCGCTGGCTCTTGATATCGCGCACGACGTGATTTAGCCCTGCCGAAACATCATCTTCCACCAGATAGAAATAGACACTCGAATCCAAAAACTCCAGCTCCGGATGCAGCAATTCTGCCGAGAGCGAGATAGTGCCGCTATTGGCATCAAAGGAAGTAATATCCAGCTTCAGGGGCGAAGCGGAATAGCGCAATTGGTTAAGCGCTTCCAGATAGCGGCTGCCATCGGCAATACCTTCTCCAGAGCCATCAATACGGATTTTGCCATTGAAGATAACCGCCGGAAAGCCAAGCACTTCGTAATAATTAAAGCGCGCATCAATATCCGGAGAGCTGTAATCAGGTCCGCTTTCGGTAAGCAACCGCACAATGCTCAGTTCATGCGCCGGCACCTGCGCCCCCAGAGTGTTCAAGCCTTCCACGGCAAAGCCGCAGGCTGCGCACCATTCCGCACCGAAGTTTTCGGCTATTACAGAAGTGGGGTAAAAGGCAGCCGTGGCATACAGCCCCAGCGCCAGCAACATGATACTTACTATCAATATACGTTTCATAAAGTAACTCCTAAAAACTGGTGATAAACTCCGCTTTGATGCCCTCAAAGGGCGCTACAAAGCGGCAACTGCCATTGCGGCAAACCTTGCCTCCGGCTTCTTTGCCGGCAAAGAGGATGAGATCGCTATGTGCAAATACCGGATACTTGATCTCCAGCGCCGGCTTGTATTGGCTATCCATAATGCTCTCAAAATCCTGCCAATAGCTGCTTACTGTTAGCGAAAGATTCAGCTTTTTGATGCCGAGATCCATCTGCAATTTAGGCTCGTAATGCTCGCTTTTTACCGTTGCAATATCTTTTTCGATGGTCTTATACTCGCCCAAAAGCTTGGTGGGCAAACCCATAACGCTAAAGGTGGAAGAGATAGTGGGATAGTATTCTTTCTGCCAGATTTGGTCTATATCATTCAGCTTTTCGATCTGCGAAAAGCCCAGTATCCAATCCGCTCCCAGGCTAAAACTCGCTTCCAGATAGAGGTCGCTCATCTTTAGCTCTTTGGCTTTGTCCCAGGCTTCAGCATAATTTGCGCTTAAGCTTTCCATATCCCAAGGATATATAGCAAAACGCGCCTGCCAGCCTTCTTCATCGATGCCGCCGGCAGAGGAATCCGCCAGGGGTTCATCGTGATAATTTGCCATGGGCAGGTCGTTCAAGCGATAGGAAAAATCCTCATAATTCTTGTATGCACCGCCGATCTGGATGATACTGATCAGGTAATCCACATTTGTATAAAAAGCTTTGCCTTGGCTGGCGCCGTCGGCTTTGCGATATTGTTCGCTGATGGCATACTCGGCGTAAGCATCCAGATTCCTGCCGCTAAAAAGTATTCTGCCCGAAAATACATCGCGGTATTTATAGCGATTCATGCCTCGGTAATCCCGAAAACCCAGTGCAGAAGCGCCCACTTGCAGCCCTTCGCAGGTGCTTACCTGCGCATCCGCACCAAAGGCTAAATCCAATTTACCCGGATTTTCCGGATTTTCGATAGCGCCATAAAAGCTTTTGAACTTAAAATCATCGTCGTATTTGATTAAGAAGCTTTCCAGGCGGTGGTCTTCATCCAGCTCCGTATCCTCAAAACTGCGGAAGGTAATGCCTTGCCCAAAGCTCTCTTCCGTGGTGCCCGCATGCAAGAGAAAGGCATCCTTTTCATACTGGGCATATAGCTCTTTCCATTGTAGCAGCAGGCGGTTTGAATCCAATTCCTGCATCAGCTCACTGGCTTGATTTGAATACTTGGGCAATTCGCCCAGCAGCTTCATGCCAAAACGGAAGTTTTTAAGCCCCAGATTGAAGGCAAAACTATCTTTGAAATAGATATTTAGCGAGTCCGGCGCATTGCGGTAGATCATCTCGGCATGGTTGATGCCATTTACCTGCACATTCTGCGCCATCACAAGCCCCACTAAACTCAGCAGCAGCAAGCTAAGAATTATTTTGGGACGCATTACTTCTCTCCCGCCTGCGTTTGAGGCACTTTCTTCTGTTCTTGCAGGGTGTCCGGCTTTACGATGGGGCGAATCTGGCTAATAATCTCTTCGATCTTTGCCTCATATTCCTTTTCCAATCCAGGCTCGAAGCCTACATGGGAAAATACGATTTCGCCTGCCGGATTCAGGATAAAGCTATGCGGCGGCGTTCCCACATTCAGCTTTTTTGCCAAAGCTTTATCCGCATCAAAGAGGCTGATAAACTTGTAGTTTTTGCTTTTGAGATAGCTCTTGGCGCGCATCTGCGTCTTGGGCGCATCGATGGAAATCATCACCACGCTTAGCTCTTCATATTTCTGAGCCAGCTCGTCCAGATAGGGCATAGCAGTCTTGCAGGGAGCGCAGAAATCCGCCCAAAAGTCGATCAGAACGGGACCCTTTCCCAAAAGGCTTTCCAGGCTTACGTTTTTGCCTTCCATATTTGGCAGCCGAAAGTCCGGCATCGTATCCACTGCCAAAAGCCAGGTGGAAAGCGCCACCAAGGCGAGTATCAAAATAAGTTTACGCATTTATTTCCTCCTTGCGGATTTTGAGGTTTTATAGGCAAGACCACCGTAGATGGTGGCGTCGTTATTAAAAGTAGTCGGTCTCTTTTGAGCAAAGATTACCAGGGTATATTCATCCGGGAAAGTTTCCGTTCCCACGCTCAGGCTAAATTCCTGTAGTTCATTGAAGTCAGCATCCGCCAAACTGTGCGAACCTAAACCGCGCACCACATTGTGCAAAGGCTGATTATTCGCATTCGTATAGTGATCCTCATTGCTAATCACCACATAATTCAGGTATAAATCCGTAGTATCCAAACCTTCCCAAACGCTTAGCTTTACCCTGCCGCTGAGGGTATTGCCATTTAGCAGGGTATTTCTTAGTGAGTAAGATATGGGTGATTCCTGCCGTACGTAAGTATCCACAATGCTCTGATATTCGGCGAGTTTATCTGGCGTGCTGCCATTTACCTTTTCCCTGCCCTGAAACACTGCCGCCGGCTGAGACCAGGCGCAGTAATAAGCGGGTACGGTATTGCCAGGAAGCGCAAGCTCCATGCTTACATGATGTTCCAGATAAATAAAGTTTTCCGGATATTGGGTATGCAATTGGTTCAATTTCTCTTCCGCCGCCGGGCAATGCGGGCAAGTGCGGAAGGTGAAGTATTCGGCAATTACGAGTTGGGGATTGAGGTCTTCGCCCCACACTATGCGATCGCCCAGGATTTCCCAACGGTTTCCAGATATTCTCTCAACTCTTTCGCCGATAAAACTACTATCTGCCACCACAGTTTCACCGCTTAATGCCAGCACTCGCCAGTTCAAAATGCCATGATTTGCATCTTGTCTTTTATACTTTATCTGGGTGGCTTCCAAGCGCAAATCCTCGGTGGCTAAAAGGCTGCGATACCATGCTATACGCTGCTTTTTTCTGTCGTTTGAATGCAGATAATCATCGCTGTACAAGGCTTCCAAAGCGCTCATATCTTCCGCGCTGATCTGTCCAAAAGCTTCGTTCAATTGCGCAATGAGGATGTGATCCCCCTCCGGCTTGAAGCTGTATTCAAAGCGGTCGCAACTTGCAATCAAAAGCAGCGAAAGGCTTAGTATTATTATGCTTAAGTATCTCATTTATTCTCTCCCGTGGGTACTTTTACCAGCGCTTCGCGAATCATCCCCTTACTTAAGAGTTCCGGAAATAGGATAGGCTCTTCGCCGGGGATATATAGCGCATTGAAGGGCACGCCCATACGCTTGTGGCTGGTAATCCAATCCAATAGCACAAGGTCTTTCTTGGTAAAGTCTCCCTTCAGCAGTATTACGCCCTTAGCGGCAAAATCCTGCATGATATCCGGCGTGAAGAGCACGGTTTTCTCGTTGGTTTTGCAATTCTTACACCATTCGGCGCCGATATCCAGATACACGCTTTTACCTTCGCCCAAGAGCTTCTTTTGCAATTCCGGGCTAAATACATACCATCCCGCCGGGGCATGCGCGGCAGGCTGCATCTCGCCTTCTACCATCACCACTTCCGGTTGCAAATCGCTTTCTTTGATGGGCAAATACAGCCAGGCAGCGAGGATAATGAGAATAAGCGGCACAATGGTGAATATCCACTGCGTAATCTTGCTATATTCAAAGCGCACATATTTGCCATAGAGCCACACGGCAAAGCCCAGGATCATCAGAAACCAGATGAGATTCAAGAGGTAAGCGCCGCTGGTAAGCGCCAGCGTGGTGCGCAGCATGGTAAAGACCAGATACAGTAGCACAAAGCCCATCAGTTCCTTGAAAAGCACCATCCAATCTCCCGGTTTGGGGATGATCTTCAGCGCCGCGGGGAAGAAGCCAATCAGGATGAAGGGAAAGGCAAAGCCCAGCCCGATAAGCAGGAAGAATATCATAATCAACAGCGGCGGAAGCGCCATGGCAAAAGGCAGGGCGGCGCCCAAAAAGGGTCCTGTGCAGGAGATAGCCATCAAAAAGGCAAAGATGCCGCCAAAGAAACTGCCGCTATAGCCGCCTTTGGTGGTGGCTTTATTTGCCGCATCCATGCCCGGCGCGGTGATTTCAAAGATGCCCAGTAGCGACAAGGCAAATACAAATACGATGCTAAGTAGCGCAATGCCAAAATAGGGATTTTGATTTTGAGTACCCCAGCCGGCAGTTTGCCCCGCCGCCTGAATGCCAATGAAAATCCCTGCCATCACGCCAAAGGAGATGAGCACGCCCAAAGTATATACCAGGATGTGGCGGAAGACTTTGGAGCGGTCTTTTTGCGCTTGATTGATGATGCTCATAATGCGGATGGGCAAGATGGGCAATACGCAAGGGGTGATATTGAGGATCAAGCCGCCCAAAAAGGCAAAGACCAGATATTTCAGGATTTCCGTCCAATTGCGCGGGGCGGGTGCTTCCGCTTCGGCAGCGCCCGGCATAGCGTCCGTTTTACCCTCTTCCTCGGAAATCAGCATGATGCCGTCTTCATTTTCCACCGGCGTATCGCCATCTACTATCGCCTCTCCCACCATTGCCGCATCTGCGCTAATAATCTCTATTTCCAGGCTGTATTCTTCTTCTTCCGGGGGTTCGCACATCCCGTCATCGTGGCAAAGATTGTAATTCAGAATTACCTTTATCTTGCTCTTGCCCGGCTTGGCATTGGCTTTTACCGTGAAGGGAAGTGTAAGCTTCACAGATTCTTTATATTGCCATTCGCTATCCGAAATCACGGTGTGCGCCTTGGGCAAAGCGGATTTGCCAAAACTAAGCTGCGGATGCTCGGCTTCCAAATAGAAATATGCCGGATCGCCGGGATCAACCGTTTGTTTCATGCCGGCGGGAATCTTTAGCTCGGCGCTGATGCTGCCTTTTTCCAAAGACTTAAAACTCTTGCCGTTAATACTAAATTTCACGTTTTGAGCCGCGAGACCCAGCGTGAAGAAAAGCAACACGATCAATAG
>JAQVIX010000036.1 GCA_028695495.1 Candidatus Cloacimonadota bacterium | reverse complement strand
TCCTCCCGGCTGCGACAATGGTCCGCTTGTTTATGGAGCGGGAGATAAAATCTTCTTTAATGGAAGCTGGTATTCGCTAACGGAGCTTGATTCCGGACTTGCGTACAATTGGAATATTCAGGGTTTGATCGATACTTCGGCTCAAGCGCTGGCGGGCAGGAATCAGGTATTGGCTCCCATAGCCCGGCATGTGGAAGAGCACCGTCCTTGCACGGGAGCCTTGAGAGTAAATCCGGATAGTGCCAAACTGGAGATGAACGAAGATCTGGCAAACAGGCATTTGATTGGCTACGATGTATATCGCCTGCAGGCAGACTTTATATACAACCCTTCAGCCTGGCAAACACTTATTTCTAATCAAGCCGGAAATACATATACGGATCAGTACTTGAATACTATAGAACCGGGTTATTTCAGATGGGCAGTAAGAACGAATTATAGCAGCGGCAATAGCCCTTATGCTCTATCCGAAGCGCTATATCTGGATAATCCTACCGCCATGATCAGCATAGATCAAAACCTCTTTAGTAGCAGCTTGCTAAGCGGCATTACGGATAGCAGGCAGCTTACGATAACTAATGAAGGCAATGCTGAATTGGAATTTAGCCTGCAAGCAAGCAATCGTGCATCTGCCGCAGATATGCCAGAGCTGGGCAGAAATGGTGCTGCAGATTGGCTGAGCTTTAGCCAGGATAGCGGCACGGTGGCGCCGGGCGCATCCTGCGTTTTGGATATCACCTTCGATAGTGAAGATATGGTATTGGGTGCTTATGAGCGCCACTATACGATCATAAATAATAGTGAAAATGCCCCTGAAATTGCGCTGAACTTCCATCTGAATGTAGTGCAGCCAAATCTAACTACCATAGATAATGAGAATAATAGCCTTAGCGGTTATCCGGATAACGATCTGAATACCATGGTGTATGCCAATAGTGCAAAGCATCCCATCGAGTTCAATATCTTTGTAACCGAAACCGGTATAGAGAGCGCGTTGCTCAAGCTCAATGCCCGCAATCAGGGCTATCTGGGTAGCCAGAGCAACAAGGTATATATAAACGGGCACTATCTGGGCGACCTGATCAATAATCAGGGGCAGTGGCAAGATACCATGTTCCTGGTAAATACTGCCTGGATTCAGCCCGCTCCTTTTGGTAAGAACCTCGTGCAGGTTCAGGTAGATGCCAATCATCCAAATCTCGCCATCAAGGTAAGGCAAGGTGAATTGATCTTCAACGAAAGCATGATATATACTAGCGTGGGATCCGTAAGTCTGGATCAGGATTATTACACGCTGGGCGGCAATCTGGCAATTACCCAGAAGTTTAAAAGCAACCTTAGCAACCATGCCGTTCGTGTAAATACCAACATCCTAAACCCCGATGGCGATATAGTAGCAAACAGCACCGAACATTATACTATCTATGGCTATCAGCAAACACCCTATACTACCAATATCCAGCTTCCGACAGAGGGCAATCTGGGCGCTTATCAGGTAGAAACCCTGGTATATGATGCCCTTAGCGATGAGCTGCAAGATACGCATTATACGCCCTTTGAGGTGGTTCCGGCGCATGGCAGCATGTATTTAGTCGAATCGGCAATGGATTTCGGCAGCGTGTATGCCAGAATCAACCACAGTAAATACCTGCAAATCCAAAATCACGGTTCCCAAGCCCTGGAATTGCAATTTACCCCCGCACATTCTGCCATCAATCTACTGCCGTCTCAGATGCAGATAGCTCCCTTTGGCAACGCTACTCTAAGAGTGAATCTGCTAAATGTGGAGCCAGGCATCTTTGATAGCAGCTTTAGGATCATTAGCAACGACCCCGAACAGCCGGAGATAGATATTGCGATAACAGCGGTATTTATCGATCCGCCGGATTTGGTGCTTGGAAGCTATAGTCTGGAGCTTTTTGGCGTTGCCGGTCAAGCCGTGCAAAAGAGCATCACGCTCAGCAATCCTGGCAGCGAAGCCCTGAACTGGCAGGCGACAATGCAAAATACCGGCGATGGTACCGCTTGGCTGAATATGAGTTTGGAAGAGGGTAGCATCCCTGCCGGCTCGCAGCAAACGGTAAACCTGGTATGCCAGCCTATGATGGTGGATTATGGAGCGCATCACCTGGAAATACTATTCAATTCCAATAGCCTCCTAAACCCGAACCAGATTCTGAGCCTGAATTATATCAAGCAGGCATATTATTATACGGATTATGATAATAACAACAACCTGAATGAGGATATACCGGATCACGATCTGGGCGTAAATGTTACCCACAATTCTCCGCTTAATCCCATTGAGTTCAATATCTACAGCAATGCCCCGCAGGTGGATACTGCCCGCTTGATTATCCGTGCCCGGGATGTGGATAGCGCCAGCGGCGAGATAAGCCAGGTAAAGCTAAATGGCTACCTACTGGGTGCCCTTAGCGGCAGCAGCGGCGCCATTAGCAATAGCATCTTCGAGCTGGATCCCGCCATCGTGAACGCCACCGGCAAGAACCTGGTAAAGATAGAGGTAGATACGAATGAAAGCGGCAATGGCATCATCGTATATTCCGGACAGCTGATTTTGAACAACCTGATTTTGGATGCGCAGATTCGCAGCGTAAGCACGGATAAGACAAATTATATCGCCGGTGAGGATGTGGAGGTAAGTATCGAGGTAGATACCCAGCTTGCTTCCCAGGCTATTACGGTGGAAACCAAGCTGCTGAGCCAAAACCGCGAACTCATCCTCTCCAAAACCCGCTCCCTGAACATTCAGGGCTACCAAAACGATGGCTTTGTGGAAAGCTTTAGCCTGCCGCAGCTAATCTCCAGCGGGCAATACATAGTGGAAGTAGCGGTTTACGACCAAAACAACGGTATGCAGCAGGATATTGCCAGCACCAATATCCAGATTATGCCAGATCGCCCCCGCCTGGTACTTAGCACAAGCAGCCTGGATTTTGGCATCTTGCCCGCCGGTATTCAGAGCACTATGATGATCGAGATAGCCAATACCGGCAATGAAGCCCTGATCATCAGCCAAATGGTAGCTGCAAGCGCAGGCATCAGCGTGGAACCCGCTACTGCAAATATCCCTGCCAGTCAGGGCCAGAACTTTGCGGTTACACTTCAATCCGATGCCTTGGGCACCTATTCCAATACCTTAGTTATTCACAGCAACGATCCCATGCAGCCCATTGCCAATATCGCCATTAGCGCCGAGCTAATTCCGAACCAGGCATATATTCAGTTTAGCCCCACTGCGCTGGATTTTGGCACTTGCTACATTGGGGGAACTTACAATAAACAAATCGAAATAAGCAACCTGGGACCGCTTAGCCTGGATATAAGCTCCATCAGTGTAGATGACCCTGCCTTCCAGATTTTGCCCAACCAGCTGAGCATTCCCTACAATGAAAGCCGTATGGTGGATGTGGTATTTAGTCCGGATCAGCAAGCGAATATCAATACCACGGTGGTAATCAATTCCAATGCCGGCAATGGCGAAATCTACAATATCCCGCTGTTTGCTTCGGCTCTGAATCCGCCGCAGATTGCGGTAAGCCCCGCTGCCATTAGCCTTACGGTAAATGCCGGGGAGATAAGCTCTACAAACCTGCAGATAGGCAATAGCGGCGGTTCTGCGCTTAATTGGTCGCTGCCCGAAAACCTGGGTAATGCCCTGCAATTAAGCGGACATAGTGGCGATACTCCTCAGTATGCCAGCATTCCAAACCGCAGTGTAATCCAATTAACTGGTAATGAGTTCAGCATTTCCCATTGGTTCAAGGTGGATTCAAACCTGGGCAGCAATAGTTCAGGCAATCCCCAAAACGGCGGCAAGCAGTATCTCTTTAGCAAATCCGCCACTGGCAATGTTGGCTTCATTGGCGTATATACCGATGGCGTGGCAAATGCCGGTGCCGGCAAAAACCTCTGCCTGGAGATGCGTGGCCCTCAGAGTATTATGACCCTTAAGAAAAACAGCCTCTTGAGCCTGAACGAATGGTACCACCTCGCTGTGGTATATGAACAAGGCGCAGCCACTTTGTACCTGAATGGCGAAGCGCTGGGAACCCTGAACGTGCCCAATTTCTCTGGCAATACCAGCCCCTGGATACTGGGTGCCTATGCCTCCGGCAACCGCTATCTCTATCGCTTTGATGGCGCTTTGGACGAGTTTTCTATATTCATAAACGCCAAAGATGCAGATTATTGGCGCCAGCGCATGTACACCCGCCACAATGCCCAGGAGCCTGATTTGGCAGGCTACTGGAGCTTTGATAATGGCAATATCAACGACGGCACCACTTCCAATAACCACGGCACAGATACCGGTTCGCCCTTGTATCCGGCTTCCAGCGTAAGCGATGTACCCGCCTGGCTCTCCCTAATGCCTGCTTATGGCAGCCAACAGCCAGATACACAGCAAACCCTGGTATTGGATATCGATGCCCGCGAGCTGCTTGCCCAAGAGTATAATAGTCCCCTCAAGGTATTTAGCAACGATGTGCTAAACCCCATCTTGCAGATACCCTTTGAGCTTACGATTACCGGCAGCGCCGGCATTAGCTTCAGCCCGCAGGCTCTGGACTTTGACGAAGTGATTATCCATAGCACGCGTAGCCTGGAACTCAAGATCAATAATACCGGCACAGATGCGTTGGTTCTTACAAACTTCAGCTTCGAGCCAGCGGTATATAGCGCAGCGGTTAATCAGCTTATTATCCCGCCCCTGCAAAGCGCCAACCTGGAAATTAGCTTCCAGCCCATAGCAGAGCAGGCATATACCGGCAGCTTTAGCCTAAATACTAATATAGCGGAATTGCCTTATATCAGCATACCGCTTTCCGGCATTGGCGCCCTGCCGCCCGTATTGAGCTATGGTCCCGGCTATTTTGATGTATCCCTGAACTACGGTGAATATGATAACAGAACCCTAAGCATTGCAAACCAGCAAGGCTTGCCCCTGCGCTATGAACTGGAATTAAACGAAGATACCCGCGGCAATGCCTCCGGAATATATCAGAACCTGAGCACCAATACCAAGGGTATGTGCTGGCTAAACGGCAAGCTCTATTTCCTAAGCCCTTCGGATAATAGCCTAAAGCGCTATAATCCCCATACCGAGAGCGTGGAAGCCAGCTATCCCATCCATGCCGGTGCCTATAGTATTACCACCGATGGCAGCCATCTGTATATCGGCAGCTCCGGCGGCAGCATCTACCGCTACTCCAGCCTGGGCTTGCTAATGAACCAGATATCCCACCCTTACATTAGCTTTACCCCCACTTTGGCTTACCACCAAAATGCGCTGTATGTGGCAAATGTATCCTCAACGAATAGCACCATCTACAAGCTAAGCACCACGGGTACTCTGATAGAGCAATATCCCAGCAGCTTAGAGCGCTATAACCAGTTCATCTATGTGCCCGAGCATCAGCTGTTTTACGCCCTGGCTTTCCAGGCTGGCAGTGTATTGCGCTTCCGCCTGGGCGCAGAAGGTATAGAAATGGAGGATGCGCTGCAAATACCCATGTCTGCCGCGTATTCCATTGCCCACAATGGTAAAGACCTCTACATTTTGGAGAATAACAAAACTACCATGAGCCGCCATGATGACGGCATTCAGGAGTTCAATTGGATCAGCCTTTCCCAAAGCGAAGGCAGCGTAGCGGCAGGCGAAACAGAGGATATCCAGCTTCGCTTTAGTGCCATCAATGCCTTTGAGGGTTCATATACTGCGAGCCTCTTGCTAAAGACCAATGACCCCTTGCAAGCCAGCCAGAGCCTGCCCCTCAGCCTGCAGGTAAGCGGCATCCCCGCCTTGCAGATCGAGGCTCCAGATTTGGATTTTGGTGTGGTATATATCGGCTATCCTGAAAGCATGGAAATCCAATTGCAAAATAACGGCAGCGCAGCCTTGGAAATAGAGGATATTACGGTGGAAAGCCCCTTTGCCATCGATAATAGCTCGCTATATATCGCCCCCTGGCAAAGCCAAAGCCTAGTGCTTACATACAATCCCACAATGCTGGGCGCCGATAGCAGCCTCTTGGAATTCACTACGAACGACCCCAGCCAGCCGGTAATAAGCCTAGCGGTACAGGGCATCTGCACGGAAGCGCCTACCCTCTCGCTAAATCCCCTGTCCATTAGCAGCAGCCTGATGAACGACGCCACAGATACACAGAGCCTAAGCATTAGCAATACCGGTATTACCGCTCTTAATTTCCAGCTTGCCTTCCAGCCAGATGCGGATACCAGCAGCCGAGATTCTGAACCCGACAGCCGTTTGATAACGGATGTATTGGCAGAGTATCCCATCCTGCTGCAAAATGCCGGTGCGGTGGTAGTAGAAGGCAGCCTCTACGTGGTAAGCTTTGCCAGCAGCGAACTGGTACGCTACAGCCTGGCAGATATGACGGAGCTTGCCCGCTACCAAATCCACGGTTCGCCCTATGGCATTGCCTGGGATGGCGAAAGGTTCTGGATTGGCAATCAGGGCGGCGTGTTAAATCCCTACCGCAGGTCTGCACTCAATACCGACTCTATGAACATACCGGAAAGCCCCATCTTTACAAATATGGGCTCTTTCCTGGCGCTTACCTGTGCGGATAGCGAGCTGGTCGTGGCAAACGCCCTTAGCCCTTCGCCCAATACCATCTTCAGACGCTACGATCTCTCTGGCAATATCGTGGCAGAATATTACAGTCAGCTTGCCAATATCTCGGCGCTCTGCCAGATACCCCAATATGCTTCGGATAAGCTCTGGGCATATCAAAATATCGTAATCGAGCAGGAACCTGCCGGTGGCAAAATCCATCAGATTTCGCTAAGCAGCAGCCAGGCTATTAGTAAGCGCAATTTGGATTATTGGGATAATGCCCTTACCTGGACTATGGCACACGACGGGCACGACTTCCTAATCAGCGATATCGGCGGTCCCCTCAAGCGCGTGGACGATGGCTATTGGCTGGGTATGGATGCCTTTCGCGGCAGCCTGGCAGCCAGTGAAAGCATGAATATCCCGCTGAAGTTTGCCCCGCATGGTATTACAGGCGGCACTTATACCGGTGATCTTATTATCAAATCAAACGACCCCGTACAGCAGCAGGTAAATATCCCCGTAGAAGCTCTGATAACGGGCTATCCCCAGCTTAGTATCAATCCCGTTTCTGCGGTGTATGATACTACCCTGATAGGCGAGTATCAGATCAAGAGCTTTGCACTGCGAAATAGCGGTTCGGATACCCTTGTGATAAGCGAAATAAGCTCTTCAAACCCTGCCTTCGTAATTACGGATACAAATCTCAGCATCCCCGCCGGAGCCTTGCAAAACCTGCAAATCCGCTTCCAGCCCGAAAATGCTGGGATGCAGGAGGCAGAGATTACGCTGCTTTCCAATGCCACTACCGAGCCTCTGCAAAGCATCAGCCTCTCTGGCTATGCCAAAACCCCCACCGCAGAAATACTGGCAATCCCCATCGCACATAATTACGGCAGCGTTTATACAAATCAAACATTAAGCACTGAGTTTACCCTCAAAAATCCGGGAACTGCTACTCTGATAGTAAATAGCGCAAGCTCCGCTTCCGGCGTATTTAGCCTGAATAATAGCCTGCCCTTCTCCATTCCCAGAGAGGATTCACTCCAGATCGCTATCACCTTTGCCCCCACAGAGGAATTGCTATATGAAGAAGACTTTATCTTCTATAGCAATGCCGTACCTTTGGAAGAATATGCCATTAGCCTTAGCGGACAGGGGCTTACCCCTTATCCTTCCCTGCAAACCAATCCCAATCAACTCGCCTTTGGCAATATGGTAGAAAATCAGCCCCAAACGCTGAACCTCACGCTTACAAATGGCGGGCAGAGCAGCTTGCAGATTACGGGCATCAGCAGCTCCCGTCCAGATGAAATGAGCTTTAGCGAAAGCGCCTTTAGCCTGGCGGCAGGTGCTTCCAAGACCATTACCGTAAGCTTTGCCACCAGCAATACAGGCTTGATCTCTGGCAGCATCTGGATCGATTCGGACGACCCCGTTTCCCCCGAAAAGGAATTGAGCTTTAGCGCCAATGTATCCCCCGGCTATGTGGGAATAAGCTGTAGCCCCGCCAGCCTGATTTTTGATACCGTGGAAGTGGGTGATAGCAGCACTCAAAGCCTAAGGATCAATAGCACGGGTAATATGCCGCTACAGGTAGATGACATCAGCTTCTCGCACCCGGTATATACGGCAAGCCCCACCAGCGCCACCATCCCTGCCGGCGGCTACCAGGATATTCAGGTAGTATTTGCACCGGTAATGCCCATGCAGGAAAGTGTGCAGATGCTTATTGCAAATAATAGCGCCACGCACCCGAACCTGCAGATAGAGGTTCTGGGCAGCGCCGTTCACCCAGCTATATACGTAGTAGAACCGGCTCATATAGATGCCTTTACAAATCTGCCGGGCACTATCTCCGAAAGCTTCGTAATTCAAAATACCGGTTTAGGTAACCTGGAATACGAGATTAGCGCTGCGGCAAGCTGGCTAAGCTATAGCCCAGATTCGGGCATGATAGCCGCCGGTGAAGCTGCTACCATCGAGCTGGTATTGGATAGCCACAACCTGGATTACAACCTCTACGAAGCGATCCTCACCATCAATACAAACTCCAGTGCAAAACCCCAAAGCGAAGTGCCGGTTTACCTGAATTACGCAAATTACAACCTCACCACTCATGATAATGAGGATAACTTTGGCAGCGGAAACCCGGACTATGATATGGATATAAATATCCGCCATGATAGCCAGATTGCGCCCATCGAATTCAATATCTTTACCGATGCCCTGCAGATCGATAATGCCCAGCTTAAGATCGTGCACAAAGGTCTTATGCGCTATCAGCAGAGCAGCGTATATCTGAATAACCACTTTATAGGCGCTTTGGCATATCAAAATGCCAGCACTCAGGAGAGCTACTTTAGCCTTGATCCCTCCTGGATAGATTTGGGTGTGGAAAGCCCCAATACCGTAAAGATCGTGCCAGATTTGACCACGATAAACTCCCAGGGCACCATGATTATGCTGGGTAAGCTGGAATACAACGAACAATTCCGCAACGCCAGCATTAGTCAATTGACCCTTAGCGGACAAGGCTTGATCATACCCGGAGACCAATTGAACGTGCAGCAAAGCCTGATTACAAACCTCTATACCCAAAGCTTGCTCATCCAAAGCAGGCTCTATGATTCCGAGGATAACCAGGTATTACATACCATTAGCAAAAACATGAACCTCAGCGCTTATATAGCGGGCACTACTACATCGAACTGGATTATCCCGCAGGATTTTGCGCCCGGTGATTACTACGTTCAGGTAACCGTTTACGATGCGCTTAGCAACCAATTGCAGGATAGCTCGCGCCTAAACTTCAGAATCCAGCCGGATGAACCCTTCATTTCGGTTACTCCGCAGAGCCTGAACTTTGGCGATCTCTATCCGGAACATCCAAAGAGCGAAACCATCAGCATCCGAAACCTGGGTGCCAGCCCGCTGCAGATTGAACCCCTGCACTTTAGCAATAGCCAATTCTTCAGCAGCGTGTCCGAGGGCTTTGAGATAGCCAGCGGCGGCAGCTTAAACCTGCCTATTACCGCCCTCCTAAGCCAATTGGGCAATGTAAATGGCAGCTTGCTTATCAATAGCAACGATCCGCAGCAGCCGGCAATCAATATCAGCCTGCTTGCCAGAGGTATCCAGGCACCCGAGATTAGCGTATTCCCCGGCAGCCTTAGCCTTGTAATGCAGCAATATGCTAATGTTAGCCAGGAATTGCAGCTTCAAAATACCGGCGGCAGCCAATTGAATATCAGCCGCGTAAGCATCGAAAACCTTAGCTGGGCACGAGCCACCCTCGCTGCCAATAGCCTGGCGCCCGAACAAACTACCACCATTAACCTTAGCTTCAATAGCCAGGGGCTAAATCACGGCGTTTACAACGGCGAGCTCAAGCTCCAAAGCAACGATCCGCTTACCCCCGTCAAGACCATTCCCTTGCAGGTGGATATTACCCCCATCAGCGTAATTGCTTCCTTTAGCGCCGCGCCCCTGCATGGACGCGCCTCGCTGGAAGTGCAATTCACCAGCGAAGCCTATACTACAGATGGCTCTACCATTACCGGCTGGGAATGGGATTTTGATAACGACGGCACAATAGACAGCACCGAGGAAAACCCCCTCCACACCTATCATAGCCCCGGCAGCTTTAGCGTAAGCCTTACGGTATCCACTTCCGGAGCTCTCAGCCACAGCAATACCAGGCAAAATTACATAAGTGTGCTAAATAACGCACCCCAGCTCGTTACCGAGCCGGCACTGCCAAACTTTGAGCTATATGAAGACGAACCGCTCTATGGCTTTGATCTTAGCCCCTATTTTTACGATCCAGATGGCGATGCGCTTAGCTATAGCGTAAGCTACTCTCCCTATCTGGATTTCGTAATCAATGGTTCGCTCTTGGATATCATTCCCGCTCCGGATTACAACGGTACTCAAAGCATCCAGATTTCCGCCAGCGACCCTTACGGCGCCAGTGTGGTAAAGGATGTATTGGTAATAGTAATTGCCGTAAACGATCCGCCCAGCTTTGTAAACCTGCCGGAAAGCATCAGCTATCTGCGCTGGACAGAGTTTGAGCTGGATTTTGGCGAGTACATCCAGGATCCGGATACGGATTTGGGTCTCATCTCCATCACCATTAGCGGCAATGAAAACGTCACTTACGAAATGGATGGACACCTGGTTACCTTCGCCTCTCTGGGCGATTGGTATGGCAGCGAAACCGTCCAGATTACTATCGATGACCATGTGCGCCGTGCCAGTAGTAGCGCCAGCCTGGAGATTGAGGTATTGGAAGGCTTGGTGGTGGATTTTACCGCAAGCACCACAGACGTCCTTGCCGGACTGCCGGTGTATTTCGAATCCACCGTATTGGGCAATGCCAACGTCTTTATCTGGGATTTTGATGGCGATGGCATTATCGATAGTGATATTCCAAATCCCAGCTTCGTTTATTCCCTGTATGGCTATTACGATGTAAGCCTTACAGCGATGTATGTAAATGCCGAGGGAGATACCCTGCATCAGGGTCAGCTTGTGCGTCCGGGTTATATCCTCGCACGCGGCACCAGCGTTCCCGGCGG
The DNA here is from genome assembly GCA_028695495.1 of Candidatus Cloacimonadota bacterium. GTDB lineage: Bacteria > Cloacimonadota > Cloacimonadia > Cloacimonadales > Cloacimonadaceae > UBA5456. Next base: position 14,935 of record JAQVIX010000036.1, on the reverse strand, counting down.
CGACCAACTTGGCTCTTGGGTATTGGAAGGCTCGCCCTACAATATCTCTGCCAGCATCGTAATTCCCGAAAACGAAATACTAAATATCGATTCCGAAGTATTGATCAATCTACTTAGCGACGATGTAAATATCCGGGTAGAGGGAACCATGCACACAAACTCTGTGAGCTTCAGCAGCTTGGATGCCAACGGCTGGGAAGGCATAGTAATTGCCTCCAGCGCAGTAAATACCCTGATGCAAAATACCACTCTGCATGACGCCCGTAAGCCTCTGATTATCGAGGCAGATGCCCAGATAGAATCTTGCGAAATCTCGCGGGATATTACGCGTGATACGGAAGACGACTGGGCTGTGCAAATAAACGGAAACATCTCGCCCAGCCTGAATAATATCCAGATCGATGGCTATAATAACGGCATCATCCTTGCCAATGCCAGCGGTTCTGCCCGTCCTCAGATCAGCAATATCCGCATCCGCCACTCTTCCAATAGCCTGCGTACAGAAAGCTGTGGCATCAAGCTTCATAGCGGAATTGAGCCGGTATTTGAAAACGTAGTGGTGGAGGACTTTGGCATAGGTGTAATGGTGGATGGCAATAATCAATATCAGGCAAATCCGCCGCGCATCTCGAATATCCGCATCCGCAATTCCAGCAACAGCCTGCGCAGCGTAAATACCGGTATCAGAATCAAAAACATGCTGGATATAGAAGTAGAGCCGGATAGCATCATCAATTGCATTGTGGGTATCGATGTGCAAAACGACAATCAAACATACGTCAATAGCCCCCGCATTCGCAATATCCGCATCCGCAATTCCAGCAGCAGCCTGCGCACCGCCACCTGGGGCATCCGCACCAGCGGAAACGTAATCCCCCTTATTCAGGATCTAGAGATCGATGAATTTGTAAATGGCATCAGCATGATAGGCACAAATACCCAGCATCAAAGCAACCGCCCCCGCATTAGCAACGTGCGCATCCGCAATTCCAGCAATAGCCTGCGCAATCTGGGCGTGGGTATCTTTGTGCAGGATTACCCTTACATCAGCATGGTAAATGATTCGCTCTATGGCTATGTGGAAGGTATAAAACTGCTGAATACCCAGCCAAACCGCGCCAATGCTCCCAGAATTAGTAATATCCGCATCCGCAATTCCAGCAACAGCCTGCGCAATACCGGCACCGGAATCCATATCGGCAGCGGAGTGAATCTGAATCTGGAACATAGCCTTATTCAGGATTATGGCATTGGGTTAAATAGCATTGGAAACGCCTCAGAGATTATCCATAATAGCTTTGTGGATAACGACAATGCGCTATTTATCCAAAACGCCCTACCCGAACACCGCGTGGCTTACAACCAGATGTATATTACAAATGCTTACCCGCTGGCGCCAGATACCGCCATCAATTGCCTAAATACCAATAATACCGGTATCTACAATAGCACCATTGTGGGCTACAATACCCTGCTGAATGCCCAGAACTCGATAATGGAATTTTCCCAGAATATCGGCTGGGCAGATGCCGCACTTGGCAATCCCATCACCAGCCAGGCTTCCACCTTGGATATCAATTACAACAACATCCGCTATCAGGGCGGGGTTTACGCCGGCAACGGCAATATGAACCTTCCGCCTCTCTTTGTGGATGAAGCTGCGCATGATTACCAGCTTAGCTACAATAGCCAGATGATCGATGCCGGTAATCCGGATTCAGCATTGGATCCGGATGCTTCCCGTGCCGATTTAGGTGCTTTCATCTACCTGCATGATGCGGTATTTACTTCGGATCTGCGCTTTGTGCTGCCAAATACCTCCATCCAATTCAGCAATCTCTCGCAGGGTCACCCCGCAGAGATTAGCAGTTTCTATTGGGATTTCGATGGTGATGGTATTACCGATAGCACCGAGGAAAACCCCGTTTATAGCTATGCTCAAAGCGGGCGCTACGATGTATCGCTAAGGGTGGTTACCGGAAATCTGGAAGACTATAGCCTGTATCCGCAACACATCCTGGTTCAGGAAACCCTGCTGAAAGCTCCGCTAAATCTCAGCCTACAGGCGGTTCCCCAGCAGGGCATTTTGCTAAATTGGGATGCGGTTTCCGAAGATATCGATGGTAATCCCGCTATTCCTACAAATTACCTTGTCTATCGCAGCAGCACGCCCAAGGGACTCTTTAAATACGAAGGCTCTACCGAGGGTGAATGCGAATACCTGCATTTGGGTGCGCTGCAGGAGAAGCGTAATTTCTACTTTGTAATTGCCTTTATCGGCAGCAGAAGCGATCTGGAAGATTTCCTGCGCTATGGCGCTGAGATCGAAATCTTGCCGGAAGGCGGCTTCCGCAAAATAGAAAAACCTATAAACGAGAAACTAAGACAAGCTAAACCTTGATTAGTAAGAAATAGCTCCGGCGCAGCGGCGGTATTTACCGCTGCTGCGCTTTTTTTGTAATAAGGATAGAATATGAAATCTAATACCATTTACCGCTACCGTAATGGCGAAAACAGCCATTACCTGCCCGGTCTCTTGCTAAGCTGTAGCACAAACGCCCTGCCTGCCCAAACTCCTTTTGTCCATTCCCTCAAAGGCGGTATGCTCTTTGTGGATGTATCTGGTTTTAGTGCGCTTACAGAAAAAGTAAGCCGCGAAGGGCATTATGGCGTGGAAATCATTACCGGTCTTTTAAATGGCTATTTCGAGCTGGTAGAAGAGCTTTTGCAAATATATGGCGGCGAAATCTTCAAATTTGCCGGAGACGCCTTTTTGGCGCTCTTTGTGGGCGAAAAAGTACCGGCACGTCAAGCCATGGCAGCCTTTATCCAAGCGCTTAAAATCCGGCTGCAAGAGCTGAATAAACAGTTCAAAAAGATATATGGCGAAGAGATTAGCTTCCATGGCAGCGCTTCCTGGGGCGCCTTCAAGGTGGTGGTAATCGGCGATCCGCAGCATCATTACGATTACTTTCTTTACGGCAGCAGTGTAGAACGCTTTTTTGCCGAAGACCTCCCCGGCGGGCATAACTATATCTGCGGCTTACCCAAACCCAAGCCAGATTCCTTTGTAGTAAAGCATAAAAGGTGCAAAGCTCAATTGGACCCGCAGCTCTTTTTGCCCCTGGAATTGCGCGCTGCCAAAGATACCGGCAAGTTCTTTTCCGAGCTTAGAAATCTCGCCATTCTTTTTATCCATGCAGATCTCAGCGGCATCCCTGCCCGCCGTAAGCTAAGCGAAATCAATAAGCTTTTTTGCCATTTGCAGGAAGCCATCTACCGTTATGAAGGCGTGGTAAATAAATCCGATTACAACGAAAAGGGGCTTAGCTTCTTATGCACTTTTGGCTACCCCATTTCCCATATAAATGATATCGAGCGCGCCATCATCGCCGCCCGCAAAATCCTGGAATATCCCGTCTCGGGCATCTTTCGCATCGGTATTACTTACAACAATGTCTTTACCGGCATTTTGGGTGCCAGTAAACGCTTTGAATACGGCATTATCGGCTCGGCTGTAAACGCAGCCTGCCGCCTAATGGAAGAGGCTAAGGTGGATCAGATCGTGGTTTCGCAAAATATCCTCAGTTCCCTTGAGGTGCGCTTTGAATGTAAATATCTGCAAGATGCCAGGGTAAAAGGCTTTGATGAGCCAATCAAGATGTATCAGATTCAGCGTGAATTGCCCCTTAGCTACCATTCCTTTAGCAAGCTTTTTAAGGATCAGATCATCGTTAGCGGCGGCGAGCAGATTTCTGCCATCATCGCACGCCTGAAAGAACCCTCAAAATACAGCAAGCTCTATATCAGTGGCGAGCCGGGCACGGGCAAGAGCTTCCTAATTTGGAACATCATCAAAGAGCTAAAGGATAGCTGCAAGATCAGTATGATCTCCCTCGATGAACACAATCAGTCAGAGCCTTACTATCTCATCCATAGCTTTGTGCGGCAGCATCTGGATTCCCTGCCCATCCTGGAAAATGAAAGCGCTCTTGCCGCCTTTGTGGCAGATTCCGGGGAAATCTTCAATACCCGCCTGATTATTTCTTACTTCAACGCCGAAGAAAAGCAATATAAAACGGATCAAGACCTGGCGCAAGAGCAGGAGCTGATTTACGACCAGCTCAAGAAACTGGCGCTATATCTCTTTAGCAAAACGGATATCCTCATCCTGGATAATATCCATTGGCTGGATAAGGCTTCCCTGCGCCTGCTCTCAGAGCTATCGGAAAGCCTGCCTCTAAATATCATCCTCAGCGCCAGATACGGCTACTACCAAGACCGCTTTGCCGCCTTCCAACACTTTATCCTCAAAAATCTGGATTTAGAGCAAACTACCGCACTGGTCTCAAATGAAATAGGCGTTATCGCCCAAGATGCCATCGAACACCTGCATCAAATCACTTCCGGCAATCCCCTCTTTTTGGTGGAAATGTGTCGCGCTACCAAAAAGCATTATCAGGCGCCGCTCCGGCTTATCACCATCTCCGATCTCAAGCTTTTGGTGGGCAAAGGCATCCTGCCCAATAGCATCGAAAGTCTTCTGATCAATCGCTTTAGCGCCTTCGATGCGGATTCCCGCTATCTGCTCAAACTCGCCGCCATCATTGGCAGAGCCTTTAGTTTTGATCTCATTGCCTCCATCGAAAGCAGCAATATCAAGTTCAAAATCATCGAACTTCTCTTCAAGCTGGATCAGCATAACGTAATCAACAAAATCGATATCAACCCCGATCTCATCTACATCTTTTCCAATAACCTTATGCGCGAAAGCATCTATAATACCATCTTGCGCTCGGAAAAACGCAGTCTGCACGAGACCATTGCAGATCACTATGTATTGCAAATGGACGCAGATAGCAAGGAAAATCTGGAAATCATTGCCAATCATTATGTTTTGGCAGAAAAAGCGGGCAAAGCCATCAAATACTGCCAGCTTGCTGCGGAAAAGAACTTTGCTCTGGCAAATTACGAGGAAAGCAGCTTCTTCTATAGCAATGCTTTGAAGTTTTGCAAGTCTGCCAAAAAGCGGCAGGAATTGGAATTGGCTTTGGTGGATTCGCTCTTTTACCATCTGGAGCTGGAGCGCGCGGAAAAGACTTTATCGGAAATGCCCCCGCCCAAAGCTAAAAGCGCCGCCTTTTCCAAATATATCTACCTGAAAACCAAGGCCTTATACCTCAAAACCGAGCTTAAGGAATTAGAACGTCTCATCCTGCAAAATCTGGATAATTTCCATCCAGACCATTACTACCTGCTTAGCCTTGTATTTTATGCAGATACCCTGCGCACCATCAATAAAATCGAGGAATTGCAGAAGGTGCTTTACAAAATCCGCCAGCAAATCCAGCAGCAAATAGATAAATACGCACCGCTGCCGGTGCCTTATCTCACGCAAAACTTCCAAGACCTGCTCCCGCTAATGGATAAGATTATCAGTATTCCCCAGCTCAAAGAAAGCCTCTACTATATCAATAAAATCGAGGGTATTAGCGGGCAGCTTGCCTTTGATCAGGGAGATTTCCAGCAGGCTTCGCGGCATTACAAAAATCAGCTGTATCTCGCCCGCAAATTAGGGGATGATATCGCTGTGCGCATTGCGCTTAACTCTCTGGGGAATATCCAATTACGCTGGGGAAAGCACAAGCTGGCGCTAAACTATTACAAAAAAGCCAAACGCATCGCCGAAAAAGGCGGAGACCGCTATGGCTATCTCAAAGTAATTCAGGATATGGCAATATTGCATCGCCAAAGCGGGGATTTTGAGCGCGCTTTGGAAGACTATCGCACCAGCTACGACATGGCATTGGCAATGGGAAATAAAACTCAGCAGGAAGTGGCTTTATACAATATCGGTGAAGTCTATTTCCATCAGGGTGAGCTGGAAAAAGCGGAAAAGTATATCAAAGAATCTCTGGAGCTTGCGCTGGAAATCTCGGATATGGTGGGCATTAGCTTTGCCCGAGACGCCCTGGGCGATATCTTGATCAATCAGGGCAAACTCGAAGAAGCCGAGCAGTATTATCGCGCTAACCTCTTGCACCAAAGAAGGATCAACGACCGGGTAGGCATGGCGCATACCATCGGCAATTTAGGCAATATCGCCATGGATAAAGATAATTACCCCTTAGCTTTACGGCATTTTAAGCAATATCATAAGCTCAGCCTGCAAAGCGGCGAACAAGATGGGGCAAACCGCGCCCTCGCCAGCATCGGCTTTTGCCTCATCCACGAAGAGGATTACGAGGAGGCTTTGGCGTATCTACAGCAAGCCCAGGCAGGATTTGCCGAAATCAATATCAGTACTTACGCTGAGCTTTTGGCAGAGCAGATTGAGATTTGCAAAGAGGCTTTGCGCACGCGGTAGCAGGCATTTTATTATGAACGATTTGAAACCCGCTCGTAACTCGTTAGTTACCCGTTGCTTGCACGCACAATGGACGGGGAAGGGACGGGAAAGCAGGGTGTAAATGTAGAATGTAGAATGTAAAATGTATAATTAGCAAGGCGTTGCGTTGCAATGAATAATGAATGATGAATAATGAATAATGGCGGCTGCGCAAGCGCAGGTTGATTAGACGCTGACGCAAAAGGTATACATATTTTGCCGCCATGAACTCTACGGGCGCCAAACTTGAGGCTGTCTTGAAATGCCAAAACCAAGCTCGATATCTGCCAAATTGGGAGTGTAGGGGCGCAAGGCTTTGCGCCCGCATTTAACAAAGCGTGCGCGCAGCGCACACCACAATAAATTGAAACACAATCCGCAATGATTAGCTGTTGCGTGTAAATTTAGGCGGGTTCAAGGCATTGAACCCCTACATTTTAGGGGTGAACATTTCTTGTTGTTATATTGTTTTTCGTATTTCTGGACAGCCTCAATATTTCAGACAGCCCCAGCCTTATCTGCCCTCCGGAACAAAAGCTTATACTTCTATTTATACTCCACCAGAATCCTATTCGGATCATTTGAATAAACCTGAGGGTTTTGAAATTCCCCTACCTGAATCCTCACCGCACTCGGAACATTATCACTTACAAAGTCATGCAATTCTTGAACGCTTATCTTGCCATCCTTGTTTTTATCCGCATTTCTATTGTGTATTCCCTTCAGGAGATGGTAGGTAAACATGCCATGCTGTTTGTCATCATAAACATGGGCGATCTCATCTGCTTCTGCGGCGGCAAACAAGGTAATATCCCCGATGATACCTTTATTTGTGGGAGCGATAAATACGGGTTTTCCTTCTTTGAGAGCCAGCCTTTCTTTGCTTACTCCGGAGAAGCAGGCATCCAAAAACACCGTTACATTTTGGGTTTTAAGATTATTTAAAGCCAGATAGATGTCGTTCACGGGATAGCAGGTGTTTTCAATGGAGGCAAAATCCGCATCCCAAGCGGCGAGATATGCCTGATTGCCTCCGGGTGGCGGCGGTGCACCGTGTCCGGAATAATAGATATAAAGCTCATCATCTTTATCTTTCAGCATTTTTGAAAAGTAGTTTTCATCAAAGATGGTAGCCAGGCGCGATCTTGTCACTTTATCATTTTCATAGCTGATGATATTTGCTTCGGGGATGCCCAAAGCCGTTTTGAAGTATTCTTTCACCCATTGGGCATCTCTAAGCGCGTAGGTAGCCGGAGGGAGGTTTTGATAGTCTTCTATTCCAAGTATGATGGCATAAGCATTTTTCCTGCTTTTACCTTGGGGAATATCGTTTTCTGTATCCACCAAGAAGCTCGGCAGGGCAGCAGGATTATATTGTGCTTCTTTGCCGCTTATCGTAGTCACCTGCGCAGGTCTGCGGCTTGCCACAAAGGGTAAATTTAGTGATAACTTTTCCGTATTGAATTTACTTCGTTCCTCTGTGATCCGAATGTGGAAAGGCAGCTCTTTTACTTCGATCGGTACGGCAAAAGATAGCCTGTGCTCTGCGTATCCCCCCGGAGCTATATCCCCTAAACTTGCCGTCTCCGGTATTCCCAAAAGCGTGATTCCCTCCCCCGGAAAAAGCTCGATCCCTACACCCTTTGCCATACCCATACCCTGATTTTGGATTATGATTACAAGCTCGGTTACAGATCCTGCATACACCTTTCTATCCGTAGTTTGCACCACCCTATCCGCCAATGCTAATAAAGGCTCTCGCATGGCGCGGCTTTCAAAAGCAAGGCTTTGAGGAGGTGGCGTCATCCCCATTTGTTCGGAGAATTCTATATCCAGCTTTTGCATTTTGTCAAGCACATTTGCCTCTGCCCGTACCGCTATGCGCTTTGTTACGCTCTGCCTGCTCGGAATATTTCCGAAATAAACGCTTTTGTCAAAGTTGATGCCTGCGCTATCTTTGCTTTTAATGCTGGCTCCCACAGAAAACGCCTCGCCATCCCCCTTGTTTTCTAAGGTGATGATAAGCTCTCCGCTTTCTTCGGCATCTAGAAACTTATTTCCGGAAGGCTCACTGAAACTTATCTGCGCCACGAGATTGGGCGCCTTGTAATCAGCTAAATTTATTTGCGTTTGTTGTAGTTCTTCGTGTTTTCCAACTACATAAAGCTCGTTCTGATGTTTAAGATACCAGTTTTTATATTCCCATTTCAAGCTTTCGTTCAGATATCTGGTTCCCTCCAGCACATAGCTACTGATATTCTCTTTTACGCTTCTCGCCCTATGCTGCGGAATACTCACATACAGCATAGTATTGATCTCGTTTATATTAACGGGAAATTCCTCTTTTTCAGCGTTATAATTACCTAATCTAAAGTTCTTTGACACATATTGTTCCACGCCTTGAGCTAAAAGTGCATCTATCTGAGCTTGGATTTGTCTTTTATGGCTTTGAACTCCTTGCAAGATTGATTGCTCTCTTTGAGCATATTCAGTTCGGATTTGCTCAACTTGACGGTTTGCCTCCGCCACTCTTTGGCTATATTGTGCTTCTTTTTCAAATTCTCCCTTGGGAGGGATTCTGCGCGCTTCGCTGATTAGCCTTTCCCGTTCTAAACGCAATTCGTTTAGGTTAGGCTCATGGGTCAATAGCTTTTTTAACGCCATAATTTTGGTCTGAATGTTGGCTTGCAAAGATAAAACTAAGACTAAGAGTAATATGAATAACGAGCTTCTCTTTTCCATTTTTTCTCCTAAAGTCCTTTATTTAGGTGATTTATTGTAAAGGTATAAAAGCTTCATAAAAACTATACCCAAAATTAATAAAGATGGTGCCTTGGTGAACCGACCAGGTATGCCTTTTTGATTCCTTCGTACCATCAAACAATCTAAATCTCAAATTTAATCTCAAATTCTTGCGTTTTTTTAAAATATGTTTTAGGGCAAAATCAACATCTAAATATGTTCCTCCAACCATAGTGTCTAAATAATCGTCGTATTCGTTTACTTTTTCTTCATAACATGGTTGAGCATATAATCCTCCTTTGACCATTGCCGAAAGACTATAAAGATCTGGAAATGCATAATCCATGCCTAAGCCACAAGTTAAACAATCAACAAATAGTCCAGACAAATCTCGATATTTTGAACTTGCAAACATGTACCCGATGCTTTCAACAAAAGCAAAACTACCCGTAAAGTGTATTCCATGTTCTACTGGAGCTCTTCTTTCCATATACCCAAAAGGTATAGACAGAGTAAAACCGTTATAATCCTCGTTAACAAGCACGCCCACTTGGGGTTCAGAAAAGAACCTACCTACACCCCATTCGATTTCTTTTACCCATTCATAGCCGGGAATATCCATTTTTGCAAAATCAATCCTAAGCGTTTTGGACTCTCCTTCTTTTAAGTTCATGCTAACGTTTTTTTTGCTGCCGTCGTAGAGCAGAGTCGATACAGTATAATTACCAGTGGGGAATCTATGTTTAATTGCTTGTTTAATTTCTCGTCCAAAATTGTGCGCATAAGTTTTCTGTTCCGGTTTTACTAAGATTCTGCCGATATCTCCATCTTTTTTATTTACGAATACCGTGAGATAGCCGAAAACAAAATTTAATAACACCGTAGAATGTTGGTCTTTTTTGACAATGTGGTCCTTTGCGATCTGTGGCAAGCTTTCTGCTTCTGCAGTAAAACGATAGGTTCCTGCCGGCAAAGTCAGTTCGGTTGCTGAGTTTATTACTATGTTGTTGAGCTTGATTGATGAGTTTTCTACATTGCTTTTAAACTTCACCTTGCCAAAGCCATCTTTAATGTCAAATTTCTTCACTTCCTGCCTTGCAGCCAAGATCCGGCTATCGATTGCGTGTATTTCAAAGCTATAGTTATCCGGCGTCTTTCCTTCCAAAATCGGAGACCACATTACAATTTTTTCTCCCTCTTTGCCGCGGATATTTTCCATATCTCCCGCTACGCTGCTCAGGAAAAAGGGCTGAGAACCCGGCAACTTTGCCATTACATAGATATTATAATTCCGTACAGCATCTAATGCTGAAGTGGAATAATATATCTCATAGACTCCGTTTTGGAGCGTGTGTCTATCCGCAGGGAATACCTGCCCCACTGCCGGTTTGGGCAAGGTAAATAGCAGCATCGCCATAAGTATAAATATCAATTTCTTCATCTATATATATATCCTTTTTTATATCAATCCTGAGCTTATATAAAAAAGCCTTTGCATGCCAGAGGTATAAGCCTTATTAAAGCACCTGCAGGAAATGCAGTATATAGAAATCGCTTAATAATCTCAGGCAAGAAATATTATGAAACCACTATCAACAAATCCAATATTTTGTCAAGATTTAAGTTTCGCTTTGTCAGCAATTTCGCTTTTCCCGCTTTCAAGATGCACGAGAATTGCCAGCGTGTTGAACATAGTGTCTTATACTGAAATTGGTTAAATCTTTTTGGCATTTGTTCATTCGAGGTGCTAAGCCCTTAATGATTTGTGGTGCACACATTTTCCAGAAATTGTGGGTTTGTAGTCAATCTTAAGGCTGTCTTGAAATGCCAAAACCAAGCTCGATATCTGCCAAATTGGGAGTGTAGGGGCGCAAGGCTTTGCGCCCGCATTTAACAAAGCGTGCGCGCAGCGCACACCGCTAAAGAATTGGTATATAATCCGCAATGATTACCTGTTGCGTGTAAATTTCGGCGGGTTCAAGGCATTGAACCCCTACATTTTAGGGGTGGACATTTCTTGGTTTTGTGTTATTATCGTATTTCTGGACAGCCTTTCCGCTCGAAGTGTTGCATTTGAGATATAGGTAAATACGGCATTTTGATATCTTTAAATGGCTCTCTTTCACATATAGTGGGTAAAGAAAAAAAACAATGAGCTAATACGGAGAAAATGAAGCCTAAGATGGCTTCAAATTCAAGCTGTGTAAAGGTCTTGTCCCGTTAGGGACAGTGGTTTAGCTAGCCCAGGCCTTAGTGCCCCAATATGAGCTTGCGAATATTGGGGCACGATCACCCTGGGTGACAGGCATGTTTTGATGAAATCCTTTTTATCCCCCTGCCTCCCTTGTAATTAAGGGCACAAAACACCTCGGGTTTTGTGCCCTTAATTACAAGGGAGGCTGGGGTTTTATTTCCTTATTTAAACGCGTTTCTTTACCCAGGGTGATCTTGCCTAAAACTCGCAAGCTCGTTTTTGGCAAGCACACCCTGGGCTACCTAAACCACTGTCCCTGACGGGACAAGACTGGTAGGATGCCATCATTTCGGGAAATAATCGCATCCAATATATTCGATGGCTACCCACCAAGTTTGAAAGTGAGTCCTTTAAAATTGTCAATGGAACTTAAAAATGGTACAAAATGGAATGTTCAGCCCTGAAATGTAGGGGCAGACCTGTGTGTCTGCCCTCAAAATGCACTCGCCTTCCGGCTGGGCAACGCGCACACCGTAATGATTACCTGTTGCGTGTAAATTTCGGCGGGTTCAAGGCATTGAACCCCTACATTTTAGGGGTGGACATTTCTTGGTTTTGTGTTATTATCGAATTTCTGGACAGCCTATCTTTATGGTATTGCTCGCAGGCTCGCAATGGTTTATTAGATGCTGGCGCATGGTGTGTGGAATTGGGAAAGCCCCTTGAACTCCAGCACGCTTGCATAAGGCGTTGCCCGAACTAAAAGGCGGATAAGCGCGCTGAAGTCCAAGAGGCTGGACGCAGCCAGTCATTTTCTTCTTGACTAATTTCTTACAAATAATAATCTTGCCCCAAGCTACAACATGGAGAAAGAAAAATGAAAAAGTCCCTGTTTATTTGCATTTTAATCGTCTTGGCTACGCTCACCTGCTGCGAGCGGAAGCTCAAAACCCCCACCGATCCGGATTTTATTGATGATAATCTCCTGCCCCCCGATAGCCTTCAAATAAAGGTGGTAGATGAAGATGTTTTAGAACTAAGCTGGGTGGATATATGTAAGATAGAGGATAGCTTCCAGATTTTCCGAAAAACAGGAACAGGTACCTATTCCTTAATCAAAACTCTACCGGCAAATAGCAGCAGTTGGCAAGATGAAAACATAAGCTTGGGCAATAGATACACATATCAGGTTTATGCGGTTTACGATAATTACAAACCCCCAAATTTCGCCGAATCTTCTTTTGATTATACTCTTTATCCTCCTACAAATCTCGGCATTGAAGCATTAAGCGGAAACAGAATCAAACTTAGCTGGGAATCAGCAAATATCTTTGCGGAAGGATATAAGATAGATGCGAAGCTTAAGACTGGTGACTGGCAGCTAAACTTCGCTTCGGTAGCATCAAATACCAATAGTTGGGAATATAATCTCACTGAATCGGATAGTTTAATCGCAGCCTGGCGGGTAAAGGCTTATTATAAATCTTTTTATGGCGCTAATAGCGAAGAAGTATTACAAAAAGTAGCAGAACCTAACTTTAATCCTGCAGGTGGTATCTATACCTCATCTCAAAGCGTTACTATAAATTGTGCTACAAGCGGAGCAACAATCCGTTATACAACCGATGGTAGCACACCCACCAGTTCCTCCACCTTATATAGTGCTGCGATCCAGGTGAGCGAAAATACAAACATCAAAGCGAAGGCATTTTTAAGCGGGTGGATAGATAGCGAAACAGTTAATGCAAGTTATAGCATATTTAACAATGGTATTTACGTTTCGGGCGGTACCTTTCATAATGGCACTTCCAATGTGACGCTCTCCAGTTTTTACATTTCAAAATACGAGACAACGCAGTCTGAGTATCAGGCGGTGATGGGGACTAATCCTTCGTATTTTGGCGGGAATCCAAATCATCCGGTAGAAAGGGTTTCCTGGTTCAATGCAGTTGAATATTGCAACCGTCGCAGCATGCAGGAAGGACTTACACCCTGTTATAGTTACGGCACTAATGGCACCAATCCCTCAAATTGGCCGAGTGGTTGGAATACGAATAGAGACAACCATATAAATGTCAGTTGCAATTGGACAGCGAATGGCTATCGTTTGCCGACGGAGATGGAATGGATGTTTGCTGCGAAAGGAGGAAACCAAAGCCAGGGCTATACCTATTCTGGCAGTAATAACTATAATGCTGTGGCGTGGCATTCTTCCAATTCTGGTAGTACTACACATACAGTGGGCACCAAGCGTCCTAATGAGCTTGGCATTTACGATATGAGCGGAAACGTTTGGGAATGGTGTTGGGATATTTATGGCTCTTATCCCAGCAGCTCCTCGACTAATCCACATGGAGCTACGAGCGGGTCTGTCCGTGTGGTACGCGGCGGTAGCTGGTACTACCATGCCGTCAACTGCAACGTTTCGTATCGGATCGGCTACGCTGCGACTTATGGCAACGGCGATATCGGCTTCCGCTGTGTTAGGGTTTCCCTTTGATTTTTGTTTTTTGTCCTTTTTGCCTTTTGCAAATTTTTGGTCGAAGGGACGATGAGTGCATTTAGAACCAGACGGGGGTGCAGGGGGATTTTTCCCCCTGCCCGCCGTGCGTTGAGTTCATGTCGGCACGGAATGTATGCTGTTATCGAGATTTGTTGCCGCCATGGACTTCACGAACTGTTACATCGCTTGAAGTCTATGCCGCTGTCTTAATGCGCAGTTCAGGTAAAAGGCGGATAAGCGTCATAAACTCCAAGGGCTTGCATTACCGACTATCTTGTCACTGACGGGACAAGAAAGTCAGAATAACCTCATTTCGGGAAATAATTGCATCCAATATATTCGATGGCTACCCACCATATTTGAAAGTGAGCCAAACAAAATATGCGGCAAGATGCCACATCTACTATTATGCGGCAAGATGCCACATCCACTATGTTTGGAATGCCGCTTCATTGTTCTCGGTGCTAATAAAAATCCGTGGTATCCGTCAAAATCCGTTCAATCCGTGTAAGCATTGGGCAGACGTCTGCCCTATCAATTCCAGTTGCCAAAAATAATTTCGGTTTTGTCTATAGCTTGTCCACTATAGGGATATTGGAGGGCAATTTTTGGGCTAAGGGATTTTATGCTTTTAGCCCCATTATTGCCATCTGCGTGAGGCGTGGCGTGCCTAAGCCACGGGGCGAAGCTGTAGCTACGCTTTGCATAGCAATGAAGAATGAAAATGTAAAGTGTAAAATTAAGCTGCGCTCGTGGTAGGCATAGTGTGTTGGTTTCTTAGTTTTTGGAGATAATGGTTACACGGATTAAGCTGATTTTGGCGGATACCACGGATATGCCCACGAATTAGACTAATTTCACAAATCATGCGCCAGCTATGATCAACCTGCGCTTGCGCAGCCGCCATTATTCATCATTCATCATTCATTATTCATTTGTGAGCTTGCGAACAAGACCCCTAAATCCTATCACCGAAAAAATATGGTTAGTAAAGGTAATAAGTACCCCCCTTCATAAGCCAGATATTATAAGGGGATCGTTAATGAAAAGTATCGAAGAATCGATGAGGAATTACATAAGGTTGTTAGAGAGACGGAAGGAGATATAA
>JAQVIX010000035.1 GCA_028695495.1 Candidatus Cloacimonadota bacterium | reverse complement strand
AACCCATTCTGTTTTCAGGTTTCCCCGTTCGTCAAAGAAGGGGCCAAGCTGTACTTGAGGGCCTGCAGCTCTTTGATCCTGTCGGCCAGGTCTTTGTTGATTTCTGTTATGGTAATTCATTTTATACTCCTTGTCTGCTTTTTCTGTTTTTGTAAATGGTGTGAGACAGCGGAACGCGTAAATAGTCCATAGCGCTGCCTTCTTGCAAGCCGGTGAGTTCTTTTAATTTGTTTACGATTTCGGGGTTTGAAATCTGCCCACTATTTATTTTTTGAATGTTTCTGCGGATGTCATAATTCAAAAGCGAATCGTAAAGATAATTTCTCAGCTGGGTGCTATCGCTTTTTGTTTCCAGATACATCTGGTGATAACCCAGCAGGCGATAGAGAAATTGCAGAGGCAACTTGTCGCTGTTTAGCCAATCGCTTAATTGCTGCGAAAATTCCAGCAGTTCCGGCAGTTTATGCCAGGGAATCACCGTTTCATAGAGGTTCAGGCTGTTTTTACCTTCAGTGTTTTTGATAGCATCCAGCCTGAGCTCCGTGGAATTGATGGCAAATTTGATGGGTGCTTTGGGGTGTAAAAGGCTAATTCCGGCAGAAAAATGCAGGTCTGGGTTATTTGCACAAAATGCCGTGAAGCTCTTATTTAGCTCTGCTGCGAAAGAAATGATCTTGTCATAAGCGCCCAAAAGACAAAAATCATCTCCACCGGAGTAGATGGTATAAACGGAATCCCGATAAGAAGCTTTTTGCAAAGCGGGTAGCATAGCGCTAAAGAAATAATCCATCAGAAAAGAGAAGGTATCAAATTCTGTAATGGAACACAAAATCTGGTTTTCTTTATTTAGCGGCCAGGCGCGGCTCATCATATAGCCCAGGTTATCCACATCGCCTTTGAGGATGGCATTGGCAGATAAACCCTCGCTTTTCATAGCGATCTCTTCAAAAGTGCATACTTTATCTTTCATAGTTGGCACGTGGGTAGCAAGATAGCGCAGCGGGATCTGCAAGTTTTCATGCTCCTCATCCAAAGAAAAGTATTGGGTATTTGGGCTCAGTTCATTTATCTCTGCATTTGACGCGTATGCGAATTGCATGCCCGCAAAGGAAATGTAAGGGTCTGTGAGATTTCCGGCTTGAATCTTGAAGTATTTCTTTTGGGTGAGATTACGACCCAATTTTATCTCTTGCAGGCAGATATTGCATATACGCGGCTTTTCTTCGTCCGGTGCCTCGTATTTGCGATACTCTTCCGCAGAAAAATCATCGCTTTTGCGGCGTTTGCAGAATACGCAGATATCTTCATTGTAGATATCGCTTTGGTTTACAATGAAGTTTTGCGCTTGCCAGTTTCCGGATTCCTGCAAGATAGAGGCAAATTTGGCATGTTTTTCACGCTCTAAAGCATCAAAGCAATCTTGCATGGTGTTTAAAAAGTGTTTTTTGTTTAGATCTGCCAAACCGATGCCGCATTCCCAGTTCAGGTTTAGGCTCAGCGTAGCTAAGTATTTTTCAAAAAGTTCCTTGTTGAATTCCTGCTTTAATGCTTGCAGTTTTTCGCGGTTTTTAGCGGAGTTGTTTGCCAAGATAAAACACTTGCCGCCATGGCTGGAAAAGATGCTGCTTCTGCTTAAGCCCAGCTCTTGGATCACTTTGGCGGCAGCCATATCCATGATCATCTGAATCTGAAAAGAACGTGAACGCAAGAGCTTGCCCGCCTTAGCGGAGTTTTCCGGATTCAAGTCGTAGAGATAATTTTGGATGCCATTCATATCTAATGCCACGATCATGAAGGGTTTTTCATTGTTATCCTTTTCGCTATGAGAAGCTGCATAAAGAGCAGCGCTGATGGTGGCGCAATTTCGCATATGATGATACAAAGAGCTGATGGGCCTAAGTTCTATGGTATTTGCTGGCACGCACCAGAAATACTGTTTCAACAAGCTATCCGTAGCATCAATGAATTGCGGGAAATGCTTATTGATAAAATCCGGTGTATCTACCATGGCGTTAAAATATGTGCAGATTTTGGCAAAATCAAGCTCGAAGGCGTCGATTAATGCCTTATAATCTGCACTCAAATCCACGAGAGCGGCTTCCGCTTTGGGATAAACGGAATCTGGGTTTAACTTTTTTAAGGAGTAAATATAGGGTTGCGGCATGTTTTTCTTATCTGTGCTTATACGGGAAAAAACCGAATAGAGAGGAGTATTGAGATAATTTTTGCCGCTAATTTTATCATCTTCTTCGGGTGGGGGTTCACGATCCCAACTGGAAGCCAAACCGTCTGCCGTTACTAAGATATCCAGATAGGCATTGTAGTTTGTCATTTCCCAGGAATCCCGACAATGGTGAGAGCCTGCCAATTCTACGATTATATCCCAACTTTGGTCCGGCAAATAAAGCCGATGCCGATCCAGGAAATCTGCCGTCCACATGGCATGCTTGTATTCAAGGTATCCGCCCTGAGGGTTCATTTTGCACTTTTCGATATATTTTGGCACATCCGCAGCACCGCTGCGTTGGATCACTTTGCCAATATCGTGCATCAGGGCGGCAAATACCAGATGGTGAATAGTTAGATTCATTATATCTCCTTTTCTTATTTGTTAAGTACTTCAATGATTTTTTTTACTGCTTGGGCTACTGCAATTACTACGGCAAGTATTTCGAGAGCGGGTTTTAAGTTTTTCATTTCAAACCTCCTTTTTTTTATTTTTCTATAAGCCTATATGTTTTCATTTCAAATATCCTGACATTTTTTTAAGACAATCTTTCCATTGCCAAATGTAGTTTGTTTGCCTGCATGCAGATAGCGAGCAAGCTTGAGGATTCCCAGCATCTGAGAAGATATGCCCCTAAGCTCTACAATACCTACCAAACCACCGATACTCATGTGAGCATCTTGACGGAAAGACAGGCGCGGTTTTTCGTCCCAACGTGTATCGGCATTCAAAACCTGCACGTTTGCAATATCAATGTCTGCGGGGATTTGTAATTTACCATGATTGAAATAAGTATCCAGATGGCGGATGCGATTGATCAGGCTTTTGGCAAAGGCTTCCCAAACAAATGTGTGCATCAACGTGCCTTGATATTTTTGCCTTAAGGGGCTTTGGAAAACCAATTGTATGCAGTCCACTAACTGGGGGCGGTATTGCAGGCTCTTGATGCATGGCTTTTTTACCGAGGAGCTGCCTTTTTGATAAAGACAGTTTTTATTTGCGTCATGTATGCTTTCGAGGGAAAGTGTAAATCTCTTGCCGCTGCGATATAGGGTGTTACCTTCCAAATTCAAGATTGAGTAAAGTAATTTATCATAATGCTGGCAAATCCAACCAAAGAGTGAAAGCTTTACAACAATAAGACCGGGTTCGCTGCTATAGGCTTGGATGATGTAAGGGTGGTACTGTTCAGATTGATTGAGCTTTTTTTCAAACAGAACATAATAAGTGCAGTTTTCCAGGCTGCAATCTATGCAATCCAATTGCTTTTGAAAACAGTAGATTCGTTTGAGGCTCCTGCCCCATAAACCCCTGATGGCAGAGGAAAAATCCGCATCCGCTGCTAAAGTATCGTCGGTTTGAAACACGATCTGTAAATCTAAAAAATCCATAAGAGCTCCTTCTTTCTTTTACATGCCAAAACACCGGCAAACCATTGGGTTCCTACCAATTTCAAAAAGAGATGCTTTATTAACAAATATTAGCACTAGCGCAGCTTAATAATTTGCGATTAATTAGTCAAGCACTATTTTTGTATTGCCTATTTCGGACAGATTAGGCTGTTCAGAAATGCCAAAAACATGTAAAACAAAGTTTGAAATGGAAATGTAGGGGCTTGAGGGCGCACACCGTTAAAGAACTGGTGTATATTGCGTAATGATTGAATGTTCTATATGATTATTTGCGGGTTTGAGTGCCTTGAGTCCCTACATTTCAGGTGTGGAAATATCCGGTTATAGTCCACATTTCGTATTCTTGGACAGTCTCAGTGGTTCAAATAGCATGCCTGGTATCAATGAATTATGTCTTTTTTTATTCCCCACCCCTCCACCTTTTTATGCACAAAATTCACGTGAATTTTGTGCATAAAAAGGTGGAGGGGTGGGGGTTTATTACATTATTTAATCGCATACATTTACCCAGGGTGATCTTTCCCAAAACTCGCAAGCTCGTTTTGCTCAATAAGGCCCTGGGCTATCTGAACTGCTGCCCCTGACGGGGCAAGAATGGCAGGGAATTATTGCATTGAAGCCATTATGACAGCATTGGGGGAAAAGCGCGGTTTTGCAAACCATATTTTAAGAGTATGGCAAAATAAGCTTTGACAGTATCCCCACCATCCATTTTATTTGTATCAAAAGCAAAAGGAGGTACCGATGTGCGAAAAGAACCCAATCTTTAGCGTGATTGATAGCACGCGCATGACCAAATCTTACAAGATGGTGCTATTGCTTTCTCTATTACGGGAAGGGGATTTGGTGCAGGAAGTTCCACTGAAGCATGTATTGCGCTTTTTCCGTAAGACTTATGCGCAGTATCCTTTTAGCCTGGATATAGCGGAATCCACCAATAAAGATTTGTGCCGCTGGACAGATGCCAGGCTGAGGGGCTTCATCATCCGGAATCCGATAATGCACATTTTGGATACGCCGGAGCGGGTGTTCTTTTTGGAAGATGAGGTATTTGGGATCGATCCCTATTATTATGTAAAACTGGATGCAGAGACCCGGGCTGTGGATTTTAAGTGTCATATCCTCAGGAGATTGGAGTATTATTTTTGGATGAAATACCGGATTCGTTTCGCTGGCAATGAAGAATGAATAGTTGAGGCTGCGCAAGCGCAGATTGCAGAAATAAGGGACTCCGTCCCTTCTGCCATATCGGAGTTTGGCAGCCCAGATATGGCGGCTGGACTCAAGTCCAGGTGGATCATAACTGGCGCATGGTATGTACGAATCTGGGAAAGCCGCTTGAACTCCATGCCGGCGTGAACTTATTGGTATATATATAATTAGTCAAGCCGGCATGAAGTCCAAGAGGCTGATATAATCTGTGTTAATCTGTGGACAAAAAAGCAAAGGGCTAAGAGCAAGGGGCTCATCTCGCAGTCTCTTTGTCCTACAGTCATAAAGTCCTACAGTCATGAAAGTCTCAGAGCCCTCGGTGCTTTCGGTGATCTCGGTGGTAAAAAAAATCCGTGTTAATCTGTGTTAATCTGTGGACAAAAAAGCAAAGGGCTAAGAGCAAGGGGCTCATCTCGCAGTCTCTTTGTCCTACAGTCATAAAGTCCTACAGTCATGAAAGTCTCAGTGCCCTCGGTGCTTTCGGTGATCTCGGTGGTAGAATAAATCCGTGTTAATTTGCGTTAATTTGTGGACATTCGTGGTAGTTATATAA
Organism: Candidatus Cloacimonadota bacterium; assembly: GCA_028695495.1. Taxonomy (GTDB): domain Bacteria; phylum Cloacimonadota; class Cloacimonadia; order Cloacimonadales; family Cloacimonadaceae; genus UBA5456. The sequence goes on along the minus strand of JAQVIX010000035.1, from coordinate 20,750 downwards.
AGCAGTTCCGCTACGTTACACTGCTTCTGCCAAATCGGAGTTTGGCAGCCCAGAGAGGGGCAAAGCGCACACCGTAATATATTGATATTTAATGCATAATCGTTCTATATTACCATAATTCTATTTGCGGGCTTGAATGCCTTGAGCCCCTACATTTTGAGTTAAGTCTTTAATGTTGGTGTAAATTCCAATTCTTTGTTTCTCAGGTTAGTTGAGGACATTTTTTATTCCTCATTCTTTACACTCTATACAAGGTCAAAGGACCTATTACATTGTTTTTCATCTTCGTATTACCGTCAAGTTTTTATTCATCATACGCTACCTTATTGCTACTCAAAGGCTTTTCATGGGTTCATAAACCATTTCGATCATTTTTTGGGGGGATTTACCTGGTATTCATTCATTGTTTTCTCTTTGCTTTGTGTTTCTTGCCTATTTGTTTTACTTCAGTTAGCGCTTCTACAAAATGCTTTTCCGCCAAAGATGGCTTATCCAATCTTTCATATACATGGGAGTTATGTTCCAGGCTTGTAGCTCAGCAAAATCCAGATACATGCTCACGATACGATTGAGTATCTCCAGTTCTTCTTGGTTCAGATATTCTTTCAGGCGTTCGGTTGCCCAAATACGAAAGCGGGTAGCTACATGAGATTTGATCCGGTATCCCACACTGATCACCATGTCCAGATTGTAATGCTTTGTACGGTAGCTTTTGCCGTCAGATGCAGTTATTAAGAAATCCTTAATAACTGCAATCCTTAATAACTGCTCCTGGCTCCAGCTCGCCCTCTGTAAAAATATTGCGGATATGCATATTGATGTTTGCAATCGTAGTCTGATACAACTCTGCCAATTGCTTTTGATTCAACCAAATGGTTTCGTCCTTTACTTTGGTTTCGATTACAATGCACCCCACTTCATCTGTCTCTATGCCCTCTATCAGGGCGCCTGCCTTAAGCTTTTCTAATCGCATATTCCATTCTCTGAAGAAATGATTTATCCACCGAATCTGTTTGAAGGTAGCATAAAGCCACTTCCAAAAATTGATCTTGATAAGCAAATGCCAATAACAGATATTTGATACTTCTGTCAATGAGAAAATGCAAGATTTGTGAAAATCACTTGAACTCCCTGCCGCTTTGCAAGGCGTTTGTAGTGTGAAAGGCGAGTAAGCGGCGGAAGTCCAAGAGGCTGGCTCGTATTGGCTTTTTCCCAGCTTTTTTCGTTCAATGGAATATCGCCTTTGTGGAAAACGCTTCCCCTATTCTTGCCGTGGAGATGCCGTCCTCTCTCCTCGCTTTTTCGGGGGAGAGAGGACGGCATTACGAGGGGAACAATAGGGCGGAGCTACGCAATGAATTATGAATGATGGCGGCTGGACTCAAGTCCAGGTGGATCATAGCTGGCGCATGGGGTGTACGAATCTGGAAAAGCCGCTTGAACTCCCTGCCGGCGTGAACTTATTGGTATATGTATAATTAGTCAAGCCGGCATGAAGTCCAAGAGGCTGATATAATCCGTGTTAATATGTGTTAATCTGTGGACAAAAAAAGCAAAGGGTTAAGAGCAAAGGGCGAAAGGCTCATCTCGCAGTCTCTTAGTCTCTCAGTCACACAGTCCTAAGAATATAGTCCTCTTCGGTGTTTTCGGTGTTCTCGGTGGTGAAACTCTGCCGCCAGTTCGTGAAGTCAATGTCGCTTGTAAAAGGCGCTTGCAGAACTGATAGACGGATAAGCGCCATTAACTCCACGCTGGCTTTATTTCATCATTATCGCCTTGCGGATGAGGGTATTTCCTCCTGCTTCCAGCTTGAAGAGATAGATTCCGGAGCTTTGTTTATTATGATTTGCGTCGCATCCGTCCCAGATTTCGGTGTACATCCCCGCTGTCATCTGGCGATCGATCAAATCCCTGATTTTTTGTCCTTTCAGATTGTAGATAGAGAGGCGCACGCGTCCCGATTGCGGAACTTCAAACTTAAGATTTGTTTGGGGATTGAAGGGATTGGGGTAGTTTGCCAAATTGAATCGTGCCTGCGCTTCCGGACTATCTATACCGGCTGCTCCCTGCCATTCGTAAGCGCCCAAATCCACCGCATTACCATAGACACGCGGGTTTCCTGCCAAATCGTAAGTGGCATATTCAAAGCCATCCGGCATAGTGATATTGCTGAAGTCCAGCGTACCGGCATCGATGCAAGGGGAGAATTCACCCAAAATATAGTGGTTATCCGCATTCCAGGGGTAGAAAAGCGGATCGCAGGAAAGGTTTGTGCCATACCAATCAACACTATTTTCTTGTCCTTCGATTATTACCTGCGCATTCAGATTCCCGTCTGTGCCCAAAAGGCAGTGTAATATTTCCAAATGCGTTTGCTGCCCGTTTTCTGCATCTATCAGGCGGAATGCAGGGCGGGTAGCGTCCGTAATAATGCTATTGATAAAGGTCGCTTTCGCAGGAGAGCTAAGGCGCACCACTGCATTGGCTTCCGAATTGCCAAAGTTATCTGCGAGCGTGCAATTGATGAAGTAATTTCGGCTTACTTCTGTAGCATAGGGTGCGTAAATCTGAATCATACTTACAGATGAAGCGGGATTTGAGTGGCAATTTGTGATGCGCAGGTTTTGAAAGATGTTGTCTTGGAGCACCCCGCCGCTGGTATCTGGATACTTGGAAATCGCGATACCCGCAAGCGCCCGATTTCCGGTATTCACATTGTTATCAATTAGGATTCGATCGGCAAAAATGCCATCTCCATTTAAGAAAAAAGCGCTGGAATACTCACAATTCTGCACTGTGATATTGCGCAAGACAAGGCTTTCAGGACGGAACATCCAGACCAAATACAAGTAGCTCTCGAAATAAATCTGCGGATGTATATCTTGAAAAGTGAGGTTTTCAAGCTGCAGACTCAGTTTATCCAGCACTCCGTCAATCTTATTGAAACTGCTGCAATCTATGATTTTTTCCGAATGTGACACATTGAATATCATGCCCCTGAAGCTGATGTTTTTTAGCAGCACTTCTTTCTCGGAATCATAGCCCCGAAAGCAGCTGCCATTTGGCTCAAAGATCACGCCCGCTTCGCTTTCGCCTATGATCTGCATATAGCTGCGTAGGTTTAGAGGAAAGTTTTGCTCGGCGCCATATACGCCATTTGCCAGATGGATAGTGCCGGGAATATCCGGACTTGCGGCAAGCCGGTGAATCGCCTGTGCGATTGATTTTAGGGGTGCGTCGGCGCTCAAGCCGGAGTTTTCATCATCCCCGCTGGGGCTTACATACAATTCACTCGCCTCTTGCTGCAAGACTGTGCTATTGTAAAAGAAGTTTACAATAGGCGGGTATTCTGGAGGAGGATATAGCCCAAAACACTCTTTAAAATAGTTGGAATCCAGAGCTACGGTAAACTTATCCAAATAGATATCTATCAGAGCCGATTGCCAAATATTAAGACAAATATCATTTATATGAGAGCTGTGGTTATTGTATATACTACAGCGGTTTACAGGATCGAAAGTTAAGGTATATGCAGGAATGGTAATACTTCTGAACATGAGCCCACCATAATAATGTCCCCAGTTTTCCGTGATTTCCGTTCCCGACAGGTAAACATCGCTTTGATAGAAATATACACCCGCTCCTTCGGGGGCACGATTGCCAATAATCCGGCAATTTACAATGTTGATTTTGCTATTACCCCCAAAAATAGCGCCACCTTGCGCTGGACCAGGAACCATGGCAGAGCAGCCACTGCCATTGGTGAGATAAAGTCCATGTAGCGTTACTTCAGAATCCATATCGATATGAAAGCAGCCCCCGCTTTGATTCGCATCAATCACGGTTTCGGCAATATAATCGCTATTTCCGGTAGTATATTCCAGGCTGGCAATCATCAGTTTTTTATCACTAATATGGATGTTTTCATAGTATCTGTCAGGGAAAACGAGGATAGTATCTCCATTGGACGCAGCGAGTACCGCATCCTGAATGCGGGTGTAGTCTTGAGTGGAATCCGCGGCTACATATATATATGCGGCACTCAAGGCAAGGGGGGCGAGTAGCAGAACTATAAATATCTTTTTCATAGCTAAATGGATTGCAATATTTGTTCCATACACATAAAATAAAATAGATTTGTGTGTTTGGGCAAGGCCTTGCGTTGCAATGAATAATGAACAATGGCGGTATTGCTTAGCTTCGCTCGCAATGGCTAATAAGTAAGCGGCAAAAACCAATATCTCGGATTGCTGCCAAGAAAAGCATTGACACAAAGCGTAAGTTTTGGTTTTGTTCTTATTAGTTAAATAGAAGCAAAGGGAGTAGTTAGATGTATTGCTCAAATTGTGGAAAAGAAGTGCAGCCTCAGGCTGTGGTTTGCGTACATTGTGGCGTAAGATTGCCCGCTCCAAAGCCCAAAGATGGCAGTATTGGTGCCCTGGGGATAGTATGTTTTGCGTTTCCGGTGGTGGGTTTGATTCTCTATATTATCTGGAAGGATACAATGCCCGTAAAGGCAAATGGCGCCGGCAAGGCAGCGCTTATCGGCTTTATTATAGATTTGGGTTTTTATGTGTTTTATATTATTGGCACAGTTCTTATGGTATTAGATGCCTTTTAAAAAACCTGAATTGTTTAGTTTTGAAGCTTTAGCCAAAAGGGTTTAGATAGTTTAGCGCTGCGCAATGTAGGATGCCTTATTATGATGTTTATTGCGTGTTTCGGGATTGCCTCCGGGCATATTGCTTTGCAACAGGAAATTGTGGGAGCTAATGGCGTATAATACGGGGGCGTGATCAACCATATATTTGAAGAGTAAATCCTGCATGGCGTCTGTAAGGATGGCAAAAAACGCCATCACCCGAAAGCGCAGAAGATAGCGCACGGCAGAGCTGGGTATGCCCCAGAAAAAGAGTTTGAAGATCGTTTTGCGGTTTGTTTTCCAGATATCGTAAACGTATTTTACCAAGGTTTTATCTTCGATATTGGCTTGCCTTATCCCTTCATCTGTAATAAGATATACCACTCCATCCATCTGATAAATATCTTTGCCGATATATTTGGAAAAGCGCGGCGGAAAGCGCACTACGATATCATCCCGATTGATTAAGCGGTAGTGGCGAATATGGATTCTCTGCGCAAATTCCTGGTCGCAAAACTTTGGACAGCCAAAGGTATAAACTGGATTTGGACAATTACTTTCCAATGCCGCCAAAACCGCTACGGCGCCGCCCAGGCTATGACCGGTAAACCAGAGTTCGCGCTCCGGAATCTCGTTTTGTAACCTTTTTACAATCTCGCGTCCGCCTATTTCCGGCTCCAGCCAAATCCTTTCATAGGAGCCAAAAAAGCCTTGGTGTAGCATACCATAATAGCTTGTGGAAATGGGTTTTACCAATACCCCATAGCTGAGGTCTTTGAGCATGGAGATGGATTTGATCTGAGTTCCCCGAAAGGCGCAGATAATCCGCTTTTCGTCATAGGCGATGAGGCAGCGGAAATTGTCGATATTTACTATCTGCGTTTGCATGCCCAGGATGGAATCAACCGCCAAATGGATGAACTTGGGGTGTTCATAAGCAATCAGGGAAAACTCGCTAAGCCACCAGCAGGCAAGGGGATCAAAGTCTATTTTCCCGCAGGGAAAGGGATAATGCTGCCGCAAGCGAAAATAATCGTAATCCATATTCGGAGGGAAGATGATGGCATCTGTAAGCTTTGGCAAAGGCAGCGGTTCAAACATGTTTTTGGATAAACTTTTCCACGTGGAGGCTCAAGGTTTTGGGTTTTTCCAATTGGATATAATGTCCGCAATTTTGCATAACGATCAGCTCGCTGGCTGGCAATAGTTTATGCAGCTTTAGGCTATCTCGGTAAAAGATTTTAAGCGTGTTATTGGAAGTAATAATCAGGCAGGGGGGATGCTGGTTTTGGCGAGCGAGGCTACTGGTAAAATCATCCAGGTGGCGGCGAATGCTTCTTACATAGATCTGGGCATTGATATATGTGGTGTTTTGAAATGCGTCAAAAAGCTCGTCATCGCCTATCAAAAGCTGGTTATTTACAAAGCGGAGAAATACGCTGAGACCTATTTTGGTGCGGCTGAAAACATGATAAAAGAGCCTGCCCAATACGGGGAGGCTTAAAAAGCGCAGGCTAAAGGGAACCGAAAGAGTTACATCCAATAATATCAGAGATTTAACGCGCTGAGGATGGTATAAAAAGTAATCTAAAGACATCGAGGCTCCCAGGCAAAAGCCCATCAGGTGAAAGCGCTCAATGCCCAAAAAGTTCATCAATTCCGAGATCAAAAGCCGGATATCCGTGCATTCAAAGCCGGCAATTGCTTCGGAAGCGCCAAAACCGGGCAGATCAAAGGTGATTACCCGAAAGCTTTTCTGGAGAATGGGCAGATTTGCGCGCACAAAAACCTGCGAAGAGCCATTCCACTCGTGAATAAAGAGCAGAGCTTCCCCGCTGCCTGCGTCGTAGTAACTCAAATCTGCGCCTTTGTAGCGAAAGGTCTGGTCCAAAGCCGGATTCTTTGTATTTACGAAGGTTTTGAGAGCCAATCAGATGCCGCTGCTATTTGGGGGCTTTTTCAAAGCTATGAATGCGTAATCAAACGACCTTCGTTATCCTTGAATGCACCCGTTATGATAAGGATGAGATCAACCAAAGTCCAGATGCCAAAGCCGCCCAACGTAATTAACATCAGGATGCCCAGCAAAATCTGACCGGCATAGAAACGGTGCACACCCAAAGTTCCAAAAAAGATGCACAAAAGCAGAGTTGTAGTCCAATCCTTGTCGCTTTTATCTGCCGTGCCGGTTAAGAACCGAGCCAGCGGCACTCCACAGCTCATACATATTTCAGCGTTTTCATCTACCGGTTTCCCGCATTTTTGACAATACTTATTTGCCTTCAAGGGAGGCAAACCGCAAGACACACAGATCGCAGCGTTATCAGCGATCTCGGTACCACAATTTTTGCAATACATCCGTACCTCACAAACTAATTTTTACAATAATGTATTTTATCCTTATTCTGTCAATGTTTTTTTGCAAGAAAGGCTTTTGGATTTTATGGCGGCAAGAAAAGTATGCAGTTTAGAGTAACTATCAGCCGCTATAGACTTCAAATAGCCGGCAGGAGATGAAGCGAAGCGGAACTAACTATTCAAAAGCAATTAAATGCCATATTTTTGCTTTTTTTGCACAAGAAGAAGCGGAAATACAAATAATTATTGACATATACCTTGCCTTACATTTTATTTGCACCCAATAATAAATATGCACTAAGGAGTGTAATTATGCATTGCTCAAATTGCGGTAAAGAGCTTGATCCTCAAGCAGTCGTTTGCACAAATTGCGGCGTTAAAGTAGCATCGTCTCCTGTCGGTCATACAGATGGAAGCATCGGTGCGTTGGGAATTATTTGTTTTCTCTTTCCAATAATAGGTTTGATTCTCTACCTTGTATGGAAAGATACCATGCCCATGAAGGCTAAAGGCGCTGGTAAAGCGGCGCTTTGGAGCCTAATCATCGTTGTGGTTCTTTGGGTTTTGTATTTCGTAGTAATCGCAGGCGCCTTAATGTCGGTTGGCTATTAGGCTAAAACCATATTATATGGGTGGTGCTTGATATGGCGCCACCCTTTTTTTGATGTTTCGTTTTCAAATCTGGCGGGCAAACTTGAGCCAAATAAAGTAATTGTTCTCTCTCTTTTTACTCTCTTTTGCCAAACTGGTTTAGGTATTCTACCAGTTCAAACACTGTGGTAGATGGATTATCTTTGCTGGGAGTGGGAGGAACATAATTTTGATATAAGTTTTTGGCATTTTTAAGCGCTGTACCCTGGCGGTGTTTGAGGATTTGATATATTTTGGGGTTATTCTTTTGGTATTCAAAGCCCAGGCGTTTGCTAAGGCGGCTTTTATATTCGTTTCGGCTTACACCGGTATTTACGTAGTCAAAATGCAGCCAATACCAGAGTTCAAAAGCTTCATTTGAATAAGCAACCCGGTAGTTTTTGGCTCTGGCGCTGTGGATAGCGTTGTCAAATTGATCGTCTGGCGCATCATCATAATCAAATACACACCAAACCACTATATCCTTATCTTTTAAGTGAATACCATAGTCGTCAAAATACCATTTTTTAGCTTTTTGCAGCTCTTTATCGGTTTCATTTATCAAAGCAAGCGTGCTGGTGCCAGTTCCTTTGATGATGGCAATTTTCTTGGTATGCAAAGGAAAACACTCAAAATAGCAAGGCTCAGTCTTTTCTCCTTCACATACGATAAGGATCAAATCTGGCGGGATTTGGCGGGTATTTACTTTTCTGCGTGATTTTGCCATTTTACAGCCTTTTATTTACGGAAAAGTTTGGCAAAATCATCGTATTTGGTATAAGGGATAGCGCCGTATTTACCCCGGATATAATCCTTTCCATAAGATGAATCGTTACGGGCTTTGCCTTTTTCCATCTTGTACTCCACCAAAGAGTAAAGATCACTGGAGCAATCGCTATCTTTTTCTACAAACCACAATTCATCTCTTCTAAATAAGGCTTTATCCAATAGTGTAGTATCATGAGTGCTGAAGATCAATTGTGCGCCTTTGGGATTTGTTTGCGGATCCTGAAAGAGGCGGATAATGATGCGGCATAAAAGTGGATGTAAGCTTTTTTCCAATTCATCGATCAAGAGGCAGCCGCCATGCTGTAGCGCATAGTAGATCACGCCCGCCATGCTGAAAAATTGTTTTGTGCCAGAGGATTCCTGTTTTTCCAAGTCAAATAATAATCTCTTGAATTCACCGCTATTTTCATCAAAATACTCGTGCGATGTGCTGATAGAATGGCTAAGGTATTTATTTGTATCTTCCTTAATCGCTGCGGGAATGGATCTTAATTTATCCCAAGAAAGCTCTTTTTCTTCGATTTGAAAATCCTTGATACCCAGATCGGCATTGATTAAAAACTCCCGTACCCAAGCAGGCGGAACTAATTCTTTTTGAATCATCAGGCTGGTATGTAGCGGCATATAAAAATCCAAATCCCAGATATTAGTATTGATGAAACAATCTAAAATAAGCCGGGATGTTTCGCCGTTGAATTGCGCCAACAGGCTGATAAGCAGGGTATTTTCCCGCAAAAATACCTGCAAAGAACCTTTTGCCTCTTTAAAACTGGGATGACTGTGGTAATTCCCCCGAAAATCGCGCTCAAATAGTCGTAGTTCGCGGCTGCGGGGGCGGGTATTACGACTGTACAGCCATTCTTTTTCCACGCGTTTTGCGCTACAACTAAAGCCATAGCGATAAAGGATATCATCTACCAAATAAATAACTTCCATGGTGGTAGGCTCTTGCGCACCCTGTGTATTGAGCAAAAAAGCTTCCACCGGGATAGCTTCACCAGCCTGAGTATCTTTGGAAGAGCTTAACACCATCTCTTTCATAAAGATAAAAGCTTTAAAGAGATTGCTCTTGCCAGATGCATTTGCACCATAAAGGGCAGAACTTTTTAATAGCTTTTGCCGCGATACCTCGATCACATGCTCTGGATGCTCAGATCTATTACTGGCTTCCATGCTGAAAGTAACCCGATCGTAAAAGGAACGGAAGTTTTGTACGCTAAATTCAATTAACATCATAATATAACTCCTGAGGACAAATTAAGGGTTGTTGGATACTTGTCAAGCAAAATTGTGATAATTTCACAAAAATAGGCTTTATATCTTAGGTGGCTACATTGTTCTCAGGCTCGCAATGTCTGTTGAGAAGCTGACGCATGGTGTATGGAATAAGGAAAGCCGCTTGAACTCCATGCCGCTTGCATAGAGCGTTGGCAGCGATAGAAGGCGGGTAAGCGGCAAGATGCCACTTACACTTTCAGGCGGCAGGATGCCACCCCCACTTTCAGGCAGCAGGATGCCACCCCCACTTTCAGGCGGCAAGATGCCACTTCCACTTTCAGGCGGCAGGATGCCACCCCCACTTTCTGCTCTCTGCACAAAAACAAATCTTGACAATACAAGCCTCTTTATCCAAACTGCAAAAAAAGATTTTGGAGTAGCCATGCGGCGTATATATCTCTTTATCTTGGCGCTATTTATCTTGCCGGTATTTGCCAAAAGCTATCCGGCTCCGATGGCGGAAAAGCGCCCTTACATTACGATAACGCATCAGGATACCTTAAGGGACGATTGGTATTGGCTGCGAGACCGCGAAGATGCGGCGCTCAAAGGGGTTTTAAAGAGCGAGGCGCGCTATAGCCGGCAGCAGCTAAAGGGCAGCGCCCGCCTGAGCCGCCAGCTTTTCAAAGCCATGAAAAAACAACTTGCCAGCGATTCTAAGAGCTATCCCTTCAAAAAAGATGGCTACTATTATTATAGCAAATCCCGCCCCAAAGACCTTTTCCCGCGCTACTTTCGCATCAAAGACGCACCGGGCGCCAAAGAGGAAATCTATTTGGATGAGAACAAAATGGCGCGCGGACATGCTTATTTTGATTTGGCTAACTTCAGCATTCACGAAGACGGCATCAATATGGCATATATCATTGACTATACGGGAGATGAGGATTACCGGCTGTACTTTAAAAACCTAAAAACGGGTAAAGAAAGCGATACCGGCATCAGCGGTATATCCGAGATAATGTGGTTAGGCGCGGGCAGGCGTCTGCTCTTTAGCCGCATCAATGAACGCCATCAAACGGATAGCGTATGGTATTGGGATATCGATAATTCCGAGCCTGTTTTGCTTTACCGCGAACAAGACCCCGCCTTTGAACTCTCTTTTTACAAAAGCTCGGATAAACAGATGCTCTTTTTAAGTGCAAATAGCAAGGATACTAATGATATCCGCTACTTTCCTGCGAAAGGTGATGCGCAGGAAATGCAGCTTTTTGCGCTTCGCCAGCCGGGGCATCGCTATTGGCCGGATTTTTATCGCGGAAACTTCTATATTCAAAGCAATTTAACGCATCCGGATGATGAATTGTACCGTTGCAGCCCAGAAGATACGCGGCAAGAGGCTTGGGAAAAGCTGATTTCCAAAGCGGATTTGCCATCGATCGAGAGTTTTTTGCTCTGCGATAGTACTTTGGTAGTGCTCAGCCGCGAAAATGGCTTTAAAAGTATTAGTTTACATTCGCTTAAGGATGGCGCAGTGCAAAAACGATTAGCTCAATCTCAGCCGCAAAATCTGTGGTTGCTAAGCGACGAAAGTCCGGAAAACCCCAGCTTTTACTATTATAATGAAAGCGACTTAAATCCCTATAGCATTTATCATTATGATATCCCCAGCGGCAAGGAAAAGCGGGTATTTCAAAGCGTGAAGCCCAAAGGCTATCATCCGGAAAAATACGAAACGAAATTGCTGTATGTGCCGGCGGAGGATGGCGCATTTGTTCCGCTTAGCCTCAAATACCGCAAAAACCTGGATTTGAGCCAGCCACAAAGCACTCTGCTCTCCGCTTATGGGGCTTATGGTGATAGCGAAGACCCATATTTCTCGTTTGGTGATATCATATTGATGAACCAGGGGATAATACTGGCAACGGCGCATCCGCGGGGTGGGGGCGAATATGGCTATAAATGGTATGAAGCGGGGAAAATGCTGAATAAAATGAATACCTTTACGGATTTCATCGCTTGTGCGCGGCATTTGATTGCAAAAGGATATACGGATAGCCAGCATTTGGCGATAAGTGGCGGGAGTGCGGGCGGTTTGCTAATAGCTGCGGTACTGAATATGGCGCCAGAACTCTTTGCGGCGGCGCATTTGGATGTGCCCTTTGTGGATGCGCTAAATACCATGCTGGATGATACATTACCCCTTACCATTCAAGAATATAGCGAATGGGGAAATCCGCAAAATCCCGAATATTATGAGTATATCAAAAGCTACAGCCCTTATGAGAATATCAAAGGGCAAAACTACCCACCGGTATTGATAAGCGCTGCCTGGAACGACAGCCGTGTGGGATATTGGGAAGGCCTGAAATATGCGCAGAAATTGCGGGAATATAGCCAGCAGCCGGTAATCTATCAGCTTATGGCAGAAGGGCATGGGGGAACTACGAATAAGTTTAAGAGTTTGCGGGAATACTGTGAGTCATTGGCTTTTTTGCTTCGCTATGCTTCAAAATCCTTGAACTGAAGCTGAACGCTGCGGCTTTTGGAGTTTATGGCGGCAAGAAAAGTATGAAGCTAAGAGTATCTATCAGCCGCCATAGACTTCAAATATCCGGCAGAAGCCTTATCAGTATGTGAAGTCCATCATCGAGCCAAATATTCCCTCACCAAATTGATCGGAATAGCAAAGCCGATTCCGCTATTGCTTTTACTTTCGCTAAAGATAAAGGTATTGATGCCAATTATTTCACCTTTGAGATTTACCAAGGGACCGCCACTATTGCCGGGATTTATTGCCGCATCGGTTTGGATCATATTGCGGTATTCCTGTTTATCGTCCTGAATGCGGAAATTGCGCCCCAAAGCGGAGATTACGCCCACGGTGATGCTGGGTTTGGAATCGTTCATCAGCATGCCAAAAGGATTGCCCATCGCGATGCTCCATTCTCCCAAGCTTAGTTTATCCGAATTGCCCAATTTGGCATGAGGTAGGTTGTTGCCGCTAATCCGCAGTTTTGCCACGTCGTGAACGGGATCCACCATTAAGATTTCGGCATTAAACTCCCGTTTATCCGGCAAAACTACTTTGATTTCGCTGGCGCGTTCCACCACGTGTGCATTGGTAATGATTAAGCCATTGGGATCGTAGATTACACCGCTGCCCACGGATTGGATTTCCTGGCGTTGCGGGGCAAAATCGTAATAATCAAAAAAACCGAAGCCAAAAGGAAAGCCGTGAAAACCGCGCACATATTGGATTTGCGTAACGTTTACGCTCACCACTGCGGGTTCCACCGCTTTGATGGCCTGCGTAATGGAATTGCTATAGCCTACCAGAGGGTCTTCGCCCTTTTCCGGCGAAAAGAAGTTTGCCACCGGCTGGATTTGACCGCTAAATTGATTGAGCAGCGCCAAAGTGATTCCGGCGTTGATAATAATGATCACCAGCGCCCACAATAGAAGATTGGGTCTTTTCATCTTATACCTTCTTCAAAATGCTATTCTATTAGCTATATAATAAGCGGATTTTCCGGGGCAGGCAAGAGTTCTCGTGTGTTGCCCTCGTAATGCCCTCGCCTCTACCCGCATTTTACCGGTAGAGACGAGGGCATTGCGAGGGAGAGAAACGGGGAAGCCCTTCAAATAGCCGGCAGAAGCCTTGACAGTATGTGAAGTCAATGTTGCTTGTAAAAGGCGCTTGCAGAACTGATAGGCGGATAAGCGCCATTAACTCCACACCTCGCTCAATAATTCGTGTAAATTAGTGTTTCAATTCGAGAATATTCGTGGTAGTTTTCGTCTTTTTCGGTGCTAAAAAACCCGCGAGGAATAATTTGATCATGTTTGCAAAGCGAGCACGCATTAGCACTTTTTTTCTCAAATCGCTAATCAACTGCAAAAGATAGCGATATATACCATACACTATATTCTCAATAATCTGCTTCCGGCTTTTAAGCTACTAAAAAAAGCCGCTCTTAGCGATTTTTGGCAAAAATGGGGCTTCTAACTCTTTCCCATTTCGCTACTTGACAAAAAAGCCGCCTTAATAATTTCTATCTTTGTAGCCTTTGAACGCTTGGAATATTTTGCCAAGCGCTTGAAAATCAAGCCGCTGCTGAGAATGTGGATAACTTGTGGATAAAGCTGAGAAAGATAAGATCAAGGTGGTATAACCATCATAGATAATAAGGTGATAAATAAGGACTTAGTTTCAAGAGATGCCTTTATTTTAAGGAACGATATTTTTGTGGATAAACAAAAGCGTAGTAATAGATAAGGAAAGAAAATGGATCAAGATATTTGGCAGAACATATTAGATAAACTGGAACAGAACATAAACGAGCAGAGTTTCCGCACCTGGTTTTCGGATACACGGCTGGTAGATATGAGCGACACGCGGCTTTCCGTAAGGGTGCCCACGCAGTTTTGTGCAAATTACCTGAATCAAAACTATAAGGAAACCCTTTCAGAGATTGCATTTACACTTTATGATCGTAATTATGATATTCATTTTCTTACGCATCCTTTCCGCAGCGGAGAGGGTAAGGAAAAGCAGAGTGGCGGCGGCAACAAGGTAAACGTAAATGTGAAACTAAATGAACGCTTTAATTTTGAAGAGTTTGTGGTGGGTAAAAACAACAATTTTGCCTATTCAGCGGCAAAGGCAGTGGCGGAAAGCCCTGGTTATACCTACAATCCGCTCTTTATCTATGGCGAAAGCGGAATGGGTAAAACGCATTTGATGCAGGCGGTGGGCAATTTTGTACAAGCCGAAGGGCGCAATACCAGTATCTATTACACTACCAGTGAAGCATTTACCAATGAAATGATTGAAAGCATCCGGGCAAATAAAATGCCGCAATTCCGTGCCAAATTCCGCAAGGTTGACCTGCTTTTAGTAGATGATATTCATTTCCTCTCGCGCAAGGAAGGCACGCAAGAGGAGTTTTTTCATACCTTTAATGCCCTATTTGACAATAAGAAACAGATTGTGCTTACCTCCGACCGTCCGCCCAAAGACATTCCAGATTTGGAAAAACGCCTGGTAACGCGCTTTGAAAGCGGGCTTTTGGCAGACCTCAAGAATCCGGATTTTGAAACGCGGGTGGCGATTTTGCGCAAAAAGATCGAGCCGGAAAATCTCTGGCTGATGGATGATACCATCGATTTTATCGCCGATAAGATTATCTCCTCTGTACGTGCCCTGGAAGGCTCTCTTATTCGCATTTTGGCTTATGCTTCTTATAACAAGCTGAATCCGGATGACATTACGCCAGATATAGCCAAGGCAGTGCTTTCGGATATGATCTCGGAGATAAGCCGCGAAATCTCGCTGGATGCCATTACCGAGCAGGTATGCGCTACCTTCAATATTACCCGCACGCAGATTATGGACAAAACGCGCAAAGCCAGTGTGGCGTTTCCGCGGCAGGTAGCGATGTATCTGGCAAATCTGCTTATTCCGGCGCTGGCGCTAAAGGATATAGCGCAGTATTACAACCGCAAAGACCACACCACGGTTTTGCACGCTAAACGTTTGGTGGAAAATCAATTCCGCGATGATCTGAACTTCCGCAGCTTGGTAGAACAGATGATCAATAACCTAAAAAATTCCTAATGTATCAGTTAGCGATTTTTCCAGCAGCTTTATCTACCGCAAGTAGTAGCAGTTATGGCAATACAAGAGCGCCGCAAATATACTTATCCACATTTGTGGATGATATACTGTGGATAAGTGTGTATAAACAGTGTTTCAATCACTTAGGCAGTTTTTTGGTGGATAGCAGGTGGATAAAATCCTTAGTTTATACACAAGTTATCCACATAGTTTTCAGAGCGCTAAATCGTTGGAAAATCACCACCGGGAAAAAAAAGCTTGACCAATTATCGACATATCCACAAAGCCTACTAAAACGACTATACAGA
Organism: Candidatus Cloacimonadota bacterium; assembly: GCA_028695495.1. Lineage (GTDB taxonomy): Bacteria > Cloacimonadota > Cloacimonadia > Cloacimonadales > Cloacimonadaceae > UBA5456. The sequence goes on along the minus strand of JAQVIX010000035.1, from coordinate 5,185 downwards.
AAAATTTGATTAAAAATAGGATTATTAATATGAATACCTTTCAAAAAGTCTTGCTGCTTTTGAGTCTGGTTTTGGCTCTGGCGGCATGCACAAAACGCAATAACCTAACGGGGAATAACTGGTCGGATGTATCTGCCATTACATATACGGATTCTTTGTCCGTAATAGATGGCTACAGCTTTCCGGCGGATTCGCTGGTGAGCCTGAATATTGGCAGAAAGGCGCTTTTGGTAGGCTCCTGGCAAGGGAGCGAAGCCAAGGCAGTGATGCGTTTTACGGCATTGCCCGATTATGAGGCGTTAAATGGCTATCACTATATTAGCGATGCTACGCTGGAATTGGTTTTGCTAAGGCGGGATACTGAATCTGAACATAGGGAGCTGAAGCTAAAACTCTATAAGGTGCTACGCAGTTATGTGGTTCCAGATTCGCTTCAGGCACAAGATTTAGAGCATTTTGCGGATTATGATATTCCGGCGGTGATTGGAGTGCAGGATACCCTGCGCATTCCTTTGGCTACAGATTGGCTGAAAACATGGCAAAGCAAGGCGGATAGCACGGGGCTAAATATCTATCTGGAACTGGACCAGGGAAATACTGGCTTTTTGGAATTTCAGCTGAGCAGCGTAAGCCGGGGCAGCAAACTCTCTTTTGCCTATACCCCCCAGGAAAATGCTGAAAAAGAAATCTTTAGCACTTATGCCAGTAAAGAGGATTTTAGCTTTAGCCATCCGGAGGCGGAGGTATTACAGCAGCGCTGGAAAATCTCGAACTTTGCGCCACAACGCTTTTATATCGATCTTCAGCCGGAATATAGCTTCTTTAAGGATTCGGAAGCTAATAGCCTGGATTCGCTGGCAATCTCGCGTTGCAATATCAATAAAGCGGAATTGGTGCTTTTTCCCAAAGATTTACCCAATTTCAAGAATACTTTTGCCTACAAACTAAGCGCCTATTTGGTGAAAGAAGTGCCGGAAGCGGGGGAAATAGTGCCTACCGCGGGCATGGAAACCATTAGCTTTGCCTTTCCGCTGGATGCTGTATTCAATAGCAATGCAGATAGCGTAAAGATCGATATTACGCCCATCTTGCAGGCTTATACTTCCGGCAAAAAAGAGGCGAAAGGCATTGTAATAATGAGTCAATACGAGCGGAAGGACTTTGGAGAAGTGGAGTTTTACCACCCCCTTAGTGCCCCGCCGGAAAAAGCCCCTTACCTGAAAGTGAAATATACTCCGCCCTTCCTATGAGAAAGCTCCTCTTTCTGGCATTTCTAATCCTGGTTTTGGGCATTTCTGCCTGCGACCGGGAAAAGGATAAATCTGCCAGATTGGCGGAAGTAAATGGCGAAAGCCTGAGCTTGGAAGCCTTCAAAGCCAGCTTTGGGGTGGAGGATTGGGATACCTTGCCGCCGGACTTGCGCAAGCGCTATGTGGAAGATTGGGTTAATCTTACACTTTTGGCGCAGGAATGTAAAAACCTGAAACTGGATAAGGAATTAGCGCTAAAACAGCGGCTGGATTATGCTCAGAAGAAGGTATTGGCAAATGCCCTAATATCGCAATCGCTTAGCGAAATCAAGATCACCGAAGACCAGCTATTTTCCTATTTCCGCATCCATCAAAGCGATTTTCAAAAGCCGGTAAAGCTATATCATATCGAGCGCATTCGCCTGGGGGATAAGATCTCTGCGGAAAACCTCTTGCAGCAGCTTAGTGGAGGAATGAACTTCTATCATGCGCTGCAGCAGTATTCGCAGGAAAACCTGAGGGCGCAACGGGGTAGCATTGGCTTTGTGGAGCCAGCTTCGGCAGATTCGCTCTTTTGGCAAAAAGCACAAGCCTTGCAGTTAAATGAATGTGGCATTGTAAATAAAGATGGGGATTGGTATATTTTTCGCTATACGGAAGTGAAAGATGGCGAGAGCGTGGCAAACTTTGAAGAGCAGCGCTCCGAAATCCGGCGCCGCATCATCCTGGAAAAGCAGGAAGAAGTATATCAAAATCTGCTAAAGAGCATCAAAGCCCGACAGCAGAATATATATTATTACTAAAGGAATATCTGCATGAAAAGATTTACTATAGCACTCATGCTGTGCATCTTAACGGCATCATTGGCTGGCGCTTTGGTGGATAAGATCATCGCCAAAGTGGGCACAGATATCATTCTGATGAGTGATCTGGAAAAGCAATTGATCAATATGCGCTCTACGGGCATCAATGAAGAGCTTTTAGACCCGCTGGAGGTTTTGGGCGGCATGGTAGAACACCGCCTGATGGTACAAAAGGCGCGGGAACTGAAGCTCTCGGTGGATGAAACTGCCATCAAAAACTATGCTGAGCGCTATATTGCCCAAATCCGCAGTCAATACGATAGCGAGGCGGCATTTCAACAGGATTTGAAGGCAATGCGTACCACCCAGCGCGACCTTTTGAACTATGTAATCTCGCAAATTACCGAACAATCTTTAACGGAATTGCTTACGGAAAAATACATTAGCTCCAAAGTAAATGTAAGCGATGCGGAGATAAGTGACTTTTACGAAGCCAGTAAAGATAGCCTGGCAATGAAGCCGCTTTCCTGGGATTTGCGGATGATTATGCGCGAGGTGCAGGTATCCGATGAAGCTGAAGCGCAGATAGTTAAAACCATGAGCAGCTTGCAAAAGCGGGCAGCGGAAGGCGGAGATTTTGAGGCATTGGCGCGGGAATATAGCGATTGCCCCAGCAGCAAGCAGGGTGGAGATTTGGGCTTTTTCAAGCGTGGCATGATGGTGAAACCCTTTGAAGATGCGGCATATAAGCTGGAAGTGGGCGAGATTAGCGGCTTGGTAAAGACGGATTATGGCTATCATATCATCAAAGTGACGGATAAAAAGGGCGATGAAGTGCGTGCCAGCCACATATTGAAAATGCTTAGCCCCTCGGAGGCGGATTTTGAGTGCGAGCGGGAGCTGATGGACGATTTGCGTCAGCAGATTACTACCGGTGCAGATTTTGGCGAACTGGCTCAGGAATATTCCATGGACCTGGATTCTGCCGAAGATGATGGGCTTTTGGGCGAATTTGGTGAAGCGGACTTTCCAGAGCTTTTTGCCGCAGCGCTGCTAAGTAGCCCGGTGGGCAGCCCTACCGAGGTGCTTACCAACGATAATATGCTCTATCTCTTTATGCGGGATCAGGAGCACGCTGTGCGGCTTTATACTTTGGAAGAATTGCAAGCGCAGATCAAGAGCTTTTTAGAGCAACAAAAGAAAATCAAGGCGTATGAGGATTGGATGGATAAGCTTAAAGCAGAATCCTTTATCCAGCTCTCGCTATGAAAGATAGACAAAAAGCAGTGAACCTTTTGGCAAGCCTTTTGGGCACGGGATACATCCCCTTTATGCCCGGCACCTTTGGCTCCATTGCCGCTTACGGCGTGTATCTGCTATTGCCGAAGCTGCTCTATGAAGGCATACAGATGTGGTATAGCCTTATAGGTTTGCTTGTTATCTCGTTTATCGCGGTATATATCAGCGGCAAAGCGGAAAAAGATTTGGGAGAGGATGCGCCACAGATAGTAATAGACGAGCTTTGTGGCTACTTTGTGGCTACCTTGTTTTTACCCAAAACTTGGCTAATCGGGCTTTATGCCTTAGTATTATTTAGAGTATTTGATATCGCCAAGCCATTTCCCATCAATCGCTCGCAGCGGCTTAGAGGCGGCTGGGGCGTGGTAATAGACGATCTCTTGGCGGGTATCTATGCCAATGTGCTTTTACAGGTTTTAATCCGGATTTACCCCGGATTCTTTTTAAAATAGGAGAATGAACATGTATTATATGATTTTAGACGCTGCTTTAGCTTCTACTGCGGCGGCTACAGACTCAACCACAGTAGCGAAGGGAAATCCCATGGGCAGTTCCCTGCTCTTTTTTGCCCTGATCTTTGGCGTAATGTATTTCCTGATGATACGTCCGCAACAGAAGCGTCAGAAAGAAATGCAAAAGATGCTGGATAGCTTGCAGGTAAATGACAAAGTGATAACCAATAGCGGTATTTACGGGCGTGTGGTAAGCATCAAGCCAGATAAAGATATCGTGGTAGTGGAAATAGACGATACAAACAAAGTGCGTGTGGATTTCCAGCGCTCTGCCATTGTAAACATCCTGAATATCCCCAAGGTGGAAGACAAGAAATAATGCCCAAAGAATTGCCCATCCGCATCTTAGGAGATGAGATTCTCCGCACCAAGAGCCGGGAAGTAGATTTGAACGAACCCGGACTAAAGGAATTTATCAAAGACCTTAGCTTTACCATGTATCTGCGGGATGGCGTGGGTTTGGCGGCAAATCAGGTGGGACAGGCGCTCAGAATCTTTGTAATCGATCCCTATTGGGCAAGAGAAGAGGAAGCCGAAATGAATCCCATCGTAATGATCAATCCGGAGATACTTAGCGGTGAAGGCGAGCAGGTATATGAAGAAGGCTGCATTTCGCTGCCGGATATCTATGCCAACGTACAGCGCCCAAACAAAATAGAATATCGCTATATGGATGAAGAGGGCAAAGTGCATACGAAGCAGGCGGAAGGCTATGAAGCGGTGGTAATTCAACATGAATACGACCATCTGGAAGGCGTGGTATTTACCGACCATTTAGGCACCTTATCCCGCCTGAGAGTATTGCCCAAGCTGAAAGCCCTGGAAAGCCGCGCCGTGGATGGCGTAAACATCCGCTCCAAGGACGAATAGTTTATGCGCATCGTATATTTTGGCAGCCACGAAAATGCCATTCCCGCTCTGGAAGAGATTAAAGCCCTGCGCCGGCATAAGCTGGAGCTGGTTATCAGCCAACCGCCCAAAAAGCAGGGTCGTAAATTGCAGGAAGAAGATACCCCCTTGGCGCAAGCTGCGCAGTTTATGGGTTTACCGCTTTATACCCCCAAGGATGTAAACACTCCGGAAGCGATTGCCAGGATTGCGGCGATTGCGCCAGATTTGATAGTAACGGCATCTTATGGCGCCTTTTTGGGGCGTGAACTGCGTAAATTGCCCGTATATGGTGCCATCAATCTGCATCCATCGCTATTACCCAAATACCGCGGTGCATCCCCCATCCGAGCCGCACTTTTGGCAGGCGATAAGGTATCCGGAAATAGCATCTTTAGCATGAGCGCCAAGATGGACGCCGGAGACATCCTGA
>JAQVIX010000034.1 GCA_028695495.1 Candidatus Cloacimonadota bacterium | reverse complement strand
AACTCATTCACCGCAATTGCTTTAACGTTACCGCCATGAGCTTTGATCCGGAAATCATCGCAGCAGCTATCCGCAAATATATGCCAGACTTTAGATTGGATTACAAAGTGGATCCCATCAAGCAAGCCATTGCCAATAGCTGGCCAAATAGCATGGACGATAGCGCTGCCCGCAAAGAATGGGGCTGGAAGCCGGAATATGATTTGGATGCCATGACCCGCGACATGCTGGAAAAAGTAGGTGCCAAATTAGCTTAATTGGCAGGCTAATATGATAAAAATAGGCGTAGTTGGCGTTGGTCATTTAGGGCAGCATCATGCGGCAAAGTTCTGCCAGATAGCCGGCGCTACGCTTGTGGGGATTTATGATAAGGACGCACGGCGTGCCCAAGAAATCTCCCAAAGACTGGGTGTTTCAAGCTTTTCTTCTTATGAGGAACTGCGTGAAGCCTCAGACGCCATCGATATCGCCGCTACTACCACCAGCCATTATGAACTGGGTAAAAAGGCGCTGGAAGCGGGCAAGCACATCTTTTTGGAAAAGCCCATTACCAGCGAACTCTGGCAGGCTGAGGAGCTTTTGGAGCTTGCAGAAAAGAAGGGACTCAAGATTCAGGTGGGGCATATTGAACGCTTCAATCCCGTGATCCTGATGGTGGAAAAAGAGATAAAACAGCCGCTATTTATCGAATCCACGCGCATTTCTACTTTTCATAAACGGGGGACGGATGTGCCGGTGGTATTGGATGTAATGATCCACGATATTGATCTGATTCTTAGCTTTATCGAGAGCCCTATAAAGCACATCCACGCCAGCGGCATTGGGCTATTTACCGATAGTATCGATATCGCCAATGCGCGGCTGGAATTTGAAAACGGCGCCATTGCAAACGTTACATCATCACGGGTATCGCTCAAACAAGAGCGTAAAATCCGTTTTTTTCAAAAGGATAGCTATATCAGCCTGGACTTTCAGGAGAAAAGCGCGCGGGTGGTGAAAAAGAGTCCGAAACTAATGCTATATCTGCCCAGGATAATGATGGGTGCCACGGATATTGACCCTGAAAAGCTGGTGGATCAGAAGGTTTACACTTGTAAAGATGGCGGCAAGGATGCGCTCTTGATGGAGCTGGAAGCCTGGGTAAAAGCGATTGCTACCGATACCAAGCCCATTGTGGATGGCAGGGCTGGCACCATGGCGCTGGAAGTGGCAAGCCAGATAATACAGATTATCAATGAACAATTAAAACACAATAAAATCAAGGTATAAAAATGCAAGACATATTTGTAAAAGACATCGCAAAATACAAGGGACAGGAAGTGCGGCTCAAAGGCTGGGTGCGCAATATCCGAAGCAGTGGCAAGCTGCTCTTTATCATCTTCCGCGATGGTAGCGGAGATTTGCAAACTGTGGCTTTCCGCCCGGATTTGGGGGACGAAGCCTTTGAAAAAGCCAAAACGCTGAGCCTGGAATCCAGCGTGATAATTACCGGAACCCCCAAAGCGCATCAGAAGCTGGAAGGGCAGTACGAATTGGCAATTACCAGCGTGGAGCCGGTGCAGATTGCGCCGGAATATCCCATCGGCAAAAAGGAGCATGGACCGGATTTTCTCTTAAGCAACCGGCATCTTTGGATACGCGCTCCAAAGCAGTGGGCAATCCTTAGGGTAAGGCACGCTGTGTATTATGCGATTTGTGAATATCTGAACGACAATGGCTTCTTCCGCTTCGATTCGCCCATCCTTACGCCCAATGCCTGCGAAGGCACCACCACGCTCTTTGAAGTGGAATACTTTGACGAAGGTATGGCGTATCTTTCCCAATCCGGGCAATTGTATCTGGAAACGGGGATTATGAGCCTGGGACGGGTTTACGATTTTGGTCCCGTATTTCGTGCCGAGCGCTCTAAAACGCGCAAGCACCTTACCGAGTTTTGGATGATGGATGCCGAAGCAGCCTACGTTGATCACGAGGAAAACATGCAGATTCAGGAAGGGCTGATCCGCCATGTAATCCGCACCGTATTGGAGAAATGCGATAAAGAGCTGGAGATCCTGGAGCGGGATAAGGAAGCTTTGAAAGCGGCGGATGCACCTTTTAAAAAGATGACCCACTATGAAGCGGTGGAATATCTGCGCGAGCGAGGCAGCGAAATAAGCCATGGCAGCGATCTGGGCGCGCCGGATGAATTGCTCTTAACCGAAGGCTCGGCAGTGCCGGTATTTATCGAGAAATGGCCGAAGGAAATCAAAGCTTTTTATATGAAGCGGGATCCGGAAAACGAGAATCTGGTATTGGGTAATGACTTGATAGCGCCGGAAGGTTTTGGCGAGATTATCGGCGGCAGCCAGCGTGAAGATGATTACGATTTGCTTCTGGGCAGAATGCAGGCGGAAAAGATGCCCATCGAAGAGTATCGGTGGTTCCTGGATTTGCGCAAATACGGCAGCGTGCCGCATAGTGGATTTGGTATCGGGCTGGAGCGCCTGATCACCTGGATGACGGGTATTCACCACATTCGGGAAACCATCCCCTTCCCGCGGATGATCTACCGTATTTATCCCTGATAATCCATATAGCTAAGTAATTAAAATAAATGAATATAAAGGATAATGCTATGATGAAATCTCTTTTCTCAGAAACTACCAGAACGATGAAATCCTCGTTAATCCGGGAATTGGTGGCTTCCACGCGCAATATCGAGGGGCTTATCTCCTTTGCGGGTGGCTTTCCCAGCCCGAAGACCTTTCCCAAAGAGACCTTGGCTGCCTTGTATCAGGAGGTGGTTAGCAATGAAGGCGCCAGCGTATTGCAATATGGTGCCAGTGAAGGCGATAGCGAGCTAAAGAAAGAACTCTTCAAATGGGAAGGATACGATCTGGGGCAAGATAAGATGCTGATTACTGTCGGGGCTACCAATGCGATCTATTATATGACGCGCGCGCTGGTGGATCCTGGCGATGTGGTAATCTGCGAAGCGCCCAGTTTCCTGGGTTCCCTGGTGGCTTTTGAGGCTTTGGGAGCGGATTTGCAGGCAGTGCCGCTGGACTTGGAAGGCATTGATATGAATGCTTTAAGCGAGAAGGTGGAAGCCTGTCACAAAGCGGGTAAGAAAGTGAAGATGATCTATACGATTCCGGATTTTCATAACCCCGCCGGACTCACCATGAGCTATGTGCGGCGCAAGGCTTTGATCGAATATGCGCTGGCGATGAATATTCCCATTTTGGAGGATAATCCTTATTCCCGCTTGCGTTTTAGCGGCGAGCCAGTGCCTACTTTATTTAGAATAGCGCATGAGGAATATCGCAATAACAGCATCGTAATGGAAGTGGTATCCTTTTCCAAAATCTTGGGTCCCGGTATGCGTATTGCTTACGCCAAGGGAGATAGCGAGCTTATCGAACGCATGTGTTCTTGGCAGCAAAAGGTGAATATCACGCCGGATTGCGTTTCACAGCGGGTAACAGCGCGCTTTCTAAGTGGTGGCTATATGCAGCCGCATCTGGATAAGACCTGCGATTTTTACCGTCCATACCTGAACCGTATGCTTTCGGCAATGGCTACTTCGCTGCCGCCTTACATCCAATATACGCGTCCGGAAGGGGGCATCTTTACCTGGCTTTGGCTGCCGGAAGATATGAATGCAGATAGCCTCTTTGAAAAAGCCAAAGCGCATAAGGTAAGCTTTATCCCCGGTAGCAAGTTTTACCCCAGCGGGCAAGAGAAGTTCAATTGCCTGCGGCTCAATTTCAGCTATTCCACTGTGGAGCAGATCGATGCCGGCATCAAGGCATTGGGCCAGATGATGGAAGAGTTTTATACTTGACCGCCACTGATAGCTGGATTATCTTGTAATAGAATGCAATCCTTATCTTAAGGAGGATTAAGATGAAAAAGATACTTGCGATAATTGCCCTTAGCCTGGTGCTAATGCCGCTTGTGGCGCAGTATGCTCTGCCAAAGCCGTCCTTTAGCCCATACAGCATGAAGAAAGCGCTCCCAAATCTCAATATGAGCCATTCCATGGGCTTTGAGGCGGGTAGTAGCAGCAAAGGGGAAGGATATTACCTTTCGCGCTATACAAATCACATTAACTATGCTTTGAGTCCGAATCTGGGTCTCAAGCTGGATCTCAATTTCGTAAATATCGGCGGAATGAATACCAGCAAAAGCCTTAATTTTGGTAAAGATAACGAGAGCATGATACTTCCAGATTTTAGCCTGCATTACCAGCCCAAGGAAAATCTCAGCTTCGAGCTTCGAGTAGGCAAGGTGCTCATGCAGCGGGGATACTTAAGTAGCTTTAATGATAACGAGATAGGTTTACCTTGATTCAACTAATAATAATCATCCTGCTGGCAATCCTAGGTGCCGCACTGGGCAGCTTTTTCAACGTGCTTATTTACCGGCTGCCCCTTAGGCAATCCATTATTACGCCGCCCTCACATTGTGGGGAATGCAATCGCTTTATCCCCTTTTACCTGAATATCCCCATCGTAAGCTATCTTTTGCTGGGGGGAAAGTGTAAGTATTGTGGCGCCAAAATCCACTGGCATCACCTTTTGGTAGAGATTATTACGCCGCTCATCCTCATTGGCATCTTTCTGCGATACGATCTCTTGAACATCGTATTTCTCAAATATGCCATCCTGGCGCTCTGGATGGTCCCCATCTTCTTTATCGATGCCTTTCATCAGATTATCCCGCACAAACTCAGCATTCCGCTTATCCCTCTGGGCTTTATCTTTGCGCTTTTCCCGAATAGCGATGTAAATATCTATAGTTCACTTATTGCCAGCTTGCTCATCTTTCTCTTTCTCTTGCTCATCGCCTGGCTCTATCGCGTTGCGCACAAGATGGATGGATTGGGTGGGGGAGATATCTGGCTCTTTACTGGTATCGCCAGCTTTATGGGGATATTTAATCTGCCTTACCTGGTGATCTTAGCCTCGCTTTTGGGGATTATCTATTTTCTCATCTTTATCCGCAGTAAAGATCAGGTCTTTGCCTTTGGCACCTTTATCAGCGCTTCGGTGGTATTCTGGAGCCTGGTATCGGGGGAGAAGCTTATTACGAATCTCCTTTATGGCGGGTTGTAAGAAACTATAAGAAAAAAACGCAGGTAGCTGGGGTGGCTGCCTGCGTTTTGCTTTTAATGAGGGTTGTTCTAATCAAACATGGAAAGTAATCCACCCATGGTTCCGGCAAATACCACAATGAGTAAGATATAGATTCCAAGCATTATTCCAAACATGATCAGGCTTGCTAAAAGATAGTTTTTCCGGTTTGGATTTTCATTGGGGCTTGCCAGCCATACGATAAACATAATGATATTTACCAGTGGTATAGACAACAAAAGCATTGTAATGATCCAATCTCCAATGCTCATTACTTTGGCGAGTTCGCCGGGAGTCTGAAAGTTGCGAAGATCAGGTTCCATCGTCATCTCCTTCTTCAAGTTTAATCCACACTTATATTTCGTAAATATCCGTCAAGCAAAATAAAAAGCATTGACACTTGAGGTGCTTTCAAAAAAATTGTTCAACTAAGTAAATGCTTATATAAATCGAGATAAATATAGAGGAAGATCATGAAAGAATACTCAATGAAAAAGTTAAGAAACCTTATGCTGATGGGATCCAGCGGCAGTGGCAAAACCACCCTGGCAGAGCAGATCTTTTATCAAAGCAAAATCACAAATAGACTCGGTAAGATCGACGAGGGCAATACCACCATGGATTTTGATCCGGAAGAAATTGCCAAAAAGATGACCCTGGGTTTATCCATTGGCTATACGAACTATTTGGATCACAAGATCAACATCCTGGACGCCCCTGGCTATCCAGATTTTGTAGGTGATGCCATTGTAGCATTACCGGCGGTGGAAAACGTAGTGGTAGTAGCCAATGCTACCGGCGGCTTTGAAGTAGGGCTTGAGCTTGCTTTGGAGCAATTGGAAGGCAAAAAGAAAGCTAAGATTATTCTGGTAAACCGTATGGACAACGAACATGCGGATTATGATAAGACATTGGAAGCCATTCACGAAAACGCCGGCTTCAATCCCGTTAGAATCCACATCCCCATTGGCAAAGAGGGCGCCTTTACCGGCGTGGTGGATATCATTCGCCAAAAAGCTATTAGCGGCGCTACCGAAAGCGAGATTCCTGCCGATATGGCAGACATAGTGGAAGAAGCCCGCATGCAGCTTATGGAAGCCGTGGCAGAAACCGATGAAGAGCTGCTGAACGAGTTCCTGGAAAATATGGAGCTTTCCGAAACCAGCCTCATTGCCGGCTTGAAGAAAGCCATCACTACCGGCGATATAGTACCTGCCTTTGTATGCTCTGCCGGCACAGGAGTGGGGGTATTGGCATTCCTCAAGGGGGTAATCGATTACCTGCCTTCTCCGGCGGATTGCAACACTATCGAGCTGGTAGAAGGGGAGCAGCCCAAGGATTTTATCGCCAGCGAAAATGGCGAGCTTTTGGGCTATATCTTCAAGCTTTATGCAGATCCCAGCATGGGCGATTTTGCTTATGTAAGAATGCACTCCGGCACCCTGAAAACCGGCACCGAGTTCTATTCCCCCGAAAAGGATTCCAAAGACAAAGCCGGTAATATGTATTACCTTTTGGGCAAGAACCGTCATGATTGCTCCGAGATACGTGCCGGCGATATCGGCGCCCTGGTAAAGCTGAAAAACGCCCGTGTAATGAATAGCATTGTAGCGCCAAACGCGCGTCATGCCTTTATGCCCATTGAATTGCCTACCGCCACCACCTGGCAGGCACTAAAAGCTGTAAACCAATCGGACGAAGATAAGATAGGCACCGTGCTACAGCGCGTAATAGCCGAAGACCCCACCATTCGCTATGAATTGAACGTGGAAACGCATGAAAACCTGCTTTCCGGCATGGGCGATCAACAGCTCCTCCTGGTGCTAAAGAAACTCAAAAACCGCTACAAAGTGGAAGCCGAGCTAAAAACCCCGCGCATTCCTTACAAGGAAACCATTACCGCCGGAGCAGAAAGCCAGTATCGCCACAAAAAGCAATCTGGCGGACGCGGTCAGTATGGCGAAGTTTACTTCCGCATCAAGCCTACCGAGCGTGGCGAAGGCTTCCAATTCATCAATTCTATCGTGGGCGGTGTAATCCCCTCAAACTTCATTCCTGCCATTGAAAAGGGCTTGATCGAGACCATGGAAAAGGGCATTATTGCCGGCTATCAGGTAGTTGACGTATCTGTAGATGTATATTTTGGCAGCTATCACGATGTGGATAGCTCGGAAATGGCTTTTAAGATTGCCTCCTCCATGGCGCTAAAAGAAGGCTTCAAGAAGTGCAGACCCATCCTGCTGGAGCCTATTCACAACCTGGTAATCATCGTTCCCAGCGAGTATATGGGAGATGTAATGGGCGATATTTCTACCCGCCGCGGCCGCATTATGGGTATGGAACAGCGCGGCAAAAAGCAACATCTGAATGCCCAAATGCCCATCGCCGAAGTATATAATTACTTCCCGGCGCTAAAGTCCTTTACCCAGGGGCGTGGGCGCTTTACCCAGGAGTTTTCACATTACGAGAGAGTACCAGAGGATATCACGCAGAAGGTGATTGCCGCCTGGCAGGATAACGACACCCAATAAGACTAACGAGGTAAAGTATGTCCGGACACAATAAATGGAGTACCATCAAGCACAAGAAGGCTGCTACCGATGCCAAAAAGGGTAAGATCTATACCCGTATCGTAAAAGAGATTATCCTATCTGCCAAGAGCGGCGGGGGAGACCCCGAAACGAACCCGCGCTTGCGCACCGCTGTGCTATCTGCCCGTGCTGCCAATATGCCGCGGGATAATATCGAACGTGCCATCAAACGTGGCACCGGCGAGATAGAAGGCGTTTCTTACGAAGAGATTACCTACGAAGGCTATGGACACAATGGCGTGGGCATAGTGGTGGAAGTAATGACGGATAACAAGAACCGCACGGTTGCCGAAGTGCGCCATGCCTTTTCCAAATATGGCGGAAACCTGGCAGAAAGCGGCGCGGTATCCTGGAACTTTGAATACAAAGGTTACTTTACGGTGCCCGCTAATGGCTTGGATGAAGAGGAATTTATGATGCAAGCCCTGGAAGCGGGGGCAGACGACGTGGAAAACGCCGATGAATACTACGAAGTATATACTTCTCCGACAGATTTTCACAGTGTCTTGAGCAATATGGAAGCGCAAGGCTTCCCGGTGGAAAACGCCGAGCTTACCCGTGTGCCCAAGAATACCGTAAATGCAGATGATGTGGCAGAAAAGCTTTTGCGCCTGATCGATGTGCTGGAAGATCTGGATGACGTGCAGAAAGTATATGCCAATTTTGAATTGTCCGATGAGGTGATGGCAGAGCTTGCCCGGGACTGATGCCCTCATGATGATCCTGGGCATAGATCCCGGAAGCCGCTTTTGCGGATACGGGCTTCTTTCCACCGAAGGCAGGAAGGTAATTGCCGCGGGTTGCGACGTGATAGACGTAAGCCGCGGCAAAGACCTCTCTCAGCGCTTAAAAACCCTCTACCGGCAGCTGGGGGAGATATTGGACGAATACGCACCGGATTGCGCCGCTGTGGAAACGATGTTCTTTCAAAAGCACATAAAGAGCATCTTTACCCTGGGGCACGCGCGGGGCGTAATACTTTTGGCATTGGCAGAGCGGGAGATACCGATAGTGGAATACAGCCCCAAAGAGATAAAAAAAGCCGTGGTAGGTGGGGGAAACGCCACCAAAGCACAGGTGCGCTACATGATAGAGCAATTGTATGATATCAAGCTGCAAAGCAAGAAAGATGACGCTTATGATGCGCTTGCCATCGCCACTGCCCATTTTCACAGAGTGCGCTGGGAGAGCAAGCCATGATTCACCATTTGAGCGGTATCTTGAAACACAAGAGTCCCGTATTGGCGATCTTGGAAACTGGCGGCATCGGCTGGGAATTGCGCATTCCGGTATCCACTTACGAGGTATTGCCCGCAGTGGGAAGCCCTTGCAGCCTTTATACCTATATGACCTTTGCGCAAGACGACGTGCGCATTTACGCCTTTGCCACCGTGGCAGAGCGCGAATTATATCAGCTCCTTACCCGAGTGAGCGGCATTGGTCCCAAGACGGGGATTTCAATACTTTCCACCTTGAGCGTATCTGCCTTTATCAAAAGCATTAGCAGCGGCGAAGAGGCGATGCTTACGCGGGTGCCGGGCATTGGCAAAAAGAGTGCGCAGCGCATAATAGTGGAGCTAAAAGACCGCATTCACACCTTGCTTGACTATGTGGATGAGATGCCCAGCCATTCGGACAGCCTGCAAGAGGTAGAAAGCGCACTATTGGCATTGGGCTTTGGCAATGCGCATATTCAGCGCGAGCTCAAGCTGCTTTCCGAAAGCGATAAAGCGCTGCCGGAAGAGCAATTGATCAAAGAAATTATTAAAAGATTGTATCAGAGGGCGCCATGAACTTCCGTGCCGAAGCATACAGTACCATTTTGAAGGTATTCAAAGATACCGAGTTTTCCAATGCCATGCTGCAACAGCGGGCAAAGAAGTATAAGAACGATGGCGAAAGCGTAGCCCTGTATTACACCACCGTAAAAGGCGTAATCAAGATGCGGCAACATCTGGATTACATCATCTCGCACCACACCGATGCCGAGAAATATGCCGCCACCGATATCAAGGTAAAGATAATGCTTTACCTGGGGCTGTATCAGCTTATCTTTCTGGATTCTATCCCCGAACACGCGGCGGTAAATGAAACTGTGGAATTGACCAAGACTACGCTTTCCCCTCCCGTGGCAGACTTTGTAAACGCCGTATTACGCAGCTATTTGCGAAATCCCGAAATACAATACCCGGAAGATGCCGCACTGCGCATTGCCTACGAACACTCCTATTTGCCGGAGCTTATCCAAACCTGGGTAGAGCTTTGGGGCATTGAAGATACCGAGATGCTGGCGCTGTATTTCAATGAAACCCCAGAGCTGCATATCCGTGTAAATCAAACCGATACCACCCCCAAGAAGCTACAGGCATATTTTGAGCGCCGGGGCATTAGGATTAACCCCTCCCCTGCCAGCCCGATGATGTTTCACACCGCCCAAGCCAGCGAAGTATTGGGCGACGTAGCCTTTGAGGAAGGTTATTTTACCGTGCAGGATACCTCTGCCGCCTTGGTAGTGGAATTGCTCGATCCGCAACCGGAGGAATCCATCCTGGATTTCTTTGCCGCTCCGGGGGGTAAATGCACCTACATTGCGGAAAAGATGCAAAACACCGGCGAGGTGATAGCCGTGGATAAAATCCCCAATAAAATGAAGCTGCTAAAGCAAAATGCCGAGAGATTGCAGCTTACAAATATCAAACGCGTGGTAAGCGACGCCCTGAAGTATGGTCCAGTAGCCCCCGCTTACGATCGGGTATTGGTAGATGCCCCCTGTTCGGGCTGGGGTGTATTTTCCCGCAAGGCAGACCTCCGTTGGCAGGCACATCAAAATATCGCCGAGCTTATCAAACTGCAAGAAAAAGCCCTGGATTACGCCGCCAATTTCGTAAAAGCCGATGGCATATTGGTATATTCCACCTGCACATTAAACCCCGCCGAAAACGAAGAACAGGTTCAGCGCTTTCTGAAGAAGAACCCCAAGTTTAGCCTGTTAAACGCCGAAAACTATATTCCCAAAGAATATACCGAGGCGGGCTTTTTGAAGACTGTCCCTTTCCGCCACTTTATGGATGGAGCCTTCGGCGCCAAAATGCAAAAGAAAGCCTAAAGGAGATAAGCCATGAAGATCAATTGGAAGAAAACCGGATATCTGGCAGGCATTGGCTTTGGCATTATCTTTATTACCGCCTTCATCTTTTCGCAGATGGTATTTCCCATCATTTTGGGCAGAGCCTCGCAGGTACAAACCCCTGATTTGGTTGGTCTTGGGCTCTCGCAAGCCAAACGCATTTTGACCCAAGAGAGGTTGCACGCCGTGGTAACGGATTCGGTTTATGCCGAAAATAGCAAATTAGACCAAATCCTGGAGCAAAGCCCGAAACCGGGGGTGCGCATCAAAGAAGATGGCACGGTGTATCTGGTAGTAAGCAAAGGCAGTAAGATGCTGCAAATGCCAAATGTAATAGGGCTTACTTACGAAGAAGCGATGATTACCCTGCGCAATAGCGATCTCAAAAGCGGCATCGTGGATTCGCTATATAGCGATACCGAGCCTCGCAATACGGTAATGCGTAGCGTTCCCATGACGGGCAGCCGGGTGGAACGCAAAACCCGCGTAAAGCTGTATCTCTCCATGGGACCAGAGCGCATGGCGGATAGCCTGGATTTTGATATTGACGATTTTTAGAGCATAAACCCCTACACTGCAAGCGATTTTCTTGGCAAAATACCAAATGCCATTTATATTTTAATAAAAATAACATTAGTAGGAGGAACCCATGAAAGTGGTTCATTATACAGACGTACTACTGGAAAACGTAGATGTAGAAGGCGCCAATGGTGCCAAAATCCGCTGGCTGATAAGCAGTAAAGACGGCGCTCCCAATTTTGCCATGCGCATGTTTGAAGTGGAGTCTGGCGGAAATACCCCCTATCACCAGCATGATTGGGAACACGAGATGTATTGCCTCTCCGGCAAAGGTGAAGTGGTAACCGAACGCGGCAATATCCCCTTTGGCGATAACGACGTATTGTACATAGATCCAGGCATGATGCACGCCTTCAAAAACGTGGGCGATGGCATTCTGAAATTCCTCTGCCTCGTGCCCCACGAAAAGCCGAAAGCCAAGCCAAACGTAAACCCCTTTGCGGATGAAGAAGCAAACGATTGCTAAGATAAGACTCATGAAAAAGAAAGATAAAGAATATCTCTACCAGCTTTTAGCTGTGCCCAGTCCCTCCGGATTTGAAACCAAAGCGCAAGACATTACCGAAAGCTATCTGAAGCCTCATGCCGATGAAATCATCCGCGACCTCAATGGCAACCTGATTGCCCACAAAAAAGGCAGCGGCAAGCGCAAAATCATGATCGTAGGCCATGCCGATGAAATTGGCTTTATGGTAAATTACATCGATGAAAACGGCTATCTGTATGTAAAAACTCTGGGCGGTTTTGACGTGAATCTCTTACCCGGTTTGCGCGTGGATATCCATACTAATAAAGGAATAGTACGCGGACTTTTTGGCAAAAAAGCAGTGCACATGATGCGCGGAGATGGGGACGCACCCAAGCTCAAAATAGAAGACGTATGGATCGATATTGGCGCCAAAGACAAAAAAGATGCTGAAAATAAGGTGCAAATAGGGGATATCATCACCTATAACTGTCAGATAGAAGAGTTTTCAAACGACCGCATTGTAAGCAAAGCTACCGATAACAAGGTAGGTGTATATGTGGCGGCAAGTGTAATGAAAGAGCTTAGTAAAACCCCGCTCAAAGCGCATTTGTACTCCGTAGCCTCCGTGGGCGAGGAAACCACCATGAAGGGTGCGCGCACCAGCTCCTTTACTATCGAGCCGGATATTGCCATCGCCGTGGACGTCACCTTTTCTACAGACATCCCCGCTGCGGATAAACGCAGTTTTGGCGATGTTTCATTAGGCAAAGGTCCCGCGCTTGCTTTGGGTGCGGCGCTGCATCCCAAGCTAAATCAGAGCTTACGCGATCTGGCAGCCAAGCACAAAATCCCCTTGCAGATTGAGCTTTCCCCCGCCGGAACCGGCACCGATGCGGATGGCATCCATGCCCAGAAAAGGGGAGTAGCCACCATGGTGCTTAGCATCCAAATCGCTATATGCACTCGCCAAACGAGATGATTAGCCTTAGCGATTTGGATAATGCCGTAAAGCTCTTGGTAGAATTTGTAAAAACTGTGGATGATAATATTGATCTATCCCGATAAATAAACGTAGATAACAGGAAATCAGAAGAGCTGTCTGAAATATGGCAGCTCTTTTTTTATCCCCCTGGCTTGTCCAAAAACCCCCGCAATTCAGCTTCGGCAGCGGGGATATCCTCTTTGCTATTTAACCAAATAGACTGGGAATAGCGGATATGCACCCGGGCAAAGGGTTTGGGAAAGCGGAAGCGATCCCAGCTCTTGAAAGTCCATTCCCGCGAAACTTCAAAATAAACGCCGTGGATGGGGATATTGCCCAAAATAGCCAATTGCCACAAACCAGCATGAATAGTGCCCACCGGTCCCTTTGGTCCATCCGGTGTAATACCCAGGGAATGCGTTTTCGCATAGCGCAGCATGGCTTTCAGTGCGGCAGCTCCGCCCCTGCTGCTGGAACCGCGCACCGTGAGATAACCCAGCTTTTCCACCGGTCCGCTCAGTAGCTCTCCATCTTTGGAAGGGGAGATCATTACCACGATAGGGTCTCCGCACCGTTGCAAGGCAGCATATATCAGGTTCCGATGCCAAAAGGCATAGATTACCGGTTCATCCTCGGGCAGGGGTTGATTTTCCACTGCAAAGCGTAAGGTATAGGCAAATAGTTTCAGCACCCCTGCCAATATAGTGTCTTGCAGGCGTTTAAGTAGTTTTGCCATGTATCTTGAGTAGTTTTTCGATAATGAGCGGCACTTCCCGCGATGGCTTCTTATCGCTCAGAATTGCGCGCAATTTATAAAGCTTTTTCAGGATTTCTTCCCGCTGTGGCGAACCGCTCATCAGCTTTTTTAGCTCACGGTTGATTCCTTCCGGATTCAGCCCGTTTTGCACCAATTCGGGCAGTACGCTTTCGTTTAAGATAATATTGGGCAAGCCGATATGCGAGATTCTTACAAAGTAGCGCCCGATCAGATAAGAAATGGGATTTGCCCGGTAGCAGATTACCGCCGGAGTGCCGATATAAGCAGCTTCCAGCGTGGCGGTGCCGGAAGTGCAGATCAGCGCTTCGCTATATTTCATCATCTCGTAGGTATATCCATCAATGATATGCAGATTGGGCAGATTGTATTCGGAAATAATGTCCATAAATAGCTGGTGATTTACACTATGCGCTTTGGAAACGAGTATTTCTTTGTCCGTCCAGCTTTTTGCTGCCTTCAGATACAGGGGCAGCATCTTACGAATCTCGGAATCCCGGCTGCCGGGAAATAGCCCCAGCCATTCTTTTTCCGCAGCTAATTTGTAAAAAAAGGCAAAGCTCTCCCGCTCCATTTCGATATTTACTTCCTCGGAAATGGGGTGCCCCACATAGCTACAGGTTACGTTATGGATATTCAGCAGTTCCTCTTCAAAGGGCAAAATGCAGGCGGTATGGCGCACGTTTGCTTTCAATTTATATACGCGCTCATGCTTCCATGCCCAAAATTGCGGGCAAATGTAATACAGCACGGGGATGCGCTGTTCATCCGCATGGTGCGCAATGCGCAGATTTAGCCCTGGATAATCCACCAAAATTACCAAATCCAGTTTATCGCGCTTAAAAAGCTTTTTGATGCGGCGTTCCACCTTCCAAAAGAAGCCCAAATGTTTGATTACCTCTACAAAACCCATCACCGCAAAGCGTTGGAAGGGGAAGAGGCTTTCCAAACCCAAAGCGCGCATTCGGGGACCGCCAATGCCAATATGCCGATAGCGAATACCGCTTTCTGCCAAGGCTTTCATAATCAGCTCGGCATGTAAATCCCCGCTGGATTCGCCCGCAAGCCAGAAGATGGTGATTTCTTTCATTTTCTTTAGCTGGCTGCCAAAAGCCCTAAGAGGGTGAGGGGAGTAACGATAGCTGCCGCCATCAGCACACCCAAAAAGATGTAAAGAAGCGAGTGCCAAAAGCGGAACTTGAATACACTGGCGATAAGGCTACCCGTCCAGGCACCGGTGCCCGGTAAAGGGATGCCCACAAAGATGATAAGCCCCAAAGCCTGATAGCTTTCCAAGCTTTTGCCTTTAGTTTCGGCGCGCTGGATCATCCAATCTGCAAAACGCTTTCCCCAAGATACCTTGCTGAGCATTTTCAATATCAAATCCAGAAATAGCAACAAAAAAGCGATCGGCAGCATATTGCCCAAAACAGATAGCAATACCGCAGTAGCCCAGGGGATTTTAAAAAGCAATATCGCCACGGGGATGGCACCACGTAGCTCGATCACCGGCAAAATGGAGATGATTATCACTATCCAATAGGGGTTGATGCCCTGATTTTGCAACCAAATAACAGTATTATCAGTAAAAGCAGAGGCATTCAATGCTCCTACGCACAAGAGCAAAAAGCCAATGCTCACAAGCTCTTTAATTCCGATATATTTCAAGTAATTACTCCCATAATCATTTATGTTTCAACAGATTTGTAATCAGGCTTTTCTGTCAATTAAAATCGTATTACGCTCAAAATATGGCTCTCTTTCAAATATAATGGGTAAAAAAAACAATGAGCTAATACGGAAAAATGAAGCCTAAGATGGCTGCATATTCAAGCTGTGTAAGGGCTTGTCCCTGACGGGACAAGACAGCAAGGATGCCATCATTTCGGGAAATAATCGCATCCAATATATTCGATGGCTACCCACCAAGTTTGTAAGTGAGCCCAAAATATTGCGATACTTTGTGTGGTATTCCGGCGGAATGATTGGGGGTTTTATTATATGGCGCATGTTCATTATTGTTGTGTTGTTTGCGTATTTTTGGACGCCCTGCATCGTGGATGTGGCATCTTGCCGCATGAGAAAAGATGTAGCTACTTCATTGCTTCCATTTTTGTTTCTTTCTGGGTTGTCTCCCTCGCAATGCCCTCGCCTCTACCCAGAAAAAGCCGGTAGAGGCGAGGGCATTGCGAGGGAGGCAAACGGGGTCTGCCCCTACATTTCAGGTCTGAAAATATCCGGTTGTATTGTTCATTTTGCATTTCAGGATATCCTTACTCAAAGATACCGAAATGCCGTATTTTCCTATATCTCAAATGCAACGATCCGAGCAGAAGGGTTGTCTCGAAATGCCAAAACCAAGCACGAAATCTGCCACATTGGGAGTGTAGGGGCGCAATGCTTTGCGCCCGCTTTTTACAAAGCGTGCGCAAAGCGCACACCGTAATGAATTGATACTGAGTCCATAATGATTACCGGTTGCGTGTAAATTTCGGCGGGTTCAATGCCTTGAACCCCTACATTTCAGGTGTGCACATTGCTTATTGTTATGTTGTTTTTCGTATTACTGGACAGCCTCTCCACATTAGATAGCATCCGTGGCACGGCACACAAAAACGTAATAAAACTCCAGCCTCCCCATTATATGCCCAAAATCCAATTTTGTGCATCAAAGGGGGAGGGGATGGGGGATAAATAAACACATTTCAAAATCTTATACCCTTTACCCAGGGTTTATCTTGCCAAATATTCGCAAGCTCATATTTAGCTGCGAACACCCTGGGCTACCTAAACTGTTAGCCCTGACGGGCTAAGCTCGTTTGTTGATCTCAAATAGCATAAGACCAGCTCATCATTTTGGCAATGCCTAAGAAAACTCTCAAAACACCCATTAAACAATGCTAATTCTATTGCAAAAATGAGTCAAATAAAGAGCTTTATGTTTGATAATAGGCTATGATATATGGCGTAAACAAATAATTGTAAAACCCGTATAAAACGGAGAGAACAAAATGCCTAAACTATCCGATATTTAGAGCATGCCTGCCGAGCGGAACCCCGTTAGGGGTGCCATTTTAGATAGCACGCACGTAAACCGTTTATACATATTCATTTTATTACCCCCATCCCCCGCCAGCACCACCTCCAAATAACGTCTTTTTTTGGGGGTGGTGCTGGCGGGGGATGAGGGTTTTTATTACAATTTGCTGTGGAACATGCGGATGCTATCTAAAGTGCCGTTCCTACGGAACTCCGCTCGGAGTGCATGTTTGGACATCCAAGAACCCTTCTTGCCTTTTGTTTATAATTAAAGCGAAGCTTTTATTACCATTATACCTGTTTTGAATCAAGATTTTCTTTCTCACCCACCATGTTTGAACAAGAGCCTTAAAAATAGTTCTTGACGGGATATTAAAGACGATAAACATTGCAAAAGGTCGCTTGACTTTATATAGATGTTAGGAATCGAGGATGCTAAAATATCCGCAAGCATGATGAAAAACAATGAGTTGGAATCTATTCCAACCCACAAAACGCAACAAATAAGCTTATTAGGTGGATCAATGAAAAAGAACATGTTGTGCCTATTCTTTTTAGTGCTCATTGTGATAAACCTGACGGGAACACCTTATGAGCAAACAGAAGAATACAGGCAAAAGAAAGAAATCCTGGACGCAAGGGCAGCAAAGTTCAAAGCCGAAACGGGCTTTGTGGGAGATATCGCTTACAGCTATCAGTATATGAGATTCTCTCAACTGTATGGTACATTTAATGATATCAATTTAGCTGACCCTCATGATACAATTATTGCGGAACATGTATTCGACCAATTAATGCATAAAATAACACCCTTCATATTGGCTCGTGAAGGTCAGCTTATCCCCTCAGTTATCGAAGATAGCCGATACACGGTTTCGAAGAAGTGGGTGCAGAAAATCAACGGCTACAGCGTGCATCCGGGTGGCATTATCAGGATAGCCTATAATATAGATACTCAAGAATTCATTATTGGTGATGCAACCGTGGACATTCCAGATAAACCTGTTTCTATAAACATAAGCAAAGAAGATGCCAAACAGCTAATGATCAATGAGTATAAAAAGTCAGTGTATTACAATAATCGCGAATGGGGTATTTCTAAAGAACCGAGTATTGCATACATTAGAATTTCAACATCCAAGGATCCATTGCAGTATAGATTATATTGGTCAATGAACTTTTTTCAGGTTTCTTTCAGCATTGATGTGGAAACTTTAGATATCCATCAACATATTAATATTATGATGCATAATGTTTTGCAGTGAGAGGTAAAACGTGTGAACCAAGCATCAGTGGCTTGGTGCTTGATTCAACAAATCCCCAAGATTATTATGCCAAAATAAGCATAAACACTCAAAAATAATAATCAATAAAGAAAGTTCTTGACAAAACTTAGGATAATTATATAGTCGATAGCGTTAGGTGAAAAATAAATATTCCTAATACTGGAAAAGGGAGCTTAGATTGCTTTTACAGAATTATTTTGAGACTAGGATGAAGCTGATAGAGAATGCTTTAGCTGCTGCATTGGAAACGGACAAAGGATTTGCAGATAGCCTAAAGGAAGCCATCCGCAAGGCGATATTCCCCGGTGGAAAAAGATGGCGTCCGCTACTACTCATCTCGATGTTTGAGATGCTTACCGGCATGAAAAAGAATCATAAACTCTTGCCGGATGCGATAAATGCTGCGATTGCTGTGGAGTTTGCGCACAATGCGGCGCTTATTCACGACGATTTACCTTTTTTGATGAACCGTAAAGAGCGGCGCGGTGCGCAAAGCATTCACCAGGAATATGGCAATGTAATCGCCATCTTGGCGGGAGATGCGCTTTATACTCTGGCGTTTGAGGCGATGGGAAATATCCGCGATGCTAGCAAAGCCAGCCAGATGATCCGAGTATTGGCGATGAGCACCAAAAGCTACGGGCTTATTGGCGGGCAGGCAATAGATTTGGCAAATAAACGCAAGGTAATGAAGATAAATACCTTGCGTTATATAGATATTAAGAAGGTGGGTTCGCTTTTGCAAACTTGTGCAGATATGGCGTGCATACTGGCAGAAAGCGATGATAATACGCGGCAGGTTTTGGGCACTTATGCCTCAAATCTGGGTATGGCATACCAGATGATCGATGATATTGAGGCGGATTATGCCCGCGGCAGCGAAGGTTTGGATTTTTCTGAGGATTATGTACCCACCTCAAAATCTGGCTATACGGGACTTTTGGGCTTCGATCGTGCGCGCCGCGAGGTGGAAAACCTTTTGGATGAATGCACGCGCAGCCTCAAAAACTATGAACATAACGATGTGTTAATGGAGTTTATCCAAATGATAAGTGAGAGGTTACCATAAGAAATTATGATCGATATCCATTGTCATATACTACACCAGATTGATGATGGCTCCACAGAACTTACCCAAAGTGTAAAACAGCTGAAGTTGATGGAGTCTGGCGGCGTTTCGGATGTGTATCTCACCTCGCATTACTTTCGAGGTCATTATCAGTATTCTAGGGAAGAATACGATGCAAAGCTAAAGTCTTTGCAAGAAGCGGCTACGGCGGAAGGGCTAAAGCTAAACTTGCATGCTGGCTTTGAAGTATTTGTACAGCCGGGGATTATAGACGATATAGCGCAAAAAAACCTTTGCCTGGGCAAGAGCAATTACGTGTTGATTGAAAGCGAATTAAACGGACTTCCCGTGGATTTTTATCAAAATGTATATCCGCTGCTCAGAGCGGGCTACAAACCCATTTTGGCGCATGCCGAACGCTATGTAAGCATTATGAAGCGCCCCAGCAAAGCGCGCGAGCTATCCGATCGCGATATCTATATCCAATGCAATGCCGGCGCCTTTTTGGGGCATTATGGGGATAAGGTAAAGCACACTGCCTGGGAACTTTTAAATAACGGCTGGGTGCATTTTATCGCTTCGGACGATCACGTTCGCATGGAATATGGTGCGCTCTTTGAAGCGGCAAAGCGGGTGGAAGAACGCATTGATAAAACTACCCGAAACCTGATGTTTCGCGAGTATCCGGCACGCATTGGGAATGGCGAAACAATACCCTATTCTTATGTAATAGTAAAAAAGCCTTCCAAACGCAGGCGCAAAAGCGTTTGGCGGAGACTCTTTGGCTAAACTCTTAATCACCGGCATTACCGGCTTTATCGGTCGCGAAGTATTAAAAGAGTTGCTGCCTTTGGGGCACGAAATCTGGGCGCTCATCCGTCCGGGCACGGCAATTTCCCGTTATCAGGCTTTTAAGGATGATATCAAGCCCGCCTATATCGATTTGGCGGATATTCAGGGATTGAAAGCCTTTTTGGCACAGCATAGCTTTGATATCATCGTGCATATCGGCGCTTTAAGGGGTGGACGCAAAGAAAACCGCAAAAAGTATTATCAAAGCAATGTGGGCAGTACCCAGCAATTTGTGGATTACTCTCTTAAGAAAGGGACTAAACTCATCTTTTGCAGCTCGGTAGGCGTATTTGGCGCTATTCCCAGCGAATTGCCCGCCAATGCGCAGAGCAGCAAAAACCCGGATAACTACTACCATTATACCAAAATAGAATGCGAGAAGATAATCGGCAAGGCGGTATTGCACGGGCTGAAGGCAATGATTATTCGCCCCAGCATTACTTATGGCAGGGGGGATAAAGGCTTTCCCTATCAATTGGTAAAGCTCGTGGCAGGCTACCGCTTTCCCTTGATCAAAAAGCAAATCTGGATTCATCTGTGCCATATCGATGCGCTGGTGGCTGCCTTTGTATGGGCGGTAAAAAATGATTTTAGCAGCGGACTCAGCATCAATGTGGCAGATCGCGAACCCGTAAGGCTAAGCGCTCTGGTGGATTTTATCTCGCGGCAGCTGCATCAGCGTAATTATCCGCACTGGCTAAGCCTGGATAGACACTTCTTTGCCCTTGGCGAGGCAGTAGCGCGCTTCATCAAAAACGAGCTTTTTATCAGCCGCTTTGAGCTGATCTCCAAAAGCTGGTTTTACGACGTGCAAACTTATTACAAGCTGATGGAAGCAGAAGGCAAACAGTCGCATTATACCATTCCCGGTATTCAGCTGGTAATCGACTATTACAAAGGTAAATAAATGGCAATTCCCATTATCAAAAACTGGCAGGATTATTACCCCATAGCCCATGAAGGCTTGGGTTCGTCTTACGAACGGATTATCTTAAACAAATTGCTTTTGGAGCTGCATGAACGCTATCAATTTAAGCATATCCTGGAAAGCCCCTGCTTTGGTTTTACCGGGCTTACGGGTATCAATTTAGCCGCCTTGGCTTTGGCGGGAGTAAAGGTGCAGCTTGAGGACGATAATCCCATACGCATAGAAAAGATCAAGGGTACCTGGCAGGAATTGGGTTTGGAAGCGGAAATCCGCTACAATCCTGGTTTTGAGAAGCTGGACTATCCAGATAAGAGTTTCGATTTTAGCTTCAATTTTTCTGCTCTCTGGTTTGTAAAAGAGCTAAAAGGCTTTATCAATGAACTGGTAAGGGTTACCCAAGGTCCCATCCTGCTCTGTGTGCCAAATCAAAGCGGTTTGGGCTTCAAGGGGCAGCTAAAAGGCTATAGCCCCGAAGCATACCCCATGCTAAAGCCTGCCTTCATCCAGCCCGATAGCATCATCTATTTTATGCGCAAAGCCGGCAGGCAGCTGCTGAAATGGGATTATATTGATTGTCCGCCTTGGCCGGATATCGGCATGAGCAAAGAAGAGTATTTTCAAAAGCGCCTGGGGCAAAGCGAGACTTCGGAGGCAATAGCCAGCATACCGGTAAATCCGGTGAGCATTCTGCCTTTTTACAAGGGTGAAGATGCGGATTTTGAAGCTCGCATGTTGCGGCTTGCCTTTTTGGAAAAATATGCCTTGAAAGGCTTTAAACAGCTTTGGGCGCATCATAAATATTATCTTTTTGTATGAGTAATATCAAACGCTACCGGGGGCTGATAATAGCTCTTTTTATCGGGGTATTACTCTTTGGGCTTTGGCTAAAGCATACTCCCTTTGGCGAGCTTAAGGGCTATTTTGCCCAGCTTAATCCCCTATTGGTAGCAAGTGCAGCTGTGGTGTATCTTTGTGCGTATTTTGTGCGTTCTCTGCGCTGGAGGCTCTTACAAAGCCCGGTACAAAAGCTAAGCGTGGGGGAGAGCTGGAGCTTTTCCATGGCGGGGAACCTTCTAAACTATCTGATCCCCATCCGCGCCGGCGAATTGCTTAAAAGCTGGCTGATAAAGCAAAAGTATCATCTGGCAATGGCAGAGAGCCTGCCCATCGTATTTATCGATAAGAGCTTTGATACTCTGGCAATCCTGGTGGTGATATTGGTCTTGCCCTTTTTGGCAGTAAAGCTTAATAACCTGCTTTTGGTGCTATTAGCGCTACTTTTTATGGTGTTTCTGCTCTCATTTGCCATCATCCTGCTGGCGGCATTGTATCCTGAAAAAGCGAATAGCTTTCTTACCAAACTCTTCTTTTGGCTGCCGCAGCGCTTTCAAGCAAAATTGGAATCCTTTATCAGCCTTTTTGTAGAGGGGCTTAGTCTTATTAAAAAGCAACCTGTTTTGCTGTATAAAGCGGCGCTTTTTACCATTATCGGTGTAGTCTTGGATGGGCTGTATTTCTATTTGGTGTTTAGAGCATTTGGCATCCTATTTCCTTT
The DNA here is from genome assembly GCA_028695495.1 of Candidatus Cloacimonadota bacterium. Classification (GTDB taxonomy): domain Bacteria; phylum Cloacimonadota; class Cloacimonadia; order Cloacimonadales; family Cloacimonadaceae; genus UBA5456. Next base: position 3,815 of record JAQVIX010000034.1, on the reverse strand, counting down.
TTTACTAATCGTTTTGGGCTATGCCTTAATCAATATGAGCTATGCCATTCCGCAGCCGCCGGCGCAGCTGGGCAGCAACGAATGGATGATGATAGTAATCTTTAGCTTGGGATTTGGGTTGACACAGAATGAGGCCTCCGCAATTATGGCTTTCGCTCACTTGCTTACGGCTATTTTGATGCTCGTATTTGGTGCGCTGGGGATAGCTAACGCAGGCAAAGGAGCATTACGCAGATTTCTAAAAGGAGAATCTTTTGATGCAAAATCTACCTGATCTGATACAACACTTAAATGAAAAGAGCCGGAACCTAAAGCAGGAGATGGCAAAGGTAATCATCGGACAAGATGAAGTAATTTCGCAGATGCTTACGGCGCTTTTTGCCGGCGGGCATGTACTGATAGAGGGCGTTCCCGGCTTGGCGAAGACCCTGACGATCTCCAGCTTGGCAAAATCCCTATCCTTAAGCTTTAGCCGCATCCAATTCACGCCAGACCTGATGCCATCGGATATTACCGGCACGGATATTTTGGTATCGAATCCCCAAAGTGGCGAGAAGGGCTTTGAATATCTGAAGGGTCCTGTCTTTGCCAATATGATATTGGCGGATGAGATAAACCGCACCCCGCCCAAAACGCAGGCGGCACTCTTGCAGGCGATGCAGGAATATACCGTTACCAGCGGGAATAACTCTTGGAAGCTGGAACTTCCCTTTATCGTAATGGCTACCCAAAATCCCATCGAGCAGGAAGGCACCTATCCCTTGCCCGAAGCGCAGCTGGATCGCTTTATGTTTCATATCAAAATAGACTACCCTACCTATGAAGAGGAGCTGAAGATAGTGCAAGAGACCACGGGAGCGGAAAAGCCGGAATGCCAGCCACAGCTAAGCGCCAGCGAGATTATTAGCTTGCAGGAGGCGATCCGCAGCCTGCCGGTAAGCGAACATGTATTACGCTATGCCGTGGAATTGGTGCGCAAGAGCCGTCCGAATAGTCCGGATGCAGATAAGGAAATCCAGAAATGGGTAAGCTGGGGAGCCGGACCGCGCGCTTCGCAATACCTTATATTGGGTGCCAAAGCGATGGCAGCGATGGATGGCAGGCTCTCTCCGGCAGAGGAAGATGTGCGCCGCGTAGCCCATACGGTGCTTCGCCATCGCATCCTGGTATCCTTTGCGGCAGAAGCGGAAGGGATTTCTTCTACAGATATTGTAAATAGCCTGATAAAATGAAGTAAAGGTGCGTTATAGCAGTATTATATATGAGTATAGGAGTGCCGTTTGCGCTCCTGCCTTAATTACCCGCAGATTGGGAGATAAAATGAAACGATTATTTTTGTGCCTGCTGCTGCTAATGGTGGTGGTTTTGAACGCTGCCGAAAGCCGCTATTTGTATCCGCTGGCTACCATCAAGAATAGCCAAGCTTACGATATTACCGTGGATGCCGGCTATGTATTTGTGCGCAACCAGCGGCAAATCTGGATCTACAATAGCTTCAATGCCTGGCAGCCACGCCTGGAAGCTTCCTTCTTTAGCGTACACCCCATCGAAGACCTCAATCTGCAAGGCGCAAGTACCCTTTATATCGCCAGCCACGAGCCTACTAATACCATTACGCCGATCGATTCGCTCAATACCTTTGGGCGCATCTATTTTGTAAATAACATTATAGGGGATAAACTGGCGCGAGAAGGCTCCACGCTCTATGTGGCAGACCGGATTCGTGGCATCGATATCTTTAACGTTGCCAAAGGTGCAATGAACGATCTCATTGCCAGCTTTTCCGAGAAATGGGGCATTCGGGATTTCCTGGCGGAATACCCTTATCTTTATGCTTTAAACGATTTTGGGGCGGTAATTGTGGATGTATCCGAGCAAGATTTTCCGCTAAGTGCGGCTACGAACTACATGATCTCCAATGCCGAAAAACTGCTGAAAGACCGCGAATATCTCTTTGTGGCAGCGGGTAAGGAGCTACTGGTTTTGAGCGTAAGGGATATTAAAAAACCCACGCTGGTGGCGCAGATGCGGATGCCGAGTGAAATACAGGATTTGGCAATCAAAGACCAAAGGTTGTATCTGGCGCTGGGGCAGGGGGGAGTGCGCATTATCGATATCTCTGTGCCTACCCGTATGCAGGATCTAAATAGCTTCTATCCGCCTTTTGCCGTGTATTCAGTGGCGCTGGAAAATGATTTTATCTATCTGGGCTTGGGACGCGAAGGCTGGATGATATACGAATATAGATGAGGGTATCCCTAAATGCCAAAACCATGCACAATATCTAACGAAACGAGAATGTAGGGGCAGACCAATGTGTCTGTCCTTTGGCTGGGGAGGGGGTATAAAAAACATAATTCATTGCAACGCATCAAACCCAGGGTTTATCTTGCCCAAAACTCGCAAGCTCATTTTGGGCGACGAACACCCTGGGCTACCTAAACTTTATCCCCTGGCGGGGAAAGAATGGCAGGCATGTATTCGCATTTCTGGAAATGTTTAAATCTGCGCTTAGTTCTGGGCTGCCAAAACCGATTTGGCAGAAGGTGGCTGTGGCATCTTGCCACAAAAATGTAAAAACGACATCTTGTCGTTTGTTTATTACCCACCCTGCATGATGCAAACAAGGCTATCCTGCAACGCCAAAACTCGATTTATTGATACATAATCCGTAATGATTACTTGTTGCGTGTAAATATCGGCGGGTTCAATGCCTTGAACCCCTACATTTCTGGTGTGGACATTTCTTAATGTGGTGATGTTTGCGTATTTCAGGACAGCCTCTCTTTAAGGAATTGCTCGCGAGCTTCGCAATGGTAGATTATTAAGCAGTATCGCTTCGCTGCACTGCTTGTGCCAAATCGGAGTTTGGCACACCAAAGGGGGCTGGCGCATGGTGCGTGTAATTTGGAAAGCTTATTAACAATAATTCTTGACACAAAAACCGGAATTTTAATAATGTAACAAAGGTCAATTTGGGATCATACATTTACTAAACTGACTGATTTTTATACGACAACAATAAAAAAGGAGACCAGAAAGATGAGCAAAAAAGCCAAAAGGCTATCTACTCTCTCCTTCAATATGAGGAGTTTTAGCATCGTGTTGCAAAAACTAATGCTTGTTCTTGCTGTTCTTTTCAGCGTAAGCGCCCTGTTTACTTACAACATCTACATAAATGCCGCTGCCAATCCGCAGAAGGCAGCTTATTTGATTACAGGGAATTATTATGTTGCTGACCCCATACCCATTTCCTACTCATATTTTAACGCAGCCCTTAGCCCAGATCCACGTTTATATATTGATGAAGCAAGCATGGTTTACGGTGCGCCCTATATTCAAATTGATTATGATCAGCATAGTTATGAATTGCTTTGGGATTATGAAGTTAAAAGCCCCTTGATCAATGCAGGGTGTCCGGAGTATATCTCAGCCTCTGCTCCGGATAGAGCAAGCGATCCAGACGGCACGCGTCCGGATATTGGAGCAGTTTATTATAAACATCATCATCGCGAGTACGATTTTAATCGGGTAAATCAATCCGGTATCCATTGGAAAAGTTTTCCTGTAATTGATGACAGAAGCCAGACAGATGACCATTATTGGAATGAAACAGGAATGTTTTTTGGTCAATATATGACTGGCGCTCCGTATGAGCACCGTCTTGAAACAGTAGCTTGGAGTTATGATGGCTATCGTGGAAGTATGAGTTATGATGATTACCAAAGTAATTGGACAAATACTGACTACTCAATCACCCAACCCAAGGGCTTTAAAATCCGGTTTAGAGATACAAACCAAGGTTCGATTCCTCC
>JAQVIX010000125.1 GCA_028695495.1 Candidatus Cloacimonadota bacterium | reverse complement strand
GCTATTGGCGATAATGGCAAGGCACTTCATATACCCAGCTCGCTCTTGATAGTGCGCAAGTCTTTGGGATTTGCAAAGATGCTCTTGAAATTGGTGTAGCTAATGTAGCCGGCGGGTGAACCCTTGGGCTTACGTAAATAGCGCACCTGAGTATAATCCACGGGCACGTTTACGGAAAACTTTGCCTGCGAATACCAGGCTGCCAGATTGGCGCAGATTTCCAGTAGTTCTGCCGGCGGTTCTTTCTTTTTGTAATTGCGTAATAGCACATGTGCTCCGTGGTAAATACGGCTATGAAACCACCAATCCTGCGCTTTACCCAGTTTGGTAGAAATGAAGTCGTTTTCCTTCGCTTTTCTGCCGATAAAGATTTCCCAATCCTCGGAGATGCGTAAACTCAAGAGCCGCTGCTGCTCTTTGTATTTTTGCTGCACGCTGCCAATATTTGCGCCCCGATCGAGATCGATATTCTCTCCCGCTTCCACCCGCGCTATCAGATGCTTAAGTGCCTCAATCTCTTCGGTGGTGCGTTGGATATTGATGCGGATAATGCTGAGTCCGCTCTTGGCTTTTTTATACTTTTTGATGTAATATGCCAGGTTTTGTTGGGGGCTTTTATCCGTAAAAAGGGGGATATCTATCTCTTCCAAACCTGGTGAAAGGTAATTCACGCTGCGGATGCTCACCTGTCCGGGCTTGATCTTTGCCAAATCTGGCTTTAGCGCTTCGGCACAGGCATAGTAATAGTCCGCCTGCTCGGCATTTTGCAAATCCGCCTTTTGGCTATTTAGGCGTTTATTTAGCTTCTTTAATTCCTTATTTAGTATCCTTAGTTTTGCCTGTGAATCCTGGCTTTCGCTGGGTTTGCTAAGGAGCTGCCGGTGCCATAATGCCAGATAGTTATTAATGCCTTGGGCAATTATCTTACTGATATCGCCACTATCGGTCTGCGCCTGAAAGCTGGTTTTTGGGGGGAAATAGGGCTGATTTGGCAGCACCATGCGGTTCGGATTTTCGCTTAAAGAATACTTGAGCAAGGCGTCGTGCACCGTTTGCCCATCGCTTCTAAGCAGGATTACATTCGGCTTGGGCGGCATCAATTCACACAGCAGGCTGTATTCCTCACGCTCTCCATAGATGTTTTTACTGCTCAGCTTGAACCGGATAATACGGTCGCTATCCGATATCCCTTCTAAAAGCAGCTTGCTTCCACCCAAATATCCCCATAATTCGCTTTTGCTACTCAGCTGGTAATCTGAGGCAAAATAGATAAAGCTATCACGTGGGGATAATACTATCACCAGTGCGCCGCGGGGTTTTAGCCATAGTACCAGGCTTTCATTTTCCAGATAGATACGCTCAAGCGTCCACTGGGAAGCGGCATTTTCTTTTGCCCAGGCTGCCAGAATATTATATTTCATAAGTATCTCACATTTTATTTGGCTTGACACAAAAACCATATATTATGAAAGTGTCATAAAATTAAAAGTGATCAGGAGTCAAGCATGAAATTACAAGCAGTAGTAATTGCACTGTTGGCCATCTTGGCCATCGTCTTTGGAGTACTCTGGATGAATAGTTCCAAAGAGATTAAAGATTATAAGCTGAGCAATGAGGAATTGCAAAGCTTGTACGACAACGCCACTGTTACCATTGGCGAGATCCAATCCAACCTGGAAGTCTTGGACCAAGACCTCTCCGGACAGCTCTTTACGCAAAACGAAATTCCTGGTGCCACTCCTGAAGACAAGCGGGAAAGACTGGTGAATACTATTAATACCATGCGGGGTCAAATTGAGGCGGATAAAAAGAAGATATCCGCATTGGAAGCCCAACTGGCAAATTCCAAAACACAGCTGAAAGGTGTGCAGGATGTAGTAGCTCGTTTAAGAACCTCGATCGAGGAAAAAGAAAGGATTATGGACGAATTGCAAGAGCGGATGGGCATGCTTACCGAAAACATGGAAGAAGAACGCCGCATTACGCAACGGGAAATAGCGATATTGGAGCAAATTAGCCAGCAAAAAGATAAGCAATTGCAGCAGGCAGAATATTCCGAGAGTTACATCTATTACGTAGTGGGAACCCGTAAGCAACTGATGGAGCAAGGAATTGTGGATCGCAAGGGCGGACTTTTGGGCATCGGCAAGGTGACCACAGTTACCAAAAACCTGAAACTGGAACGCTTTAGCGAAATCAATCTCAAAAATACCAACGAGATTCGCTTTCCCATTACCAAAAAAGGTTATAGCATCCTCAGCAACCACCTGGCAACTACTTATGAAGTATCCAAAGAGGGTGGCGAAATGCTGCTGAGAATTACCGATCCGGATAATTTCCGCAAGCAGAAATTCCTAGTAATTGAATTGCTCTAAAGCTTGGCACGAAAATAGTAAAGCCCCGAAAACCGGGGCTTTTCTTTTTGGTATAGATTTTTGACTTATTATCAGATGAGGTATTGCAATACCTTATTTGCTTTGGCGATAAAGCTTTTTAGCTCTTCACCGCTGAAAGGCTTTTGCTCCAAAAGGCTGAGATCGTGGATGTAAGAGCCGATGGTATTTACTTCCTCGGTTTTGCCTTCCGCTTCCAGCTTTAGCAGCTTCTGGATGGTTTCATTTTCAGGATTCACCACCAGGCTGTGATTCCGCAACATGTCGCTGCCGCCACCCATGCGGGAAATCATATCCATATCGTGCCAGCGGCGCATAAACTCGCTAAATACGATCATGCCGGGGATCTCTTTGGTCTTCAAGCTCTTTACCTCGATCTTAAGCTCGCTGTAGGCATGGTTATCCAGCTCCTGCATGGCTTCGTTGCCCAACTTTTCCTGCACTTCGGCGGGAAGCTCCAGCAGATTAAATAGCGTTTGCTCGTCTTTTTGGATGATGTAGGGAGTAAGTTCCGTAGCCGCAGCAGGGTATTTCTTGAGGAATTCTTTGTAGCTCTCTTTGCTAAAACTGGCTTCCAGCTTTTGCTGCATAGCGCGATAGAAGATGCGCTTTAGTAGCGCTCTATCCGGCGCAGCCATGCTCTTGCTCTCCTTATCTTCCAGAAGCTCATTTACTTCGCTATCCACGCGAATGAACTGGGTCTTTTCAAACTTTGTTTCCAGTCTTTGAAAGAGGTGAATATCCAAAGGCGAGTTCTGATAAACCACTTCTATCCCTTGCTCTTTCATTAGCTTCAGATAGCTTACCTGAGTATCTTCCCCAGCGGCATACCAGATTTTGGTATCTTCTTCACCGGAGGCATTGCGGGCTTTATATTCCTCTATGGTAAGAAAATCCCCACTGGCAGATTTGAAGATGGCGATATCCTTCATGGCTTCAAAGAAATCGTCCTCTTTCAGCATGCCAAACTTGATAAAGGTATTGATATCTTCCCAGTACTCTTCATACTTCTTGCGGTCTTCCTTGAAGGTCTCTTTGAAATGGTCTGCCACCTTTTTGATAATGTATTGGGATATCTTCTTTACCTGAGCGTCGTTTTGCAGGAAGCTGCGGGATACGTTCAGCGGGATATCCGGAATATCGATGCCGCCTTTGAGCAAGAGCAGGAATTCGGGGATTAGGTCTTCCAGATTGTCAGCCACGAATACGTTGTTGCAAAAGAGTTTTACCTCGCCTTTGAAGAACTCCGGTTCGTTGCGCAATTTGGGGAAATAGAGGATGCCCTTGAGGTTGAAGGGGAAATCTACATTTAAGTGAATCCAGAAGACGGGGTCTTTAAAATCGTGAAATACCTGTTTGTAAAACTCGATGTATTCTTCTGGCTTTACATCTTTGGGTTTGCGGTTCCAAAGTGCCTCGGTTTGGTTTATTTGCTTGCCGTCGAACATAATAGGCACAGGCATAAAATTGCAATAGCGCTCCAGGATCTCGGTAATCTTGGCTGTGGAGGCATATTCTTCACTTTCTTTATTAAAGTGAACAGTGATGGTGGTGCCCACCTCTTTGCGCTTGCCTTCGCTCATGGTGTAGCTGGTGCTACCATCGCATTCCCAAAATGCCGGCGTACTACCTTCCAGATAAGAGAGCGAATCGATGGTCACCTTATCTGCCACCATAAAAGAAGAATAAAAGCCCAAACCGAAGTGCCCGATGATGTTGCTCTGCACGTCTTTGAACTTGTTTACAAACTCTTCGGCACCGGAGAAGGCGATTTGATTGATGTATTTCTTTATTTCATCGGCAGTCATACCAATCCCGCTATCGATGATCTCCAAAGTCTTTTTGCCAGTATCCAGCTTGATCTCAATCTTGGCAGCTGCTGCATCAAAACTTTCATCCGCATATTTACGTTTGGATATGGCATCCACTGCGTTTGAAACCAGCTCGCGCAGGAAGATATCATGTTGAGAATATAGCCACTTCTTGATGATCGGGAAGATATTCTCGGTGTGGATACTCAAGGCACCTGTTTCTTGTTTTTTCTTTGCCATTGTTTATCTCCTTAGATTTTCTATTCTTATAAGGATAAAATAAGCGAAGCGGTGATTCTGTCAAGATAAATTAGCAATCAAGAGGACAGAGTGCTAATGCTTGCGATGTTAAGGTGAGCCATCTGAGAGGGATTTGGCGCCGCAAAGAAAAATGAAAAGGCAGGTGGAAATTGCCTTTGATATATGTGATTTAGCTTCTTCGCCTGCTCTATTGAGCATAAAAAGGGGGAGGATGCGAGATTTCATTACATTTTGTGTGCTGTGCCACGATTGCTGTCTATAATAGCGAGGCTGTCCAGAAATGCCAAAACTAAGCACGATATCAAACAAAATGAGAATATAGGGGCGCAAGGCGTTGCGCCCGCTTTTGACAAAGCGTGCGCGCAGCGCACACCGGAATAAATTGATATTGTGTCCGTAATGATTAGCTGTTGCGTGTATATTTCGGTGGGTTTGGGTGCCTTGAACTCCTACATTTCAGGTGTGGACATTTCTTGTTGTTGTGTTGTTTGCGTATTTCGGGACAGATTCGCCAGGCAAGCTTATTTATCTAACATGAACCGTCTCTTAATGATTCAATAATTTGGTCAATCCAATTCAGTGCGAGACAAATGTAACCGGTTCGTAACTCGTTATTAACCCGTTGCTTGCACGGCGAATGGACGGGGAACCGACGGGGAAGGGGTGCAACTATAACGGCAACATACATATACATAGAGAATTATGAACATAGGCGCTGGATTATTTCGGCAAAAAATAGGGCAAAAAAGCTCTTCGTATTATACTTGTTTATCTTCATAAAGGGGTATTTATTGGCACTACTAACTCGCCTTTTGTGATATTGTAGTTGACAATTATTTAGCTTTCAAAAGATGTGGTTGATTAAGAAAATATTTATTCTAAGAAGGAGTAACCTAATGAAAAACATACTGGTAATCGGAGCTGCCGGTCAGATTGGATCGGAACTTGTCCCTTATTTGAGGAAAATCTATGGCGATAGTAATGTAGTAGCCACTTTCAATCGCACCCCGCTTCCGGCGGAGGTTATGGAAGCTGGTCCTTCCGTAAGAATGGATGCCATCGATGCGAACGTGCTTTTTGAAACCGTAAATAAGTATAATATCGATAGCATTTACAATCTGGTGGCGGTGCTTTCCGCCAAAGGCGAAGCCGACCCCGTTTTTTCCTGGAATGTAAATATGAAAACTGCGCTGAACTGTTTGGAAGTAATGAAAGAAAAGAAAGGCGCCGTATTTACTCCTTCTTCCATTGGTGCTTTTGGTCCCACCACCCCGCAGGATAATACCCCGCAGGATACCATTATGCGCCCTACCACCATTTATGGTATTTCCAAAGTAGCCTGTGAGCTTTTGGGCGACTATTATTACCTCAAGTATGGCGTGGATGCCCGCGGCTTGCGCTATCCCGGCATTATCTCAAACGTAACCCTGCCCGGTGGCGGAACTACGGACTACGCCGTGGAAATCTATTATGAAGCGATCAAAAACAAG
>JAQVIX010000124.1 GCA_028695495.1 Candidatus Cloacimonadota bacterium | reverse complement strand
ACATTATGGTATTATACTTACCTTGAAAAACAAGTGGCTCTGTTGTAGAATATTGGGTGGCTCTATTTCAGGGTGATGGTGGATCATTTACAAGAGAACGGTGGATCAAATTCAGAATAATATTCAGAGAGCCTGGCGGCGTTTTTATCCAGCGACCCAAATCTTATTTTGGGTAAGATAGCGCTTGCTTGCGATCATGAGATTAGCGAGGGGCAAAATTACGCCTGGATTTTTACCAATCAGAACCTGATTACCTGATTTCCTGCCTGGATAGACCTCGGATTGGGCAATGATCATCTGCCTTATTGGCGGCGGACAAGAAATCAATCAAGGTGAGGCGGGAATAGGGCTTTGGCTTTCTTGCCTCTTGGAAAGATATCCGGAATGGCGGCTGTATATTTCGGACCAACTCAAAGACGCAGAATATGCAGTGCAAGACTATCTGAAAAGGCTGGAAACCCGCCAATATACGCACTTTGTGGCAGACTTACATCTAAATGTATCCATGCGCTCTTTCCGCGCTGAAATGGTCTCAAATTGGGTAAAACAAGTGTTGGATTTTGATACCGGCGCCATAGATAGCTACCAGAAGTTCAAAGATAAATATCCGATCAAGCTTTGCCGAGACCTCAAAGTGGCAAAACAGTGGCTCAAAAACCAGGCAAGAGGCTCGGAACGCTATGGCATCGTAGCATCCTCAAAAGCTTATCGCCTGCGACCTTTGGCGATTGACGTGAGATATCAAATAAACCCTGTGCATTGGTTTTTGAACGACCGCGAAGATGTTCGCTCATCTTACTATTTGGAAGATGCCGCTACTGAATTCAAAGTGCAAGGCTTGGAATTGGACTGGGTCTGCGTAAGCTGGGATGGAGATTTGCGCTATAGCCCGGACGGCTGGCAACATTGGTCTTTTGAAGGCAGCAAATGGAAGAATATCCGCAAAGAAGAGCGCAAAGCCTACCTGAAAAACGCCTACCGAGTTCTGCTTACACGCGCCAGACAAGGCATGGTAATCTTGGTGCCAGAAGGCAATGACGAAGACCATACCCGCAAGCGGGAGTTTTATGATGATACATACAAGTATCTGAAGGGCTTGGGAGTGGAGGAGATATAGATGAGCAGCAAGAGAGCCATTTCAGCACACATGTGAATGAGAAGCGGCTTAAAGTTATCGAAAGATAATACTTTCAATCCTTAACGCTAACTTCTCAGCCTTTTAATTCTTTCTATTGAAAACAACACTCGAAAATGTCGCTTGACGAATAAATGAACTTAACAAAAATGTGAACATGCAATGGTTTGGAGTGATTCAAGTCTTCTGTCTTACACTTATGCCATTGCCAGTAAAGATGTTAGGAGAGATCATGATTGAGATGACTGATCGAATGCTATCGGTAAAAAGATGTTGCAGCACCAACATCAGAAAGATGCCATCAAGCGGGCAACGCAAGAGCATAACTACATTCTTACAAATGACAATCCTCATCGTAAAATGCAAAGACAAAAAGGAGCATGGTGAGTATCGCACCAGGCGGCGCACCCTGGAAACCTACGACCCAATACCACAATGCCTTGCAACAAGTATAGAATATAGATCCACTTTCAATCCCACTCCTGGACTGCCCTGCGATGCAAAAAGCAATTTCATTCCGGTGGAGATGTGGGATAAGAGTGAATGGGCAAAGCATATACATCAAAAAAATAAAGGAGTATGAAATGGACATACTTGAATTCGCATGGTTCCCAGACCTCGATATGTCATTAGAAATTTTGGCAAAAATGGCTATGCCAGAGAACTGGCAATACAGAGTTAAACCTGATGTAAATCATGAGTATCCCATCTTGTTTAATTATTTAAAATTCACCTTCTCGAAGTTATTTTCCGAAAACCTTATCGCTATCACTGCTGATAAGTCATGTTTCAATACCGGGCTTGTAACTACAAATCAAGAAGAGATTTATGCATTATTTGGAAATAACAAGAAGTCAGGATACGAACCCTACTTTTTTTACAAATTTTGCCCGGAAAGTGACCGAGATCTGAAAGATTTCCATCCACTTCCATCTATAGCGACATACTTTGATGATCCATCAGTACTACTTTTTGATACGAGATTAGATATCAGGGCAGACTATGACCATATTATTGAGGAGAATATTGCAAGATTTCCTCCACCATTTGATGATCCCTCGAACAGCTATATGCTAAACAACACAATCCGGGGTGCGATAGAATTAGCAAAAAAGAGGGTGAAACGAAACTACAAGACGGCTGTTCCTCAATACTATCAGGGCAAGATTCAACTCTTACTACCATTATCCCTGTTTAGTCCCGCTAAAGCCGATCTGGCATTGGTGGTCGAGTTGGATAAAGAGAAATTTTACCATGCATCTACATGTCTGAGCCTTGATATGGCGTATAATAACGCCAGATTGCTCGCACGTCCGGATATTGAGTGGCTTTCACCTGTTACCTGATTATGCAGTCAATAATGTATTGAGAGGATAAATTGTGGCAGTTTTAGTCGAAGCAATATCGGTGATCGTAAAAGCTGAATCCATTGTAAACAAGTATCATGGCTCTTGGGAGCAGTTTCAAAATGATGTTCCAAACCATACATTGTGTGCGGATGGGGAGCTTGTGCGAATTGGATTTATGTCTCCACACGATGCACAATGCTATGTGGATTTCTTGGAAAGTAAGGGGCTGATATTCCAGAACCGGGGTACTTGCATGGATATCGCCATAGTAGATCAGCAAGGAGGATTCACTATTCCCTGCGACTGGGCTGAGTTTGGCAGGGTATTCATTGACCGGGTACAAACACAAAAGGTCAGTGCTTGCCGTATAAAAGGCTCTAAGCAGCGGATAGTATCCTATCCGGATGGATGGGAATATGAAAGCTCGCTCAGTAAGGATCATCTTTTTGTTCAAAGTGAGAATATGCAAAAAGAGCTGGAATTCATCAGAAAAGAGGGAAATGTTTCCGTTTATAGACATTTACCAACGGGAAAAATAATATACAGCGGTTCTCCAACAATTGAAAGCTTAACCGATGAAAAAAGCTCATCCGCTCTCGATGAAATTATAGTTTGTAACCTGCTCGCCCACGCTTACAATACATTAAATTCGGAGATCTTACAGAAAATCATTGCTGAAGACCTGCTTTATACCTCACAATGGGTCTTTGATGAGATGCGTGGCAAACAGGCTTTCCTGGATTATTTAAGTGTTAAATTCCAGACTATTAAGAAGGCAGGATCTTCTGTCTTTGCAGAATTGGCAATATATCGGGGACAATACTGTCTGGTCATAGCACAAGGTTCCAAAGCAAACCTTGTAGCCACCATGCTTGTCAAAACAGACTCTGGGAAGATCACGGAAATCCATATGTGCTTGGTCCCACATTTTTCTGAATGCGAGCAATTGGGGATTTATCCTTAAAGGAAAGAATATATTATGGATAATTTGGAACCTGATGAACAAGTAATTGGGTTTTGCACCAATATTAGAGACTCAACAAAAAAAGAATACCAGGAGAATGTGTGATTATGCTTACAGTAAATAGTATAGATATTCAAAACTGGGCAAAAACCATTAAAAGCAGATCTGATCTACCTGATTTAATCAGAAGATTGATCTACAACACTATTGCTTATAAAGACATTGAATATGTCGCTTTTCCATGTGGAGAAAACATCGATAATCCTGGCTATGATGGAGAGCTGATAGTGAAAGAATCAAATCCATTTATTCCTCTTGGGAGATCTGTGTGGGAAATGAGCACGCAAAAAAACATAAGTCAAAAAGCAAATGAAGACTTAAAAAAAAGAAGCGAGGGAAAGGATGAAAAGAAAAAAGATACTGTTTTCATATTTGTTACAGTAAATATTTGGAATAGAAAGAAAGGATGGGTTGCGGAAAAATCCGCACATGGTGTTTGGAAAGAGGTAAGAGCCTATGACGCTTTAGACATTGAAGAATGGCTAATAAACTCACATTCTGCAAAGCGCTGGTTTTTAGAGCAAATTGGTAAAAGTGCCCCAGATTTAATAACGCTTGAGAGCTATGCCAAGCAATGGATCTCGTCATTTGAGTTGGAAATTCCCGTTCAAATATCATTAGCTGGCAGAAAATCGGATATTGAGCAAGTGCATAATTTCTTGAATAATACAGATAAAACTCTAAGAATAAGGTCAATCACAAAAGATGAGGTCATCATATTTCTTTACTCTGCCATTCAAGCCCTGCCAGATGATCAGCGTAAAAATGCGTTTTTATCAAACGCCATTGTAGCAAAAACATCAGATTCGCTCCGGTCCCAAAACTTAGATTCAATATCTGAATTGCTCATTATTCCAGCGTTCACAAACATCCAGGATATTAATTATCAATCTGGGCAAAAATTTATGATACCATTGGATCCGAGTACTCCATCCAAAAAGGAGGACCTTGAATTATCTCGTATTACTATAAGAGAAATTGAAAACCAGCTTGTTTCAGTAGGTTTTTCTGATAATGAAGCAAAGCTATGGTCAAAAAATTCGGGAGGGACTCTCACAATATTAAGAAGGTTAATATCCGGTCCACATTTGCCAGAATGGGCTTATAAGAATCAAAATCAAATTAGACAAATTTTACCCATAATGTTCGTTCAAAGCTGGAAAACAGAATATTCCGGCGATAAAGAAATGATTTCAAAGTTGGCGAAAACGGAGTATTCTGATTATAATTCTTTTCTTACAGAGATATTGCACTATTCGGATCGCCCGATTCACAGAATCGGTAATATGTGGTTTACTTACTCTGTGTTGGATTGTTATTTGTCTTTCATGTCTTATACTACTAAAGATGATTGGAATTTGTTTCGCGACGTAGTAATTGAGGTGTTATCCGAACGAAATCCTGAATTGGATCTTGAATCCCAAAATCGCGTTTTTTCTGCAATCTATGGGAAAAACAGGAAATACTCTGAAGAGCTTCGAAAAGGTCTTGCGCAATCTCTTATATTATTAGCGATTTACGGAAAGCACTCAGGCAATGACTCGCTTCATGACCATGCTGGATATGTTGATCAAATCGTTGAGAACATATTTCTCATTGCTGATAAAGATTTATGGTACTCTTTGGGTGATGTAATGCCGCTCTTGGCAGAAGCGTCTCCAACTAAATTCATCAGAGCCGTAGAGGCTTCGTTATCGTCCAAGGAAAAATATATAATGAATATGTTCGATGAAGCACAAGTTACGCTTTTTTCAAAAGATATACATTATAATTTACTATGGGCATTACAAGCATTGGCATGGGATAAACGTTTTTTTAAAAGAGTCGTGATGGCTTTATGCCAGTTATCAGAACTCGAACCCGGGAAAGACGCTTTTAACAATTTGACAAGCATTTTTTGTCTTTGGATTCCTCAAACTGAAACATCAATGGATGAAAGGTTTGATGTATTAGCAGATATTCAAAAAACATATCCCGCAATTGGATGGAAGTTATTGATGACCTTATTGCCATCCTCGAATGACTTTGGGACTTATACAAGCAGGTATAAATGGAGAGAATTATCGTGTCCTCCGAGACCTGATATATCCCAAATTCAATTTGAAGAAAGCATTTACAAAACAATCGAATTGGCGTATAGTTACCACGATAATTCCGCTCTTTCTTGGGTCCAAATTTTTGATCATTATGATAATTTGCCTGTATCGTGCAAGAGGATGATCGCAGAACAATTTAAAACTAAAGTGTCCGAACTTATTGACCCTGAGCATATTGTTGCAGAAAAATTGAGAAGTATTATATCCAAACATCGTACATATAAATCTGCAAAATGGGCTTTGCCTGAAGCAGAAATTAAGTATTTGGAGGATTTATACAAGCAGGTGGAGCCAGATTCTGCGCTCGCAAAATATAAATACTTATTTGCAGACTTTTTTCCTGATCTTCTGGAAGGTAGAAAAAACTACCAAGAAAATCCTAAATACATAAACCAGCTAAGAACTGAAACCTTGAAAGAAAAGATCGGAAGA
>JAQVIX010000123.1 GCA_028695495.1 Candidatus Cloacimonadota bacterium | reverse complement strand
TTGCAACCGATGGCGCTACTGCGAAAAACGTGGTGCTCAAGCCCATCGCCGAAACCCAGAATCCCATACAAACCGGCACTTTGGAACTTGCTCGTTTCGAGCCTAAGCGCTATAACCGTGCCCTCTTGGGTTACAAAGTATATCGCGATGGCGCCCAGATTGCTCAGATCAACGATCCCGCCATCACCACCTATACCGATTGGGACCTCAATAATGGCGAATATCTCTATGGCGTAAGCTGCGTATATTCCGATGGCGAATCTGCCCCAGCTATGTTATTGGTAGATGTAGATTTCCAGCTTGCTCCCATCATTTTCTCCGATAGCTTCGAGACTTATGCTGATTTTGTAACCGAGATTGCCCCCTGGACTTTGCTTGACCAGGATAATTCTGAAACCTACGGCTTCCAGGGCATCCAATTCCCCAATAGCGGCGCCCCCATGGCTTATATCGTATTCAATCCTACTACCACCGTGCCTCCGATTGAAAATCTTACTGCCTATGATGGCACCAAAATGATGGCAAGCTTTGCCGCCGTAAGCCCTCCCAATAACGACTGGCTTATAACCCCCAGAACCCAATTGAGCACCAATAGTGCGCTGAGATTCTATGCCCGCAGCCACACCACTCAATACGGTATGGAGCGCTTCAGAGTGGGCGTAAGCACCCTTTCCACCATCATTCCCCAGGGCTTCCAATATGTAAGCGGTCCGGACTATGTAGAAGTGCCCGGCACCTGGACGGAATATGTATATGACCTCTCAAATTATGACAACCAAAACGTATATGTAGCCATCCGCTGCGTATCCAACGACGCCTTCATCCTCTTTGTGGACCAGGTAAGCTTGCATAGCGGCCCCAATTCCAACGAAGACCAAAACGCCCCTGCAGTGGCAAACGAGCTGAAAGGCAACTATCCGAACCCCTTCAACCCCGAAACCACTATTAGCTACAGCATGGTGAATGCAGGTCCCGTAAACATCGATATCTATAACCAAAAAGGTCAGCTTGTGAAAAACCTGGTAAATGGCAACGCCACCGCCGGTAATCACACTATCGTTTGGAACGGTACCGATAACAACGGTAAGAATGTATCCAGCGGCATCTATTACTACAAGATGAATGCTGGCAAATACAGCAGCACCAAAAAGATGATTATGATGAAGTAATTCGTCTTATTGTAAAAAAAGCCCGGCGTTGACCGGGCTTTTTTTTAGGTTTCAGGTTTCAGGTGCTTCGCAGGTGTTAGGTTTTAGGTGATAGGTGTTAGGGCTGGCGCGGCTCGCAAGCTCGCAGGTGGCAGGTCGCAGGTGGCAGGGCTGCGCTCGGGGTGAACTTATTTTGTTTTTTTGGCTCTCTTTCAAATATAGTGGGTCAAAAAAAAAGAACAATGAGCTAATACGGAGAATATGAAGCCTAAGATGGCTTCATATTCAAGCTGTGTAAAGGTCTTGAGGCTGTCTCGAAATGCCAAAACCATGCACGATATCTGTATCACTGGGAATGTAGGGGCGCAAGGCGTTGCGCCCGCTTTTAACAAAGCGTGTGCGCACCGCACACCATAATAAATTGAAACACAATCCGTAATGATTAGCTGTTGGGTATAAATTTCGGCGGGTTCAATGCCTTGAACCCCTACATTTCAGGTGTGAACATTTCTTGTTGTTATATTGTTTGCGTATTTCTGGACAGCCAAATCCGATTTGGCTTAAATTGACTTGAGTCCCTTACCCTCAATTGAGATATATGTATTACTTTTTTGGCTCTCTTTCAAATATAGTGGGTAAAAAAGAACACTGAGCTAATACGGAGAAAATGAAGCCTAAGATGGCTTCATATTCAAGCTGTGTAAGGGTCTTGAGGCTGTCTCGAAATGCCAAAACCATGCACGATATCTGTATCACTGGGAATGTAGGGGCGCAAGGCGTTGCGCCCGCTTTTAACAAAGCGTGTGCGCACCGCACACCATAATAAATTGAAACACAATCCGTAATGATTAGCTGTTGGGTATAAATTTCGGCGGGTTCAATGCCTTGAACCCCTACATTTCAGGTGTGAACATTTCTTGTTGTTATATTGTTTGCGTATTTCTGAACCACTGTCCCTGACGGGACAAGACAGCAAGGATGCCATCATTTCGGGAAATAATCGCATCCAATATATTCGATGGCTACCCACCAAGTTTGAAAGTGAGCCACTTTTAGTCTATCAACAGTTCCGCTTCGCTACACTGCTTGTGCCAAATCGGAGGCAAGCACCCCAGGAAACCGCTTCATAAAGTCCATTGCGGCTGATAGTTTCGAGCAGCTTCAAAAATATCTTGCCGCAATGAACTCCATGGATATCGAATCTATCCACGAATTACGCCAATCACACGAATTAGCCTAAAACCAGAATAATTCCACCGCGAGCGCAGCCCTAACACCCATCACCTAAAACCTAACACCTGCAAAACGCAGCGCCGCCCCATCAAAATCCACCTTCAGCTGTCCGCTTTCCAATTCCCCGCTTAAGATCGCTTTTGCCAGCGCATCTTCAATTTCGCGTTGAATTACGCGCTTTATCGGGCGCGCGCCAAATTGCGGGTCAAAGCCTTCTTCGCATACAAAATCCACCAGGGCATCCGTAAAGCTTAGCGTGATATCGCGCGCCCTCAAACGCTCTGCCAATATCGCAAGCTGCAGGCGCACGATGGCGGCTATCTGCTCTTTATCCAGGCGGTGGAAGATGATGATATCGTCCAACCGGTTCAGGAATTCGGGGCGGAAATGCCCTTGCAATACCTGCATCAGATAGGGACGCAATTCTTCCAGATCCCCTTGATGGTTATAGATTTCCTGGCTGCCCAGATTGGAAGTAAGGATGATTACGCTATGGCGAAAATCCACGGTGCGTCCCTTACCATCCGTTAGCCGCCCTTCATCCAATATTTGCAGCAGCAGGTTAAATACATCGCCATGCGCTTTTTCAATCTCGTCAAAAAGCACCACGCTATAAGGGCGCCGGCGGATGGCTTCCGTAAGGTAGCCGCCTTCTTCGTAGCCCACATATCCAGGAGGCGCACCGATGAGCCGGGCTACGCTATGCCGCTCCATAAATTCGCTCATATCCAGGCGCAACAGCGATTTTTCGGTATCAAAGAGGTAAGAAGCCAGGGTTTTTGCCAATTCCGTTTTTCCCACACCGGTGGGACCTAAAAAGAGAAAACTGCCGATGGGGCGCTTTTCATCCGAAAGCCCGCTGCGGCTGCGGCGAATGGCGTTTGAAAGGGCGGTAATTCCCTCTTTTTGCCCTATCACCCGCGCTGCCAATACCTCTTCCAATGCCAAAAGCTTTTTCATCTCGCTTTGCGCCAGTTTGGATATGGGGATGCCCGTCCATTTGGAAACCACTTCTGCCACCAGCTCTTCATCCACCTGTTCTTTGAGCAGGTTCCCTTCCGGATTCTCGCTCTTTTCGCGCAATTCATTTAGTTCCCGTGTCTTTTGCACCAGGTGTCCATAGCGGATTTCGGCGGTTTTTTCGTAATTTCCCTCGCGCTCTGCTTTTTCGGCAGCAATCTTCAGATTTTCAATCTCTTCTTTGAGGTTGCGAATGCGATCCAATTGCTTTTTCTCGTTTTCCCATTGCAATTTCAGGCGGTCGCGATTTTCCTGGTCTTCGGCGATTTCTTCCTGAATCTTGCTAAGTCGCGCTTGCGAGAGCTTATCGCTTTCTTTTTTAAGCGAAAGCCGCTCGATTTCCAATTGCCTCAGACGCCGCTCGATTTCGTCCAATTCCTGCGGCATGCTATCGATCTCCAGCCTCAGGCGGGAACATGCCTCATCGATGAGGTCGATTGCCTTATCTGGCAAAAAGCGGTCGGAAATATAGCGGTCGGAAAGCGTTGCCGCCGCCACAATGGCGTTATCTGTAATCTGCACTCCGTGATGCACTTCATACTTTTCTTTGATGCCGCGCAGGATGGAAATGCTATCTTCCAAGCTGGGTTCCACGATCATCACCGGTTGGAAACGGCGTTCGAGCGCCGCGTCTTTTTCAATATGCTTACGATATTCATCGATGGTAGTGGCGCCTATGCAATGCAGCGTTCCGCGTGCCAATGCCGGCTTTAGCATATTCGAGGCATCCATGCTGCCTTCGGCGGCGCCGGCTCCCACCACGGTGTGGATTTCATCGATAAAGAGTATTATCTGCCCCTGGGATTTTTCCACCTCGCTCAAGACCGCTTTCAGGCGCTCTTCAAATTCACCGCGGAATTTCGCTCCGGCAATGAGCGCTCCCATATCGAGTTCCAAAAGCTCTTTACCAAGTAAGTTTTCGGGAACGTCCTTATCCACAATGCGTTTGGCAAGACCTTCGGCAATGGCGGTCTTCCCTACTCCCGGTTCGCCGATCAAAATGGGATTATTCTTACGCCGGCGCGAAAGAATCTGCATGGTGCGGCGAATCTCTTCATCGCGCCCGATTACGGGATCAAGCTTATCCGTGCGCGCCAAACGGGTGAGGTTGCGCGCATACTTTTCCAAAGCCTGATATTTGGCTTCCGGATTTTGATCATCTACCCGCAAGTTTCCGCGCACTTCCTTCAGTGCCTGCATCAGTGTATCGTGGCTAAGACCGAGGTTTTTGAGTATTTGGGCGGCTTCTTTGCCTTTATTTAAAGTGGCAAGCAGCAGGTGCTCTCCGCTTATATAGTCGTCGCTTAGGCGGTCTGCTTCCTTTTCGGCAGCGTGTAGGATGTCCAAAATCTCCTGCGCCAAATACACTTGCCCGCCGCGCACTTTGGGCAATTTGTGCAAAGCTTGGGTAAGGGCTTGACTTAGCGCCTCTTGCGGGATTTCGAGCTTCGCCAAAAGAGGGTGCAATAGGGATTCGCTTTGCGCCTGCATGGCGGAGACCAGATGCAGATCGCGAATCTCCTGATGCCCATATTCCTGGGCGAGGCTCTGCATGGCAGAAATAAGTTCCTGCGATTTGATGGTGAGTCTTTGGGTATTCATGGCTCAGCTCCTTATTGTTTTTATAGATAAAATAGTGTGATTTGGGCAAAAAGCAAGGGGGAACTTAGCAGTCTCGTGCTTCGACTGCTAAGAATCTAAAGTGTAGAGTGTAAAATGTAAAATTGGCTGCGCTCGTGGATAAGTTACCTTGTTGATTTTTGCTTTGTTCTAAATGCGCACATACTGGAATTGTAGGGGCAGACCAATGTGTTTGCCCAATGCTTACACGGATTGATCGGATTTTGATGGATACCACGGATTTTTATTATTCAGCATTCATTGCAAGGCTGTCCCGAAATGCCAAAACTAAGCACGATATCAAGCAAAACGAGAATGTAGGGGCTTGAGGGCTTTGCGCCCGCTTTTAACAAAACGTGCGCGCAGCGCACACCGTAATAAACTGATACACAATCTGTAATGATTACCTGTTGCGTGTAAATTTCGGCGGGTTCAAGGCATTGAACCCCTACATTTCAGGTGTGGACATTTCTTGTTGTTGTTTTGTTTGTGTATTACTGGACAGCCTCGCCTTGCCCGTTTCTCTCTCTCACAATGCCCTCGCCTCTACCCAGAATTTGCCGGTCGAGGCGAGGGCATTGCGAGGACGGCTAACGGGGAGGCTTGCTTCGCTGCGCTCAGCTAATTCATCATTCATTATTCATTTGCGAGCTTGCGAGCATTTCCGCCACTTGAAGTCAATGTCGCTTGTATAAGGCGTTGATCGGGTAAAAGGCGGGTAAGCGCCATTAACTCCAAGGGCTTGCACTGAGAATATCATGTTTGGCTGCCGAGCGGAACCCCGTTAGGGGTGATATTTTAGATAGCAATCGCGTTATATAGCAATATGATAAATAAAACCCCAGCCCTATGCCCTTTGATGGCAGAAAACTCATGAGAGTTTTCTGCCATCAAAGGGCATAGGGAGTTGAGTCCCAAACGTTGGTGTAAATTCCAATTCTTTGTTTATCAGGTTCTTTGAGGACATTATTCCTTCTTCATTTTACACTCTATCTGTATTCAATTGAACAGTTGCATTGTTTTTCAATGT